>JBHJGS010000017.1:0-8918 GCA_050331575.1 Rhodothalassiaceae bacterium | reverse complement strand
CCGCGCCACCCGCGCCCGCCGCCCAGCCGCCAGCGCCTGCGCGCCAGCCGCCGGCACCTGCTCCAGCACCTGCTCCGGCACCTGCTCCGGCACAAGCGGCCGTAGCGCCTTCAGCGGATGCCGGCGCTGCGGCTGCGTTTTTGCGCGGGGCGGGGTTGGGCGACGTCTCCGTGCCGCCGGATCAGGCTGAAGCCATGATGGCGCGGGCGGGTGCGCTGCTGGCGCGCTCGGTGGACGGCTTGATGCAGGTGATGGCCTCGCGCAGCGCTTTGAAGAACGAGTTCCGGCTGGAGCAAACCATGATCCAGTCGCAGGACAATAATCCCTTGAAATTCAGCCCGTCCGCGGTCGAGGCGCTGCGTTTGCTGCTCAGCCAGGACCGTCCGGGCTTCAAGGACGGACCAGAGGCGCTCAGCGAGGCCTATGACGATCTGGCCGCGCATCAGTTGGCGGTCTTGGCCGGAATGCAAAGCGCGCTGACGGCGCTGTTGCGTCGGTTCGATCCTAAGCGATTGGAACAGCGCTTGGGCGAGGACCGCAGCGTTGCCAGCATGTTCACCGGAAAAAAGGCGCGCTACTGGGATGCCTTCACCCAACTTTATGGTGACATCTCTGAAGAAATTTCCGAAGATTTTCAGGCGGTTTTCGGGCAAGCCTTTGCCAAGGCTTATGAGGAGCAGGTGCGCAACCAGCGCTGTCGCGCAAGTAAATCCGCGACAGCGCTGGTGGCGCCTGGGGGCAAGCAATGAGACACACAGGCTTCAAACGCGGTTTGGCGGCGCTGGCAATTGCCTTGGCGACGGCCGGGTGCGGCGCAAAGGAAATGGTCTTCGGGCCAGACGATACCAAGATCAGGGCATCGATCTCTGCCTCTGACACGGTCAATCCCGACTTGCAGGGGCGCGCATCGCCGGTGGTGGTGCGCACCTATCTGCTGCGCTCGCCGACGGCATTTCAAAACGCCGATTTCTTCGCGGTCTACCAGAATGAAGCCGGAACATTGGGCCAGGATCTGTTGGAGCGGCAAGAATTCTTCCTGGAGCCGGGGCAGAGTTTGGACAAGGAATTCCTGCTGACCGAGGACAGCGGCGCCACCCATCTGGGCGTGATCGCCGCGTTCCGCGATCTGGATGAGGCACAGTGGCGGCAGGTCTATGCGCCTGACCTGGGCAAGACCGAGAAGATCCGGATCACCGCCGACGGCGTGCGCCTGCGCATCGAAGAGCAGTAAGCCGAGACAAGGAAGGGGCCGATGCGGGACGGGACCCCAGGAGACACCATGTCAGTGAATAAGGTGGTCTGGTCGGAAGGCATGTTTCTCCGACCGCAGCATTTCCAGCAGCAAGACCGGCACATGACCGCCGCCGTGCGCCGGGCCCTTGCCGGTGTGCAATGCTGCCGTTGGGGATTCCATTCGCTGACGTTGGATCGTGACGCGCTGAAGATCGGTCAGATCCGCCTGGCCGGGGCAGAAGGCATTCTGCCCGACGGTACCGCCTTTCACCTGCCGCAGGACAATGACGCCTCGCTCGCCCTGGAACTGACCGAAGCGGTGCGCGATGCGCAGATCTATTTGTGCCTGCCGGTCCCGTCCAACGGCCGCCAGATCGACGCGGCGGACAGCGCCGATAGCATGGCGCCATTCGCCTTGAGCGAGGTGCCGGCCCGTGATGTCAGCGCCGAGGAAGGCGAGGTGCGCATCGCCACCGCCGCGCCGCGGTTTCGGCTGATGCATGCCGGGCAAGATCGACAAGGCCATCAGGCCATGGCGGTTGCGAAGGTTCGCCAGGTCACCGCTGAACGGGTGATCACGCTGGACGACAGTTTCATTCCGCCGGCGCTGGACTGCCGGCTGCATGACGGCCTTTCGGGGTTTCTCACCGAGGTGGCCGGCATGCTGCACCAGCGCGGCGATGCTTTGAAGGAGAAGGTGACCAGCAGCGGGCGCGGCACCAGCGAGATTTCGGAATTTCTCCTGCTGCAGATGATCAACCGCTATGAGCCGCTGATCGCCTATCTGGCCGGGCGGCCGCATCTGCACCCGGAAGATCTTTATCGCGAATTGCTGCCGCTGGCCGGCGAACTGGCGACCTTCGATCCGGAGGCGCGCCGACCGCATTTGCAGCCGGCGTATGACCATGACGCCCTGGCGCAAACCTTCCAGCCGATCAAGGCGGCGATCCGTCAGGCATTGAGCCTGGAAATCGAAAGCCGGGTGGTGCGTATCGAGTTGCAGGGGCCGAACCGCTACGGGGTCAGCCGCGGCATCATCGCGGACCGCACGCTGCTCTCCCAGGCCCGGTTCGTGCTGGGGGTCAGCGCGGACCTGCCGGCGGATCGGCTGATCCAGCTGCTGTCCGGCCAGGCCAAGGTTGGCGCTGCGGAGAAGATCTCGCAACTGGTCAATATGGCCCTGCCCGGCATCACCTTGACGCGCCTGGCGGCAGCGCCCAGGCAGCTGCCGGACATGAGCGAAGGCGCCTATTTCGATTTGGATACCAACAGCCCGGCCTGGCAGGATCTCAATCAGTCCGGCGCGATCGCCATCCACGTCCCGGGCGAGGCGCCGAACCTGTCCTTGTCGCTTTGGGCGATCAAGAGGTAGCGCCATGGCGGATGGACCCAGCCAGCAAGACCGGACCGTGATCATGCCGACCCCGGGCGGCACGCGGATGCAGCAGGCCCCCGCTCCGGCTCAGCCGGCCGCGCCATCCCAAGCGCCATCCCAAGCACCGGCCCAGGCGCCATCCCAAGCGCTGTCCCAGGCATCGCACAGCGCCACCGCCACGGAAACCGCGCCGCTGTCTGCTTATAGCGGTCGCAATCCGTTGCTGGCGGCGGCCAGTGAGCTGTTCGCGCTGGTTCGGCAATTGCGCAATAGTCCCAATCACCCGGATCCGCAGCAATTGCGGCGCGATATTGTCGACCAGGTGCGCAGCATGGAGGCGCAAGCCCGGCGCAGCGGCATCCCGAACCAGCATATTCAGGCGGCCAGCTATGCGATTTGTGCGCTGATCGACGAAACCGTCATGCGCACGCCCTGGGGGGCGACTGCCGGCTGGGGCCAGCAGACCGTTTTGTCGCTGATCCACGGCGACACCACCGGCGGTGAGCGGGTGTTCCATCTGCTCAACGAACTGACCAATCAGCCCGGCGCCACGATCGATGCGCTGGAAGTGCTGTATGTCTGCATCAGTCTGGGGTTCATGGGCCGCTTCGGTGCAGTGGACCGCGGCCGCGAGCAATTGGATCGGATCGAACAGGGCCTGTTCCAGACCATTCGGGCCCAGCGCGGCGAATTTGAGCGCGAGTTGTCGCCGCAGTGGCGCGGGCTGACCGACAAGCGCCCGCGCGTGGCCAAGCTTGTGCCGCTATGGGTGGTGTGGGCCGGCGCCCTGGGCATCATGACCTTGATCTTGGTCGGGTTTAATCTGGCGTTGAACGCGTCCAGCGATGCCGCTTTCGGGCGGCTGGCTCAGCTCGGCCGGGAGCGACCGGCCGCGGCAATTGCCGCTCCGCAACCGCAGCCGCAGACACTTGTGTCCAGCCCCGGTCCCTCGCGCCAGGACCGCATCGCCGGCGTGCGCCAGGCGCTGGCGCCGGATCTGTCCAGCGGCGCGGTGCAGCTGTTGACCGACGGCCCGAACCTGACCCTGCGGGTGCCGGGCCAGGGCCTGTTCGCGTCCGGCAGCGCGCAGCTGACCGGCCCGGCCCGGGCGCTGGTCGACCGGGTCGGCCGCGCCGTCGGCGATCTGCCAGGCCCAATCGTGGTCGCCGGGCACACCGACGACCAGCCAATCCGCACTCTGCGCTACCCGTCCAACTGGCACCTGTCCACGGCCCGGGCGCAGACGGTGGTGGCGGCGATGCGCGGCTATGCCGACCCGCCGTCAAAACTGATTGCGGAAGGCCGGGCCGACCAACAGCCGATCGCCGACAATGATACGGCTGAGGGCCGGGCACAGAACCGGCGCATCGATATCGAACTGACGATCTATTAGGGGCGGGACGCGTCGTGAAACTGTTCAAGAGCATCGGCCGCTTTCTGACCAACCGCTGGTTTCTGTCGATCCTGGGGCTGGCGTTCGTCAGCGCAATGATCTGGTTTTTGGGCCCGCTGATCGCCATTGCCGGGGCCGTTCCGCTTCTGTCGCCCGCCGCGCGCATCATCACCATCTTGCTGCTGGTTTTGGTCTGGGCGATCATCAGCCTGCTTCTGCTGTTGAAGCGCCAGAAAACCAACAAGCAGGTGCTGACCAGCCTGGCGGACAGCGCGCCGGGGCCGGAGCCGCACAGCGATGCCTCCGCTGAGGAGATCGCCGCCTTGAAGGAGCGCTTCGACGAGGCCGCGCAGGTGTTGAAGAAGGCGCGGCTGGGCGGCGGCCGGCGGCTGTTGTATCAGCTGCCTTGGTATGTCGTGATCGGCCCGCCGGGATCGGGCAAGACCACGCTGTTGAAGAATTGCGGGCTGAATTTTCCGCTGAAGGATCGCTTCGGCGATGATGCGGTGCGCGGCGTCGGCGGCACGCGCAACTGCGACTGGTGGTTCACCGACGAGGCGGTGCTGCTGGACACGGCCGGGCGCTACACCACCCAGGACAGTGACCAAAGCGTCGACAAGGCGGCCTGGGGCGGCTTTCTTTCGCTGTTGAAACGGCATCGCCGCCGGCGCCCGATCGATGGCGTCATGGTGGTGTTCTCGCTGGTCGACCTGTGCCAGCTGCATCCGCGCGAACGGCTGGCGCATGCCCGCGCGGTGCGCGCTCGCCTGAAGGAGTTGTACGAGCATCTCAAGCTGCGTGTGCCGGTCTATGTCATGTTCACAAAGGCGGATCTGTTGAACGGCTTTGTGGAGTTTTTCGGCGATCTGGGCCGGGAGGAGCGGGCCCAGGTTTGGGGCGTGACATTCTCACCGGGCGAGGCGCCGCTGAGCCAATTCGACCAGCAGTTTCAAGGCCTGATCGACCGGCTGGAGGAACGCCTGTTGCCGGCGCTGTATCAGGAGCGCGACCCGGGCCGGCGCGGCGCCATCCACGGCTTTCCGGCCCAAATGGCCAGCTTGAAGGCGGGGCTGGACGAGTTCCTGACCGAGGCGTTCGGGTCCAGCCGGTTCGAGGACACTGCCATGCTGCGCGGGGTCTATTTCACCAGCGGCACCCAGCAGGGCACCCCGATCGACCGGCTGATCGGCGCTGTCAGCGCGCATTTCCGTCTGCCCTCCGCAGCGATGCCGGCCTTTTCCGGGCGGGGGCGCAGCTATTTCGTCACCCGGCTGTTGCGCGATCTGGTGTTCCGCGAATCTGACCTGGTTGGCTCTACCGGCTTTTTCGCGCGCAATCGCCATTGGATGGAGCGTGGTGCCTATGCCGGCGCCGGCGTCGCCACCATTGTGATGGCCGGCCTTTGGATCAACGGCTATTTCGCCAATGAACGCTATATCAGCCGGGTTGAGGCCAATATCGCCGACTATGACGCCGCGGCCGACGCGCTGGTGCATGGCGACCGCTCCGCCTTGTCCGCCCGGCCCTATCTGGATTTGCTGCGGCAGATCCCCGGCGGCTATGCCGATCCCGGCACGCCCTTCTTGCAGGGTCTGGGCCTAAGCCAGCGGCCCAAGCTGGGCGCGGCGGCGGAGGACGCGTATCTGCGCGCCTTGCAGGGCGTGCTGCTGCCGCAAGTGGTGCAGCGGTTGGAACGGCAAATCTCCGCCGGCGCCGACGACAAGGATTTCCTGTTCGAGGCCTTGCGCATCTATCTGATGTTGGGCGCGCCCAGTCGCTACAATGAAGACGCCGTGCTCGATTGGGTCTTGCAGGACTGGGCCGGCCTGTTCCCGGGGGAGGCCAATCGCGAGGACCGCGAGGCCATTCTTGCGCATCTGCGGGCGCTGCTGACCCATCCGTTCGATCCGCTGCCGATGGACGAGGCCCTGGTCGCCCAGGCGCGCAACGAATTGCTGGCCTTGAGCCAGGCCCAGCGAGTCTATGGCCGGCTGAAATGGCAGGGCCTGCGCATGGGCCTGCCCGCGTTCAGCCCCGTGGCCGCTTTGGGCGACACCGACAGCCGCCTGTTCAATGCCGGTCTGGGCGATGCCCCGGCAACGGTGCCTGGATTGTTCACGCGCGACGGCTATGAGAAGGCGGTGGTCGGGCAGCTGACCTTGATGGTCAATCTGGCGCGCCAGCAATCCTGGGTTCTGGGCCCGGCCTACGAGCGGCAAAGCGACACCGGTGATCCGCGCCAACTTCGCTTGGCGGTGCTCGATCTTTATGCGCGCGACTATGAGCGCATCTGGCAGCATCACTTGGGCGGAATATCGGTGCGGCCGTTCCGGTCCTTCGGTGATGGCGCCGCAGTGGTTCAGCGCCTGAGTGGCCAGTCATCGCCTTTGGTCAAGCTCGCTGTTGCGGTAGCCGAACAGACCAAGCTGACCGGACCCCGCTATACTCCGCCGCAATCCGCCAATCCCCAAGGCGGCTTGACCGGCCGGGTGCAAAGCGGGCTGGGCCGGCTGCTCGATGCCGCTGCGCCCGATGCTGCGGCAGACCCCGCCGCCCGCATTGACCTGGCGTTTCAACCCCTCCGCGACAGCCTCGCCGGCCAAGGCCGGGCCGGCACGCCGCTGGGGCAAGCCATGGCGCAGCCGCTCAACGACCTTTATGTTCATTTGTCGGACCTGGATGCCTTGTCCGGCAGCGGTGATGCCGGCCTGGCCGCGGCCGCGGATACCGACAAGACCCGCGGCATCATGCGGCGGGTGGAACTGGCCGCCGACCAGCAGCCCGAACCGATCCGCCGGTGGCTGCGCGACGTGGTCCAGCAGGCGTCGGCCTTGACGCTGCGCGATGCGCGCGGCCGGGTCAATCAGGTCTGGAAAGACGAAATCCTGCCATTCTGCCGGCGCGCCGTGACCGCCCGCTTCCCGATGGATCTGAACAGCAATGAGGACGTCAATCTGTCCGACTTCACCGCCTTTTTCGGGCCGCAGGGCATGCTGGACCAGTTCTTCCAGGCCAATCTGGCGCCGTTCGTGGATACCAGCGTTCGGCCGTGGCAGCTGAAGTCCACCGGGGGCGTGCGCCTGGGGCTATCGCAACAGGCGCTGGCGCAGTTTGAATTGGCCGACGAGATCCGCCGGCTGTTCTTCGCCAACGGCGCATCGCCGTCGGTGCGGTTCGACATGCGGCCGTTGTATCTGGACCGCCAGGCAGCCCAGGTGCAGGTGCAGATCAATGACCAGCGGCTGATCTATCAGCACGGGCCGCAGCGGCTGGAAACCGTCACCTGGCCGGGCAGCGGCGACACCAACCGCTCCACCGTGACCTTCGCCACCATCGGCGGCGGCCAGTCCGCCGGGGTTGCCACCGACGGGCCGTGGTCCTGGTTCCGGCTGCTCAACCGGGCCAAGGTGGCGCAAGTGGCAGGCTCGGACCGCTATCAGGTCAGCTTCAGCGCGGAAGGCCTGCGCACGGTCTATGAGCTGCGCGCGGCCAGCGTGGAAAATCCCTTTGATCTGGACCGGCTGACCCGGTTCCGCTGCGTGGAAGAGCTTTAGGCATGGACCCGGCCGCCATCACCGCCACGCTGCCCGGCTATTATGGCAAGCTGCCGGCGCATGGCGACTTTCTGGCGCGCCGGGTGCCCCAGGCGGTGAAAGCGGCGTGGGATGGCTGGCTGGAGCCTGCACTGCACCAGGCTCAGGCCGCACTCGGCCCGGAGTGGGACGAGATTTATCTGACCAGCCCGATTTGGCGCTTTGTTCTGGCCCCGGATCTGGCCGGGCCCGAGGCGCTGATCGGGGTGATGATGCCGAGCGTGGACCGGGTCGGCCGGCAATTTCCGTTGAGCCTGATGATCGCTGTGGCAAGCGGGCCGGGCGCCTTTGCTTGGGCGGGGGCTGCGGCGGACTGGTTGGCGCGCGCGGAGTTTGCGGCATTGGATGCCTTGCGTCATGGGTTGGACAGCGATGCGTTGGACCGGCAGGTGCAGGCCTTGGGCGCGCCTCAAATGCCTGGTGCGGTCGCAGCACTGCCGCACGGTTTGGGCTGGACCTTGCCGGACGGCGGCGCCGCGGCGCCGGCCGGCCCGGTCGGCTGTCTGCTGGCCCAAATGATGGGGCCGGTGCGCGCCCTGTGGTGGACGCACGGCTCCGATCGGGTCGACCCCTGTCTGGTGCGGCTGGACGGGTTGCCGGATCCGGCCTGCTACCAGGCGATGTTGACCGGTTGGCGGGGGCAGGAGGGGTGCGATGGCACCGGATGATCTGATCATCGGTCTGGGCCGGACGCCGGTGCCGGGGGCTGCGCCGGTGGGCGCGGATGCCAAATATGATCCGGCCTACGAGGCGGTTGAGGCGGAGATCGCCAAGCTTCAAAGCGTCTCGGACGATCGGCCGGATTGGGCCGTGGTCGCTGATCACTCGCGGGCGATCCTGGCGGACAAATCCAAGGATCTGAAGATCGCCACCTTCTTGTGCTGTGCCTTGTACGAAACCGAGGGGCTGTGCGGGCTCCAGGCCGGCCTGACGATCTTGACCGACCTGATCGAGACCTATTGGGACGATCTGTTCCCACCGCTGAAGCGCGTGCGCGCCCGTGCCAACGCGCTTGGCTGGATCGCCAATTATCTCGCCGACCCTTTGGCCGCGCATAAGGCCAGTGAAGCAGACGATGAGGCAGCGGTTGCCGCCTATGCGCTGATCCGCCAGCTCGACGGTGCAGCGGCCGATAAGCTGGGCGATCAGGCGCCGCTGCTGGGCGAGGTTCGCCGCGCCCTTGAACAGTTGGCGCAGGCCGCTGAAGCGCGCCAGAAAGACCAGGCGGCCAAGGCCGAAGCAGCGGCCAAGCAGGCCGACGCCGCAGGCCAAGAAGGCTCCGACGAGACAAAGGCCGCGGCCACGGCACCGCCGGCGGCCGCAC
>JBHJGS010000016.1:0-101903 GCA_050331575.1 Rhodothalassiaceae bacterium | reverse complement strand
GAGACGCTGTTCCACTCCCTGCCGCACGCGCGAGCCGTCCTGAACGGCTGGCGGCGCGACTACAACGAGGAACGACCCCACTCACAGCTCAGCTGGATGACGCCAGCGGAATACCGTCGCCAACTCTCCACCGCCGGCCGGAGCGCTGCGCTACGCCAAGGCTCCGCGCCCCGGCCTCTTGCAACCCCGATCCACGAAGGATCAAATCAACCCCGGGCTCTCGCTTCGGCTGGATGAAAGACGGGGGTCACGTCACAACCCTTCATCGAAGGCGGGAGTGAGGAGGTCAGGGTCAAGCGGCTGGACCAGCCTCTCCAAACCGGGCGCGCCCTGGGGTCAGAGGACGGGATCGCGGACTTGGAGCTGCGGCTCGGACGGTCTCTGGCGGCGAAACGCCCTGGTCGACCGCGCAAATCGGTACCAGACGATGAATAAAATACTATACTGTCGCCGGAATTCCTGGAATTCCACCCTAATTCCACCCTCTGCAATGGGTGAGTCAGCCTCCATGATGGTTGATGTGATAGTCTAATGTTAACGCATCATCCTCGGCAGACTGGCGTCGTGCGGAGGCACGGCGGGGCTGGTGCGGGGCTGGTCGGGGCGGGGTGTCGGTAGAGCATCGCGGCCGCCGCCGGAAATGTCTTGCATGCGCGCTATATTCCCGCGCACAAGCCGCGCGGTTGCATGCTGGACCAGGGGAGATGGGCGATGACGGATACGCGGACGGAAACGGATGCCTTTGGGCCGATTGCGGTGGCGCAGGACCGCTATTGGGGCGCGCAAACGCAACGCTCGCTGAGCAATTTCCCGATCGGGGGCGAGCGCATGCCCAGCCCCCTGATCCGCGCCCTGGGCATCGTCAAGGCCGCCTGCGCCCGGGCCAATCTGGCGCTGGAGACGATCGAGCCGCGCATCGCAGAGGCGATCATCGCCGCCGCTCAAAAGGTCATCGACAATCAACTGGATGATCATTTTCCGCTGGTGGTGTGGCAGACCGGCTCGGGCACCCAG
Source organism: Rhodothalassiaceae bacterium (assembly GCA_050331575.1). Taxonomy (GTDB): domain Bacteria; phylum Pseudomonadota; class Alphaproteobacteria; order Sphingomonadales; family Rhodothalassiaceae; genus JBHJGS01. The sequence continues at coordinate 100,889 of JBHJGS010000016.1, read as the reverse complement.
TCGAACATGAACGCCAACGAGGTGATCTCCAATCTCGCCATCGAGACGCTGGGCGGCACGCTGGGCTCGAAGGACCCGGTGCATCCCAATGATCATGTCAACCGCGCGCAATCCTCCAATGACACCTTCCCCACCGCCATGCATATCGCCGCGGCCGAGCAGATCCATCACCGCCTGCTGCCCGCGCTGGAGCATCTCTTGGCAGCGCTGGAGGAGAAGGCCGAGGCGTTTCAGGATATCGTCAAGATCGGCCGCACCCATCTGCAGGACGCCACGCCGCTGACCTTGGGCCAGGAATTCTCCGGCTATGCCGCGCAGGTGCGCAACGGCCTGCGCCGGGTGAAGGACACGCTGCCGGCGCTGTATCAGCTGGCCCAGGGCGGCACCGCGGTGGGCACCGGCATCAATGCCAAGACGGGCTTTGCGGAGACGGTCGCCGCTGAAGTGGCCGAGATCACCGGCCTGCCCTTCGTTACGGCGGAGAATAAGTTCGAGGCGCTGGCCAGCCATGATGCCATGGTCGAAGCCTCCGGGGCGCTCAACACCGTGGCGGTCAGCCTGATGAAGCTGGCCAATGATGTCCGGCTGTTGGGCTCTGGGCCCCGCTGCGGCCTGGGCGAGCTGATGCTGCCGGAGAATGAGCCCGGCTCCTCGATCATGCCCGGCAAGGTCAACCCGACCCAGGCGGAGGCGCTGACCATGGTGTGCGCGCAGGTGATGGGCAATCACACCGCCGTCACCGTGGCGGGCGCGCACGGGCATCTGGAGCTGAATGTGTTCAAGCCCGTGATCGTCTATAATGTGCTGCAGTCGATCGCGCTGTTGGGCGATGCCGCGCGCTCCTTCACCGATCGCTGCGTCGCGGGCATCCAGGCCAATGAGACGCGCATTGCCGATCTGTTGGAGCGCTCCTTGATGCTGGTCACCGCGCTGGCCCCGGAGATTGGCTATGACACCGCCTCTCAGGTCGCCAAGAACGCCCACAAGAAGGGGCTGACCCTGCTGGAAAGCGCACTGGAACTGGGCGCGGTCAGCGAAGAGCGGTTCCGCCAGGTGGTCCGTCCGGAAACCATGACCGGCCCGCGCGACTGAGCCGAAACCCCGCGCACTGACGCCCCCCCGCCCCAACCCCGGGGCTGCGCTTTGGCGCCGCGCCAAGTGCATGGGGGCGGTTGCGGCTCGGATAAAGTTGCTCGCCCCCTAGGCAGCGGGCCTTTTCATCCAGGCGCTAAGCCAGAACGCCGATTGCCAGATAGGAAACGAACAGGCCCGGGACGACGATATAGAGCAGGACAGGACCGAACAGGTCGACCTTGTGCTGGATCCAGTATAGCCAGGCATTCTTTCGACGCGCTTTGTAGAAATTTTCATATTTTTTGGAGCCGCGGTCGGAACTGGACAGAGTCACGAAGGTATTGTCCAGCAGCACCATATAGAAATCGATCTGGCCGTCATCTTCGGGCAGGTCGCGGATCGCCTCTTGATACTCTTCGCGCACGGCCTCCACTTCCTCATCCGTGATGGCGCCGCGTAGCAGGAAAAATTCGATTTTTTCCAGCAGGCGAGACAACAGATCCGCCGATGCCCGCATCTTATCGGAGATCAGATCATAACCTTTGGAGAATTCGAACGCGTTGAAGAACAAGATAAACGCCGGGATCATGATATTGACCACGGTCAGCATACGGAACAGAAATTCCCCGGCCTTTTCACCCTCGTAGAGGATGAGGAGGATATTGGCCAACAAGGCGTAGATCGCCAGCATGGAGATGCAAATCAGCGAAATCTTCGATTTGGCGTGATAACGGCGCGACGCAAAGAAGCGCACCGCGCGAGTGATCTTGGCGCGCTCGTAATAATCCTCAATATAGGCATCATTGATGGAGCGGCTATCCGCCTTGGTGATCGGATGCAAGGTATGTTCGTTCGCCATTGCTTTTGGCCTCCGCGCGCGAAACGAGTGATTAAAATCGTAAAGGGGCTTGGTTAATGAATTCTCAAAACGCCTTAGTAAGGGCCGTTTCCGCGCTGTGTCTGACACAAAAGCCACAGTCCGCGTTCCACTGTCCGCCCTGGTTTGATGAGCCCATCGCATGAGCGCGCCGGCACGCGTGTTGATCATTGCCGGCTCCGATCCTGGCGGCGGGGCCGGGCTGCAGGCGGATCTGAAGACCGTCACCATGCTGGGGGGCTTCGCCATGGCAGCGGTCACGGCGCTGACCGTGCAAGACACCCGGCGGGTTCACTCAGTCGAGGCGGTGGCGGCGGATCTGATCGCTGAGCAGATCCGCGTGGTTCTGGCTGATCTCGGGGCTGATGCGGTCAAGCTTGGGCTGGTGCCGACGGCAGCGGCGGCGCAGGCGATCGCACGGGCGCTGGACGGTTTTTCCGGCCCGGTGGTGCTGGACCCGGTGCTGACGGCCACTTCCGGGGATGAATTGAGTGCGGCCGGAGAGGCTTTGGTCCGCCATCTGTTCCCGATCGCCACACTTGTGACGCCGAACATGCCCGAAGCGCGGCAGCTGTTGCAGCGGCCGTTGGGCGATCCGGCGGCAGACTTGGCGGAATTGGCGCGGCAGGGGCCGCGAGCGGTGCTGTTGAAGGGCGGCCACGGCACGGGGGCGACGCTGGTCGATCAGCTGCGTGACGCGGACGGCCGGATGCACCGCTTTGTCGACCCGCGCATCGACACCCGCCACACCCACGGCACCGGCTGCACCCTGGCCAGCGCGATCGCCACCGGCCTGGCACAGGGGCTGGATCTGGTTGCCGCTGTTGCCCGGGCGCGGTCGTTTGTGCGGGCGGCGATCCTGGCGGCACCCGGTTTCGGCGCCGGCCATGGCCCGCTGGGTCATGGTCAGGTACGGCTATGAGTGCGTCGATGTCGCTCTATCGGCTGCTGAGGGCGCAAGCGGGCCTGTCTTGGCCGGGGTCAACGGCTCAATAGGCAGACCAGTTCGACATGGGCGGACCAGAGGAATTGGCCGACCGGCGTGATCGGGCCGAGCGAAAAGCCGCCATCGACCAGAAGCCGGGCGTCGCGCGCGAAGGTGGCCGGATTGCATGACACCGCGGCGACACGCTCCAGTTTCGAGGCCGCCAGTTCTGCGCATTGTGCCTTGGCCCCGGCGCGTGGCGGATCGATGACCGCGGCTGGGATTTTGATGAACTCTCCGGCCAGAAGCGGACGGCGAAACAGGTCCCGATGCACCGCCTCCACCGGCTTCAGTCCGGGGGTCGACCGCGCCGCCGTCTGCAGCGCCATAACCGCTGAGGCTGCGCCTTCGACCGCTAAAACCGGCACTCGTTCGGCAAGCGGAAAAGTAAAGGTGCCCAGGCCGGCGAACAGATCGGCGATCTTGTCCACGCCGGCCAAGCTATCAAGGACGACGGCGGTCAAGGCCCGCTCGCCGTCCTCGGTGGCCTGCACGAAGGCGCCGGCGGGCAGCGGCACAGCAGCCGGGCCGAAGCGCATCAACGGCTCGCGCCGGCGCACCACCGGCTCCTCCACGCCGTCCACCGCCCAGCTGATCGCCGCCAGGGCCTCGGTGTCCGCAAAGGCCGCCAGGGCTTCGCGGGCCGCCAGGTCGGGCTCGGCGGGCATGTCGAGCCTTAGGTCGGTGCCGCTATCCGTCAGGGTCAAGGTCAGTCCCGCCTGCTCGCCGGGCGACAAGAGGGGCTTGAGCAGCCGCCTGAGCGGCGCCACCAGCACCATCAGTCGCGGATGCGCCACCGGGCATTCGCTCAATTGCACCAGCTGATGGCTGCGCGCCTGATGAAAGCCCAGCACAAGTGAGGGGCCGGTGCGCCGCGCCGTCATGATCAGCCGGCGGCGGCTGTGCGGCGGGCTGATCACCGGATCGGCGATGTCCGCGGTCAGACCCTGCTGGCTCAGGGCGGCGGCGATCTTGTCGACCAGAAAGCGGGCATAAAGGGCGGCATCGACATGCTGAAGCGAACACCCGCCGCAGACGCCATAATGCGGGCAGACGGGATCAGCGCGTTGCGGCGAGGGCGTGATCAGACGCCATTTGCCGACCGCGGGGCCGCGGCGGGTGGCGTGCACCTCGGCCTCGACCAGGTCACCGGGTGCGCTGCCGGGCAGATAGACCGGGCCGTCGCGCGTTGGCGCCATGCCGTCGCCCTGCGCGCCCAGCCGCTCCACGATCAGCCGGCGCAGCGGCATGGTCAGTCTCCAGACCGAAGCTCAGGGGCGGAACGGATCTTTCACCAAAATGGTGTCGTCCCGTTTCGGGCTGGTCGACAGCAGCGCCACAGGGGTTTCGATCAGTTCTTCGATGCGGCGAATATATTTGATCGCGGTGGCCGGCAGATCGGCCCAGCTGCGCGCGCCCTCGGTGCTCTCGCTCCAGCCCTCCAGCGTTTCATAGATCGGCTCGACGCGCGCCTGATCATCCATGGCGGGGGGCAGGAAATCGATCTGCCGGCCGTCCAGGCGATAGCCGATGCACACCTGAAGCTCGGAAAACCCGTCCAGCACGTCCAGCTTGGTCAGCGCGATGCCGTGGATGCCGCCGATGCGCGCGGCCTGGCGCACCATCACCGCATCGAACCAGCCGCAGCGCCGCTTGCGGCCGGTGACCACACCGAATTCCCGACCGCGCTCGCCCAGGCGCTGGCCGTCGGCATTGTCCTGTTCGGTGGGAAAGGGGCCGCTGCCTACGCGCGTGGTATAGGCCTTGGTGATGCCCAGAACATAGCCCAGCGCACCCGGGCCGATGCCCGATCCCGCCGCGGCCTGGCCCGCCACGGTCTGCGAGGAGGTGACGAACGGATAGGTGCCGTGGTCGACATCCAGCATCATGCCTTGGGCGCCTTCGAACAAGATGCGCTTGCCCGCGGCCTGAGCGTCGGCCAGGGTGCGCCAGACCGGCGCCGCGAACGGCAGGATCTTTCCGGCCACCTCGATCAGCGCCTCGGTCACCGCCGCCCGGTCGATTGCCGGGGCGTCCAGGCCGCGGCGCAGCGCATCATGATGGGTCAGCAATTGATCCAGCCGTTCCTCGATGGCCGCGCGGTCCTTCAAATCGCACACGCGCAGGGATCGGCGGCCGACCTTGTCTTCGTAGGCGGGGCCGATGCCGCGTCGGGTGGTGCCGATCTTGACCCCGGCGGTGGCGTCCTCGCGCAGGGCGTCCAACTCGCGGTGAAAGGGCAGGATCAGCGTGGCGGACGCGGCGACCTGCAAGCTGTCCGGCGTGATTTCGACGCCCTGGTCGACCAGGCGGTCGATCTCGTCGCCCAGCGCCCAGGGGTCGATCACCACGCCATTGCCGATGATCGACAGCTTGCCGGACCGGACGATGCCGGAGGGCAGCAGGGACAGCTTGTAGACCGCACCGTCGACCACCAGGGTATGGCCGGCATTATGGCCGCCCTGAAAGCGAACCACCACATCGGCTCTCTCGCTCAACCAGTCAACGATCTTGCCCTTGCCTTCGTCCCCCCACTGGGATCCCACCACCACCACATTGGCCATGAACGGTCCTTTCCTGCGGGACCGTCGTCTAGGCCCCGCCCCTCCTTGTATGTTTCAGCGGTCCAACGGCACGGGTGCGTCGGCGCCAGCGGGCAGCCAATGGGTACAGCCCATGCGTCTGGCCTCCGCCTGCTCATCTGCCACGGGCGCCAGCGCGGTCAAGGTGCGCCAGCCGGACACGCGCAATCGGCTGCCGTCCTGGCTGTCCGCCGGAAGAAAGACCAGCGGGCGCGGCGCCGGACGCGGCAGGCCCTGCAGGATGCTGTCCAGATAGACTGAAAAGCCCACCGCCGGCTCCTCGCGGCCGTCCAGATGGTCCACCGCATAGCGGCCGCCGCGCGCCAGCGTGCCGCGCACGCCTTGGGCAAACACCGAAAAGCCGATGCCGGTCTTATATTCAAAGCCCCGGAACTCGCCCGGGTCCAGGCTGATCGGCAGGTCCGGCACCACGGTGTGGAGCGCGTGGGCCAGCGCGGCCACCTCTTCGATCAGGGCACGCGCCTCTTCCGGCAGGTCCAGCCGGTCCAGCTGTGCCAGGGCCTGGCTGACAGGCCCCGCCGCACGCAGCACCGTGGTGAAGCTATCACGCGCGGGCCCGTGCAAGCGTTGCAGCCGGCCGACATCCTTGGCGTCCAGGGCCAGACGCACCTCCTCAGCTGCGGGCGCGGACAGGCCCAGCGCCCGCGCCAGCACCGGCACGAAGCGGGATACGGTCAGGTCCAGCACCAGGCCTTGCAGGCCGATCAGGCGCAAGGTCTCTAACGCCATGGCGATGACCTCCGCCTCCGCCTGAACGCTGGCCGCGCCGATCAACTCAGCGCCGGCCTGGCGGAACTGGCGATGCGGCCGCAGCTGGCTGCCGCGCACGCGCAGAACATGGCCGGCATAGGACAGCCGCAACGGGCGCGGGGCTGCGGCCAGCCGCGTCGCTGCCAGCCGGGCGATCTGCGGCGTGATGTCCGAGCGCAGCGCCATCATGCGGTTGGACACCGGGTCGAGCAGGCGGAACATGTTCGGCGTCACGCTGCCGCCGCTCAGCGAGGTCAGGCTGGTCTCGAATTCCACCAGCGGCGGGGCGACGCGGCGATAGCCATAGGCGGCGAAGCCGCGCATCAGGTCGTCGGTCAGCGCGGCCTCTTGCTCCGCCTCCGGGCTCAAGGCGTCATGCACGCCTTCGGGCAAAAGGCCGCGCTGTCGAATATCCTCCACCGCCGCGGCGCCGGTCAAAAGCGCAGCCGCTTGGCCTGGCGCACCTGGGACAGGCCGGAGACGGCCGACAGGAGCGCATCGTCGACCGGCTGGTCGACCGCCACCAGCGCCACCGCGGTGGTGCCGCCATTGGCCCGGCCCAGATTGAAGGTGCCGATATTGATGCCGCGATCGCCCAGAAGCGAGCCTAGTTGGCCGATGAAGCCGGGCTTGTCGTCATTGATGATGTAGAGCATGTCCGGGGTCAGCCCGGCTTCGATCTGCACGTCGGAGACATCGACGATGCGCGGCTGATTGTTGGCAAACAGCGTGCCGGCGACGGCGCGGGTCTGTTTTTCGGTTTCCACGGTCAGGCGGATCAGCGTGGCATAATCGCCTTCGCGGTCATGGCGCACCTGGGCCACGTCGATATCGCGTTCGCGCGCGATCACCGGCGCATTGACCATATTCACCGAGTCCATCAGCGGCTGCAGCAAGCCTTCCAGGACGATCGCGGTCAGCGGCTGGACGTTCAGCTTGGCGACATGGCCCTCATATTCGATGCGCACGCTCTTCAAGCTGGTGTCGATGATCTGGCCGGCGAAGCTGCCGATCTGCTTGGCCAGGGTCATATAGGGCGCCAACCGCGGGGCCTCCTCGGCGCTGACCGAGGGCATGTTCAAGGCATTGCTGACCCCGCCGGTGAGCAGATAGTCCGACATCTGCTCGGCAATCTGGATGGCGACATTGACCTGCGCCTCGGTGGTCGAGGCGCCCAGATGCGGCGTTGCCACCAGCCGCTCATGGCCGAACAGCGGATTGTCGGTGGCCGGTTCGGTCTCATACACGTCCAGCGCGGCCCCGGCGACATGGCCGCGGTCCAAAGCCTCCTTCAGCGCAGCCTCGTCGATCAGGCCGCCGCGCGCGCAATTGACGATGCGCACGCCCTGTTTCATGGTCGACAGCGCCTCAGCATCGATGATGTTTCGGGTCTTTTCCGTCAGCGGCGTGTGCAGGGTGATGAAATCGGCCTGGGCAAACAGATCCGTCAGCTCCACCTTGGTGATGCCCAGGTCGCGCGCGCGATCGGGCGAGAGATAGGGATCAAAGCCCAGCACGTGCATTTTCAGGCCCTGGGCACGGTCAGCGACGATGGAGCCGATATTGCCGCAGCCGATGATCCCCAGCGTCTTGCCGTAAAGCTCCACGCCCATGAATTTGGATTTTTCCCACTTGCCGGCGTGGGTGGAAGCGTTGGCGGCCGGGATCTGCCGGGCCAGGGCCATCATCATGGCGATGGCATGTTCTGCCGTGGTGATGGAGTTGCCGAACGGCGTGTTCATCACCACGACCCCGCGATTGGTCGCGGCGCGAATGTCGATATTGTCAACGCCGATGCCGGCGCGGCCGACCACCTTCAGCGTATCGGCGGCGGCCAGCAGCTCCGTCGTCACCTTGGTGGCGGAGCGCACGGCCAGACCGTCATAGTCGGCGATGACGCCGAGCAATTCGTCGGGGCTCATCCCGGGGCGTTCGTCGGCCTCGACGCCGCGCTGGCGAAACAGCTCGGCGGCCTTCGGGCTCATTTTGTCAGCGATCAAGACTTTGGGCATGTGAGCAATTCCTGAAGAGACTCGGGGGGAGGGCTCAGCGTTCAGCCATGATCTGGGCATAGGCCCAGTCCAGCCACGGCGTGAGCGCGGCAACGTCTTCGGCATCGACCGTGGCGCCGCACCAGATGCGCAGGCCCGGCGGGGCATCGCGATAGCCGTTGATGTCAAAGGCAATCTCCCGATCCTCCAACAGCGCGGCGATCTTCTTTGGCACACCGGCCTGATCCTCCGGCGCCAGCGCCGTGAACACCGGGTCGACGATTTTCAGGCAGACCGAGGTGTTGGAGCGGATCGCCGGGTCCGGTGCCAGGAAATCGACCCAATCGGATCGGGCGACCCAGTCCTCCAGCACCGCCAGGTTGGTTTCGCTGCGGCGGATCAGCTCGCCCAGGCCGCCGATGCGCTCAGCCCATTGCAGCGCGTCGAGATAATCCTCCACGCACATCAGGGACGGCGTGTTGATGGTGGCGCCCTGAAAGATCTCGGCGTTCAGCTTGCCGCCCTTGGTCAGGCGGAACAGCTTGGGCAGCGGCCAGGGCGGGGTATGGCTTTCCAGCCGCTGAACCGCGCGCGGGTTCACGATCAGCATGCCATGGGCGGCCTCTCCGCCCATCACCTTCTGCCAGGAGAAGGTGGCGACATCGATCCTGTCCCACGGCAAGTCCATGGCGAACACCGCAGAGGTGGCGTCGCACAGCGACAGGCCCTGGCGGTCTGCGGCGATCCAGTCGCCATGGGGCACCTTCACGCCCGACGTGGTGCCGTTCCAGGTGAAGCAGACATCGGCGTTCCAGTCGACCGCCTGCAAGTCGGGCAGGGCGCCATAATCGGCGCGCCGAACCGTGCAATGCTCAAGCTTCAGCTGCTTGACCGCATCGGTCACCCAGCCTTCGCCGAAGCTTTCCCAGGCAAGCATTTCCACCGGCCGCGCGCCCAGCAGCGACCACATGGCCATTTCAAAGGCGCCGGTGTCCGAGGCTGGCACGATGCCGACCAGATAATCGTCTGGCAGTTCCAGCATCGCGCGGGTGCGCTCGATGGCGTCTTTCAGGCGGGCTTTGCCGATTTTGGCGCGGTGGGATCGGCCCAGGGGGGCGGTGTTGAGAAAGTCAGGGGTCCAGCCGGGGCGCTTGGCGCACGGACCGGACGAGAAATGAGGCCGTTCCGGCCGCACACCAGGTTCCGTCATCTATGTCCTCTCCTTGCAGAGAGCGCGCGATCCGTTGGGGGATCGTGGCCCGCGAGCCAAGCTAGAGATGCGCGGGGATTTGTCAACGCCCTTGGCGGCGACCGCGCGGGCGCAGGACCTGGCAACGAAAAACCCCCGCACCACGCCGGTACGGGGGGAGAGGCGGCGCGATCCTCGGCCTTGCCGCGCCAAGCCGGTTATGGGGTTCGCTCAGCTTTCGTCGCCGACATAGGTGACGTCACCGGAGGTGTAGGTGGTGCCGAACGTTTCGGCCAGGCGGGCCACCTGGGTCAGCCCGGCGCGCAGCTGATCGCCGTCCAAAGCCGACAGCGGGTGAGCGTAAACCGCATAGATTTTTCCATCGGAGATGCCGTAGCGGGCATCGGCGGACGAGGCATAATTGGCCTCCAACGCGCGCTCCAACTGGCTGTCCTTGGTCCGCCGTGCGGGCCGAATATAGGCCATGACCCGCACCCGGTCCGCGCCGCTGTCGGCGACGGCGCGCATGCGGACACTGTTATAATAGAATTCCCATCGCTGGCCGCTGCGATTGACGAACCGCGCATCATTGCGCAGCACGGCATCGACATCCTCCGCGTCGAAGGCGCGGGCGCTGTCCTGCGACCCCTTGGCGGGTGCTGTCAGCGGCTGGGCGTCGACCGGCGGAACCGGTACCGCCTTGACCGCTGGCACCACGGGCTGGGCCTGGGTTGGGGCCGAGGTTGGGGCTGGGGCGCTAGACGCGGCGGCCGGCGGCTGGGCCGATTGACGTTGCGCGGCCGGGGGGAGCGCTGCCTCGGGCGTGGTGATGCCGAGCACCGCGAGCGCCTCGGACAAGGCCTTCAACTCTTTGCGTTCTTGCTCGATCTGCTGGAACAGCTTGTCGAGGGTTTCTCGCCGCGCCGCGAATTCCGACTGCAGCAATTGTTCGATTTGAGCACGCTTATCCACAGCGGACGGAGCCGCGTCGGATTGCGCCAAGCTAGCCGATGTTGCCACTAAAAGGGCTACGGAGGCGACTGCGAGGCCCGCCACTTGCCTCATCGTCTTCATACCTTCTCTCCTCTGCCGAAAATCCCCTACTCACGCAGTGGTGAAAGGCTCGGGGACCAACCGTGAACCGTCGATGAATGACGCATTCAGACTGTTGAAACGCATGTGTCATTCGCGCCTTAAACGATTGGCTTAGCACCGGTTTCCGGTGACCTGGAAAATTCACGAAACCGGCCCCTAAGCCGGCCGAAAGGGCGGCGCCAAGCGGTTGAATTCCGGCCAATTTTCGGCACGGACAGAGTCGCTGGCATGACCCTGATGCGCGCGCGTCAAAAGCGTCGCGTCGCTGCGGCTGGGCGGATCGGTTTTAACGGGTGCGCGGGCAGAAGCGCGCGCTGTGGCGTTCGGCGATCGCCAGATAGGCATTGGCGCCGCTGCGCCGGGTATTGGCGCAGATCGATGGGTCGGGATCATTGATCAGCAGCCGCGCGGCCATGGCGGCGCGCAAGGTGCTGTAGAACGCCCAGAGCCGCTCGCAACGGGGGCGGTCAATGTCGGCCTCGTAATGCTCGCGCAGGCGATCGCCGATCCATCGTCTGCCCAGCATATCCAATTCCAGGGTCAGATAGGCCAATTCGTCCAGCGGGTCGACCAGGACGGCCGGTTCCGGGTCGAGCCGGAGCGCGCGGGTCCGGCTCGGCTGCAAATAGCCGCGCAAGGCCGGCGCGGCGAGCCAGCCCGGCCGCGCGGTCAGGGTATCCTGCACCCGCTCCAAAACCGGATAGACCAGGCTAGCGGGCAAAGGCGCGCTGGTATCTTGCAGCGCCAGGGCATTGTGCAGATGGACCCGCTGCAGCAGCGCCACATACTCCGCGGCGCTGACACTGCGGCCGGTTTGTGTGCTCCATGAGGCGGATAAGGCGTCGGCCAAGCGATCGACATCAGCCCCGCTCAGACCGAGGCTGGCGGCCTTGGCGGGTTCGGCCAGAAAGGTGGCGAGCGTTTGGGCGGCATCCTCGGCCAGGGCCGGGATCGGCGCCGCGGTCCGGCTGGTGTTGAGGGCCGCGGCGGGCCAGGAAATGCGGGGCATTGTAGGACCCTTTCAGCCCGGTGAAAGACCACCGGGCCGCCAAAAGGTTAACAGAATCGGCAATGCAAGAATTGATGCCGATCAATTACTTCGGTCGTGGCGGACCGCGCGGAACGAAAGGCCGGCCGGCCACGTCCTTCCCATCAGTGCAGCTGGACAGAAAGGTGAAATTATGGCGGACCCCGTCATTGAATTGACGATCGATCCCGACAGAGCGTTCTATATTGTGGTCAAGGCTCGGGAACTCGGGGTGAAGGACGCCCCCGCGGGGCCGGATCCGGCGTCCAATCCCGCCGATGATCATGCTGCCGCCGTGCTGGAGGACGTCCCGGGAAATCCTGCCTTCGCCGAATTGACCGAGGCGATCACCACATTGGGGCAGCAGGAGCAGTATGATCTGCTGGTGCTGACATGGATCGGCCGCGGTGATTACGGCGTGGAGGAGTGGGCGGCCGTGCGCGCGCAGGCTGCTGGCATGGGCCACGAGCACATTGCTCGCTATCTGGCGCAGACGCCGCTTTTGGCGGACTATTTGGCGGAGGGGCTGAGCGCGGTAGGGTTTGCCATGGGCGATTTCGATCGCAGCCGCCTTTGACTGCGGCAGGACTGCGGCAAGACTGATGCCGGTCAACGCTGCCACTGACGCGGCAGACTAAGCTGACCAATGATTTTTGTTTGGCTGGGCGGAACGGCCTGGCCGGTCGGGAGTTCCAGAAGCTCCCAGGCTTCCCTTGTCAGGCGAAAGAGCCCATCATGCCGAAACCTTTTCCTGCCACCGATCGCCTTTATCCCATCCGGCCGCGCCCCTTAGCCAGGCTGGGGGATCTGCCCGGAGGGCCTCGCCCACCCAGCGAGCGAACAGCAGGATCAAGCGCGTTTGGCTTTACCAATCGCGTCGAGGCCGGGCGTGCCTTGGCCCGACGATTGGCGTATCACTTGGATGATCGCCCCGTGGTCTATGCCCTGCCGCGTGGCGGTGTGCCCGTGGCCGCGGAAGTGGCCGCGCAGGTGAACGCGCCGCTGGCCCTGTTGATGGTGCGCAAAATTGGTGCGCCGTCTCGGCCGGACTTGGCGATTGGGGCCGTGGTAGACGGCTTTCGCCCAACCTTGATCCTGAACGAGGATGTGCTCCACAGCATCGATGTCTCGATCGACGAGCTTCAGCAAGCCAAGCGGGAGGCCTTGGCGGAAATTGAGCGGCGCCGCCAAATTTATCTGGATGGTCGCGCTGCGGTTCCTATCGCCGGACGCACCGTGGTGGTGGTGGACGATGGCATCGCCACCGGTGCCACGGCAGAGGCTGGGCTTCGGGCGATCCGTCAGCAGCGCCCGAAGAGACTTATTCTGGCGACACCGGTGGCGGCGCCGGATGCGATCATCCGCTTGCGCCCCTTCGCTGATGAGATTGTTTGTCTGAAGCAGCCGACACCGTTCAAGGCGGTTGGCGCTTATTATGCCAGCTTTCCGCAATTGACGGATGCGGATGTCAAACAGGTGCTGGCTATCCATGACGCGCACCCGCCTGAGCGCTTGCCGGCTCCTTTGGTGCAGCCGGCCAGCGCGGCGGGGTGACGCCCGCGAGGATCAGGCGTCGGCCTCGGCCAACACGCGCTTCGGGCCGACGCCGTCGCATAAGGCCGCAGTGATCGCGTCATCGACGCTATCCAGCCAGACAAACTCCAAGCGGTTGCGCGCGCTCTCCGGTATCTCGTCGAAATCCTTCTTGTTGCGCTTCGGCAGCAACACCCTTTTCAGGCCGGCGCGCGCGGCGGCGACACATTTTTCCTTGATGCCGCCCACCGGCAGAACCAGGCCGCGCAGGCTGATCTCGCCGGTCATGCCCAGATCGCTCTCAATGCAGCGGTCCGCCAGCAAGGAGGTCAAGGCCAGGAACATGGCGACGCCGGCGCTGGGCCCGTCTTTCGGGATGGCGCCGGCAGGCACGTGGATATGGATATCGGCCTTGTTGATTGCCTCGATATCGAACCCCAGCGGTTCGGCGCGGGACTTGACCAGGCTCAAGGCGGCCTGGGCGCTCTCCTTCATCACCTCGCCCAACTGCCCGGTCAGGATCAGCTTGCCGCTGCCAGGCGCCCGGGTGGCCTCGATGAACAGGATATCGCCGCCCGCAGCGGTCCAGGCCAGGCCGGTGGCAACGCCGGGAACGCTGGTGCGCATGGCCAATTCGCTTTCGAATTTGCGCGGGCCCAGGATGCCGGGTAGATCCTCGGCATCGATGCGCACATGCTCGGCCTCGCCCTGGGCGATGCGAACCGCGGCATGGCGCAGCGCCCCAGCGATTTGGCGCTCCAGATTGCGGCAGCCGGCCTCCCGGGTATAGTCGCTCACCAGCTTGTGCAGCGCCGCGTCGGTGATCTCCACCTGCTGCTCGGTCAAACCGTTTTCCTTGATCTGGCGGCTGACCAGATAACGCCGGGCGATCGCGACCTTTTCCTCCTCGGTGTAGCCGACCAGGTCGATCACCTCCATGCGGTCGCGCAAGGGGCCGGGGATGGTGTCGAGAATATTGGCTGTGGTGATGAACACGATCCGGCTCAGATCGAACGGCACGCCCAGATAATTGTCGCGGAAGCTGCTGTTCTGCTCCGGGTCGAGCACTTCCAAAAGCGCGGAGGACGGGTCGCCGTGAAAGCCGCCGGCGCCGAGCTTGTCGATCTCGTCGAGCATCAGCACGCAGTCGCGCGCCTGTGCCTTGCGAATGGCCTGCAAGATGTTGCCGGGCATGGCGCCGATATAGGTGCGCCGGTGGCCGCGAATCTCGGCCTCGTCATGCACGCCGCCCAAGCTGAGGCGTCCGAACGGCCGGTCCATGGCGCGGGCGATGCTGCGGCCCAGCGACGTCTTGCCGACACCGGGCGGGCCGACGAAGCACAGGATCGGGCTGCGTCCTTCCGGCGCCAGCTTGCGCACCGCCAGATATTCCAGGATGCGGCGTTTGACCTTGTCCAGGCCGTAATGATCCTCGTCCAGGATCTGGCGCGCCTTGTCGATATCGATGGGCGGCCGCTCCGGGACCGACCAGGGCAGGTCGGCGATGGTTTCCAGATAATTGATCACCATACCGCGCTCGGCGGAGGCGGACGGAATGCGTTCCAGCCGCTTCAGCTCCTTGTCGGCCTGGGTCTGAACCTCCTCCGGCAGCTCCGCCTTGGCCAACGCCTCGCGGAGATCCTCCACCTCCTCAGCGGCGGCATCGCCCTCGCCCAACTCCTGCTGGATTGCGCGCATCTGTTCGCGCAGGATCGCCTCGCGCTGATGCTCGCCCATGGTTTCGGCCGCGCGCTGACCGATATCGCGGGACACCCGCAGCACTTCCAGCCGGTACGCCAATAACGCCAGCACCTTGTCGAGCCGCTCAGCCACCGGCACCGTCTCCAGCACTTCTTGCAATTCGGCGGATTCCAGATCCATCGACGAGGCCACAAGGTCGGCAAGCTGGCCCGGCTGGTCCGCGCGCGCGACCGTGGATTTCAGTTCCTTCGGCACGTCAGGCAGCAGCGCCAGCGCTTCGCTGGCCTGTTCCTTCAATGTCAGAAAGCGCGCCTCAATTTCGGCATCGCGTTCCGCCGGTTCCTCGATGCGGTCGATGCGGGCGGCGAAATAGGGCTGATCTTGCAATGGGTCGCGCACCGAAAAGCGCGCCAGTCCCTGGCAGATGATGTGAAAGCCCGCTTCCCCGGCCGGAGCGGTGCGCAAAATCCGCGCGGTGGTGCCCATCTTGTGCAGATCCATCCAGCCCGGTTCGCTGATATCGGCTTCCCGCTGCATGACCACGCCCAGTTCGCTGCCGGCATCCAAGGCAGCTTTCGCGGCGGCGACCGAGCGCGGGCGACCGACCACGATCGGCATCACCAGGCCGGGGAACAGCACCATCCGGCGCACCGGCAGGATGATCCGGGCATCGGTCGGCAGGCCGGCCTCGCCGCGATCAGGGGCGTGGCCGGGCGCAGCGCTTACACCGCCGGGTGTCGGTGCATCGGGCGGGACGGGCCGGGCATCTTCAGCCATCGACAGCTCCTTGATGTCGCAGATCGTGTCCGGCAGGGCGCCGGCTTTGGCAAAACGCCGACACCGGGCGGACGGTTCTCAGGCCGCGCGCCGAGGGTTTTGCCTTTCCCCCTGACCGGCGATAAAACCCGGCCATGACCGTTCGCTCTGCCTCGTCCGCCAAGGTTCCGGCGCATCCGTCCTTCGTGGTCGGGTGGCGGGAGTGGATCGCCTTGCCGGATCTGGGCGTGCCGCGCATCAAGGCGAAGATCGACACCGGCGCCAAATCCAGCGCCATTCATGCGTTCCGGCCGCAGCGCTTTGAGCGCGACGGCGCGCAGTGGGTGCGCTTTGCCATTCATCCGGTGCAGGAACACCGGCATCCGGAGATCCTGGCTGAGGCGCCGGTGGTCGATGAGCGGACCGTGCGGTCGTCCAACGGCCAAATGGAAACGCGCCTGGTGGTGCGCACCCGGATCGGTCTGTATGGTCGGTCCTGGCCCATCGAGTTGAGCTTGACGAACCGCGACCAGATGGGCTTTCGCATGCTGGTGGGCCGCCAGGCATTGCGGCACCGCTGCCTTGTCGACGCCGCGGCCTCGTTCGTCGCCGGCGACACTCCCCTGCCGTAAGGATCTGTCCATGAAGATCGCCGTGCTTGCCCGCAACGCCAATCTGTATTCCCACAAGCGATTGGTGGAGGCGGCAGAGCAGCGCGGCCACGCGATCGACGTGATCGACACGCTGAAGGTTTATATGAACATCGCCGCGCACCGGCCGGAGATGCGCTATCGCGGCGAAAAGCTGGTCGGCTATGATGCGGTGATCCCGCGCATCGGGGCGTCGATCACCTTTTTCGGCACCGCGGTTCTCCGCCAGTTCGAGGTCATGGGCGTCTATCCGCTGAACGAATCAGTGGCGATCTCGCGCTCGCGCGACAAGTTGCGCTCCTTGCAATTGCTGGCGCGCAAGGGCCTGGGCCTGCCGGTCACGGTGTTCGCCCATTCCACCAGCCGGGCGGAGGAATTGCTGGAAATGGTCGGCGGCGCGCCGGTGGTGATCAAGCTTCTGGAGGGCACCCAGGGCATTGGTGTGGTGCTGGGCGAAACACCCAATGCGGCGAAATCGATGATCCAGGCGTTCGGCGGGCTGCAGGCGTATATTCTGGTGCAGGAGTTCATCAAGGAAGCCGGCGGGCAGGATATCCGGTGCCTGGTGGTCGGGGAAAAGGTGGTGGCCTCGATGATGCGCAAGGGGGCTGAAGGGGATTTCCGCTCCAACCTGCATCGCGGCGGCAGCGCGCATTCCGTGCGCATCACGCCGGAGGAACGGTCCACCGCCGTGCGCGCGGCCAAGATCATGGGCCTGAATGTCGCAGGCGTCGACATGCTGCGCTCCAATCATGGTCCGGTGATCATGGAGGTAAATTCCTCGCCCGGCCTGGAAGGCGTGGAAAAGGCCACAGGCGTGGACGTCGCCGGCAAGATTATCGAATTTCTCGAAAAGACAGCCCGCCCCAATCGGACGCAGACCAAGGGCAAGGGCTGATGCCGCGACGGGCGGGCTTCGAAATCGCCGGCCAGCGCATTCCTGCGGGCACACGGGCCAGCGTCACGCTGCCGCTGCCCGGCCAATCCGCCTATACCCCGCTGTCCATGCCGGTGCGCGTGGTGCATGGCAAGAAGGACGGGCCGGTCTTGTTCGTTGCCGCCGCCATCCATGGTGATGAGATCAACGGCATTGAGATCATCCGCCAGGTGCTGGCATCGCGCACCTTGAGCCGGCTGAAGGGCACGGTGATCTGTACGCCGATCGTCAATGTCTATGGCTTCTTCAATCATACCCGCTATCTGCCGGATCGGCGTGATCTGAATCGCAGCTTTCCGGGGTCCGCTCATGGCTCGCTGACCGCGCGGGTGGCGCACACCTTCGTGGAGGAGATCGTCAAGCGTGCCAGCCACGGCATCGATCTGCACACCGGCGCCAATCACCGCACCAATCTGCCGCATATCCGCGCGGATCTGAAGGATCCGGAGACCGAGCGGCTGGCGCGGGCGTTCGGCACCCCGGTGGCGATTTCCGCGGATCTGCGCGATGGCTCGCTGCGCCAATATGCCAAGGAATTGGGCGTGCCCATGCTGCTGTATGAGGCCGGGGAGGCCTTGCGCTTTGATGCCTTGTCGGTGCGCGCGGGCGTGCGCGGCGTCATCAATGTCATGCGCGCGCTGGACATGCTGCCCAAGGGGCGGGCCACGAGGACGCCGGAGGTGATCGAGGCGCGCGGCTCGTCCTGGGTCCGCGCGGACCGCACCGGGCTGATGCGCACGGAGGTGCGGTTGGGCGACCGGGTGCGCAAGGGCGATGCCCTGGCGACCATCTATGACGCCTTTGGTGAGCGTCAGGGCCAGATCGCCAGTCCCTATGCCGGCATTGTCATCGGCCATACCCGGCTGCCCGTGGTGAATGAGGGCGATGCCCTGTTTCACATTGCCCAATTCGCCGACAGCCGGGGTGTGGAGACCGCCCTGGAGGCCTGGCAGCAGGACCATATCGAGGGTTTAATGCCCGGCGACTATGTTGAACCCGCGCCGTCATGAGCGTGCCCTTCGTGCCCGATCCAGACCCGCCCTATGAGGCGCCGCTGACGGTGGCGCCGGGCGTGCGTCGCCTGGTCGCGCGCAATCCCGGCCCGTTCACGATGACCGGGACCAGCCGCTATCTGATCGGAGATCGGGACCTGGCTGTGGTCGATCCCGGGCCGCTGGAGGCCGCGGACAGCCTGATGGACGCGCTGGCGCCGGACCAGCGGGTGGCGCAGATCTGGATCACCCACACCCATCGCGACCATTCCCCCGCCGCGGCCCCCCTGAAAGATCGCACCGGCGCGCCAACCCTGGGCTTCGGCCCACATGGCGCGGGCAAGACCGGCGGCATCGACCCAAACACGGGCTTTGAGGCGGCGGATTGGGACTTCTCGCCGGACACGGCACTGGCCGACGGCGTCCGGGTCGAGACCGCCGCCGGGACGTGGGCGGCGGTGCACACGCCGGGCCATTGCTCCAATCATCTGTGCTTCTTCCGCGCGAGCGACCGTGTGCTGATCGCCGGTGATCATCTGATGAGCCAAGCGACCCCGATTGTGTCGCCGCCGGACGGGGACATGGCCGCCTATCTGGCCGGGCTGGACCGATTGATAGCGCTGGCGCCGGCGCTGATCCTGCCCGCCCACGGCGCGCCGATTGCCGAGCCCATGGCGTTTCTGGCCGCGGTCAAGGCGCACCGCCTGGCCCGGGAAGACAAGGTGCTGGCGGCCTTGTCCGGGGGCCCGGCGACCTTGCCGGAGCTGTTGGCCCGCGTTTATGACGATGTGCCCAAGGCGCTGTATCCGGCCGCGGCCCGGTCGCTTCTGGCGCATCTGATCAAGCTGGCCGAGGACCGGCGCGTTCGGGCCGATCCCGCCCCGACGGAGGCGGCGCGCTACGCCCTGGCATGACAGCCTGGCATGACAGGCAGGGCCCCTGGTCCTAAAAACTGCGCCGCTGTGCCTTATATAGTGGCGCTTAAGGACCGAGGGGCCTTGAAGAAGGATGTTCATGATGGCGCTCAGCCTGGACCATTTCATGCCCACGCCGACCCCGCCGATCGATCCCACGCTGGATCTGGTCGCGGAGATCAACCGACTGCGCAAGGAACGCAATGCGGTGATCCTGGCGCACTATTATCAGGATGGCGAGATCCAGGATATCGCGGATTTCGTCGGCGACAGCCTGGATCTGTCTCGCAAGGCGGCGGCCACCCAGGCCGATGTCATCGCCTTTTGCGGCGTGCGGTTCATGGCTGAGGTGGCGAAGATCTTGAGCCCGGAAAAGCGCGTGGTGCTGCCGGACATGAAGGCCGGCTGCAGCTTGGAGGACAGCTGCCCGCCCGAGCAGTTCGCCCAATTCCGCGCCGCCCATCCGGACCATATCTCGCTGACCTATATCAACTGCTCCGCGGCGGTGAAGGCACACACCGACATCATCGTGACCTCCTCCAACGCCGAGCATATCATCAGCCAGATCCCGGAGGATCAGCCGATCCTGTTCGCGCCGGACAAGCATCTGGGCGCCTTCTTGTCGAAGAAGACCGGCCGGGACATGCTCTTGTGGGACGGTACCTGTATCGTTCATGAGCAGTTCTCGGAGAAGGAACTGATCAAGCTGAAGCTGGAGCATCCCGGCGCGCCTGTGGCCGCGCACCCGGAATGCCCGGCGCCGATCCTGGATCATGCTGATCATGTCGGCTCGACCAGTTCGATCCTGAAATTCGCCACCGCCAATGCCTCCGACACGATTATCGTGGCGACCGAACCGCATATCATCCACCAGATGCAAAAGGCCGCCCCGACCAAAAGCTTCATCGGCGCGCCGGGGGCGGATGGCAATTGCAACTGCAATATGTGTCCGTTCATGGGCATGAACTCGATGGAAAAGCTATATGTGTGCCTGCGCGATCTTGAACCACGCATCGAGGTGCCGGAGGATGTTCGCGTGCGCGCCCTGAAACCGTTGCAGCGGATGCTGGAACTGTCGCCCCGTTCGGCCCCGGCCACGGACGTCTCCGCGATCGGCGAGGCGCGCAGCTGAGGCTCATGCGCGGGATGCCGGCCTGGTGGTGATGAACAACGCTGCGGGCACCGCGCGGGAGGGGTAAGGGATGGGATCGACACCACGGATCTGGCCGAACGGGCCCAGGGCAATATCCGAGCGATTGGAATCGTTGTGCGATACTAATCGGTCGGATGAAGTTGCTCACACCATCGAAGGCGGGCATTATCCGATCAAACGCGATCGCAATTGATCGGATAAGGCTCTCGTGGTTGCAAGAGCGGGGCTGCCGCTTCCTCTTCCCGCTAATAGCGGCGCGCTGACGATCACACGAAATTCGTATGGCACGAAACTTTATTATCTCTTTTTTTCACCGCGAAGGCAGTTCGGCGATTATCGACCATCTGTCAAACCACCCAAAATTGAACGTTCCTCTGTTTGAGGGACTGGACTATTATGCGGCCAACAGTCACGCGAATGCATTTGAAATTGTCGAGTTTGTCGATCAGGCCTTTTCTCAAGGCTCGTGTGATTTACCTTGGGTTGAGGAAAACAAATTTAGTATGACTGGCCCGAAAAAGGCTTATGAGTGTATAGGTTTCAAATGGCGGATTTGGGGGGACACCAACAAGATTTCAGAGATTCTTTGTAAGCACAAAGTGAAGCTCTTTTTTCTTATGCGTAACGATCCCTTCGATCTGGCCTTAAGCCTATACCTCACTAATCGTATCATTCCAAGATTAGAGGATGCGGACGCCTTTGGCGGCGGCGGCCATGTTCAATTCACACTGCGCCAACTTCCGCAAGCGCGTGTCGAGGCCGCCAAAAACCGATTAAGCAAAATCGAATTTCAAGCAGATCGTGAAGGGTTTTTATCGTATATCGAAGAATATGTTAAAAGAAAACAGCGAGACTGGAATGAGCGCATTTTTCCGTTATTGAATAGGGGCATCAACGTATCGTTGATATCTTATGAAAAATTTCTTCAAGATCCTAAAATGTTCTTACGGGATTTCCTTAATACAATAGATTTGCCTTGGGATGATGCCGTGACCGAGACGGAATTTGTCAAGGTCACCAGCGCGAACTTGTTTCACCAGGTCGAAAATTTGCAAGACCTTCGCGATGATTCAGATGTCCGGCGTTGGCAGGAGATCTATCGGGCGTTTCAAGCCGACGTTGTGGCGCAACTGGCCTCGGCCGATCGGGGCCAACCACCGTCTGGTCACCGACCATAACGCACGCCCCGCACCCAATTGATTCACCGACGCTGCAAGGTGTTCACGGGCACTGCCAAGAGAGACGCCGGTTGAGCTTAACAGAGGAAGCCTTTAGAGGGCCTTCTATTGCTGTTTTAGTTTCGCAGTGAGGAACGCGCGGAGATCCTTAACAGCCTCACCCCAATCACCGCCCTTCGCGACGAAGTTGCGGCAGTGCGGGAAAGCCAGCGAAACCGGGTCGTGAGTTTGGCCGAAATACCACCAGGGATACCCGCGACTGAGCAAGTAGACCGGCTTGGCCAGCGCAAGGGCAAACATTTGCGTGGCAGTCGTCGGGCCGATAACGAAATCGAGAGTCTGCATAATCGCTAAGTTTGCCTCAATATCATCCTTTAAATCAACGTCATCCATGACGATCAGACGATCCCCAGCCTCTTGGTTTATTGTTTCTATTTCGCTTGTCTCGTAAGAATATTGCAGGCAGATAAAATCAGCTGGCAAATCGCGCATCAGCCGGCCCGCCCATTTCGCGCCGAAATAGCCCAGCCACCGCCCCTCGATCAGCCGTCCGCTGCGCCAGGAAAGGCCGATCTTCAGGCGCGAGGACTCACCGCTCAGTCGGCCGGCAAATTGTTCGACCAACGCGGGATCTGCGCGGAGATAGGCCCGCCGCGTCGGGTGAAGGGCATCAAGCGACGGCCAGATATGCTGGAGCAACGACCCGATCGGCAGCGCAAAATCACATGCGGGGGCGCCGGCGCCCTCTAAGTCCGGGAAGCTGCGCACCCTATGGCCATCGTCCTGGCGGTCGACGAACGCGCCCACGGTCGCTTCGGGAAAGCTTCGTTGGTAGATCGTGCACAGCCGCGGGTCACAGCCGATGGAAAGGGCGGCGCCTTGAGATTGCAGCCACCAAAAGGCCGACGCGCACAAAATCTCATCACCGATGCCCTGTTCGGCGACCAGAAGGATGCGCCGCCCATTGAGCGGCTCACCTTGCCAAATGGGCAGACCGTGGGTGTAGCGCGCCGCGCGCTCCGAACCTAATCGGAGGTCAAGCCGGTGGTCGTAATGCGGCCATGCGTCCGCCAGTCGCCCCGTTTGCAGATAGGCGAGGGCCAACCCGACATGTGCCAGCGGAAAATCCGGTTCAAGGGCCAGCGCCTTTTCAAGCCACTGCACGCGCCGAGGGGCATCGGGCTGCACCATGCCCAGATTGTTGGCATAAGCCGCTGTATTGGGGTCCAGCTGCACGGCCTGTTCAAAGCTGTGCCGAGCATCGCCGGGGGCGCCCTTGCGGTCGCGCTGGAAGATGCCCAACCGATTCCAAAGTTGCGGCTCTTTCGGGAGGCGTTGCAGAGCAGACATCAGGACCGCTTCACACGCGTCCTGCCGGTTCACATCATCGTACAGATCGGCCAGCGCCAAGGCGTAGCGTGGCTCTCTCGGTTTCAATTCGACGGCCTTTTGCAGATGCTGCTCGGCCACCAGGGTCTGGCCCAGTTTGCGCGCTGCCTCCGCCGCAGCGGCAAGGATCTCGGCTCCGGGGTCAAAGCGCGACAGATAGGCCGAGAGCATGCCGAAGGCCTCCACAGGCGTGCCGCAGGCCGCCATCTCCAGCGCGATGTCCCGTGCCAACCGCCGTTTCGTCTGACCCTGTGACCAGGCCTGCTGCAGCAGCACGATAGCCTCCGACCGGCGGCCGGAGCGGTGGTAAAGCCTTGCCGTCTTCAGCAAACCGTCCGGAGCAACCGCGGAGGCTTTCGTCGAGAGTTTCTTTGAGGCTTTGGGCATGTCGACGCTCACCCTGGGACTGTCGATCAGGTCAAACCTGGAATTTCGGCGCAACGCAAGCGCCTTGCCAGCCCACGCCCTATCGCTTCTAACGGATGAACCGGCGGTAAGCTTGCATTTGGGCATTAGCGCAGTTAAGGCCGAGGAGCCTCAGGTCCGGATCTCGGAAATCGCCGGCGCCGGCCGTCTTGCAATTTTTGTCTGGAAATACCGGGTCACTAATGCACTGCATATTACATGTTGGAATTCACAAGACGGGTTCATCGGCCATTCAACAACGTTTGGCCGATTACGATGATGGCAGAATCTTCTATGCCAATATGGGGGATCCGAATCACAGTTACTTGCTTTATACAGCATTCTCGCCGCGCTATATGGAGTATTGGTTTTGGAAAGCCCGGGGCCTTGATAG
This sequence comes from Rhodothalassiaceae bacterium, assembly GCA_050331575.1. GTDB lineage: Bacteria > Pseudomonadota > Alphaproteobacteria > Sphingomonadales > Rhodothalassiaceae > JBHJGS01. The sequence goes on along the minus strand of JBHJGS010000016.1, from coordinate 77,296 downwards.
ATCCGCTATTATTGACAAACGAAAACAAGCCCTGGCCCTCTTTGAGAGAGAGCTAAGTAAAGAAGAAAGGGATTGTGTAATATTTTCGGGGGAGGATATCTCTCTGATTGAGGAAGAGGGTCTTAAGGCGCTCATTGAAATGATAAATGCTTATTGCGAGCAAAAAACAGTCATCGCTTACGTTCGCGACCCCTTAGAGTTTGCGGCAAGCAACTTCCAGCAGCAGGTTCTAGGAGGGCTGGCAAATAGCTCACCTTCGATAACCCCTAGTTTTCGTTTCCGTTTTGAGAGACTGTCTAATATCGTTAACAAACAAAACATTATTTTGAGAGATTTTAGCCGTGAGGGGTTAAAAGATGGCGATGTCGTTTATGATTTTGCAGAGTTGGCCGGATTGGACCGAACTCGGTTCAAGCCCCTGGTTGTCGGCGAAAGCATGTCCAGTGACGCATTGAAATGGATATTCTTATTTAATAATACATGCCCGGTACATTCGGGGGACGATTTCCTATTTAAAGCGCGAAACAGGTTTAATCGCGCCGTTGTTGCCTTGTATCAGGATTCGGAAAGAATTCCAAAAGAGGTATTTCTGAACTGTGCTGACTATTCGGAGGTGGATTGGTTGGCTGAGAATTTTGGAATTCAGTACAAACGCCCAAATCGTTCTCAGGCCGACTATGATTTGCCGTCATGGTTAAACCACTTTACCGAAGACTCGATTGACAAGATGGTAAGAATGCTTGCCGATAGGAATGTTTCGAGCGATTTCGGTAGAATTCCCACCAAATTAATCAACAGGTTTTTCTATCTTTTCTTGAGAGATCAGGCGGACGGCGGCGGCACTTGAAGGCGTAAGGACTTCCGTCGCTGTTCCTTAGCACTTCAGCGTAAAGCCACGATATAATTGGCTGGCTTGGGCGTGGGTTGTTGCCGCGCACCGACCGCCCTATGATCAGCGACGTCCTCAACGCGCCGCATGAGGTTTTTGATGGATAGTCTCACCGGTGACATCCGCTTCAACGGTTTGAATGAACTTGTTGGTTGGGTTCACGATCATGCAAACCCGGCCGAAAGTGTTCACTGTGCTCTCTTGGTCAACGGGGCTCAGGTCAAAACCTTCTTCGCTGACATACCACGACCGGATTTGGAAGCGAAATATGCGGCTTATAGAAAAGGATTTATCATCGATATTTCCGAAATCGAAGAGATTAATGCGGGCGACCTGATCGAGCTGATTAACGTCGAGACCGGGCAGAAGCTTCCTACAAACCGTCTTGTTGTGCCTGCGCCGCCGACGCAATCGACTGCGCCAAGACTTGAGCCAGGCAATTCGGAAAGTGCATTGGTCATCCAGCAAATGCGGCATGGAGTCTTCATCCTGAACCGGTTCGATCAAGGGGTGGACACCACCTTTCTGACCTACGGCGAGTATGCAGAAAGTGAGGTGCGTCTTTTGAAAGAGCTGGCGCCGGCGCGGTCCACGGTTTTGGACGTGGGCGCGAATATTGGTGCGCTGGCGATCCCGCTTGCGCAACATGTGCAGAGCGGTGGAAAGGTCTATGCCTTTGAGCCGCAGCCGAATGTCTTTCATCGGCTTTGTGGCAATGTTGCGCTGAACGGACTGACAAACATTGTCTGCATGCAACAAGCGGCCGGGGCAGAGGCGGGGACAACATTTTTACCTCATGTCGATTATTGCGCGAGCCATTCTAGCGGCGGAGTGCAGGTCCAGCGCCAGCCTCAGGGACTCCGCGTGCCGATACTACCGCTTGATGACCTCGATTTTTCCGGCGATCACGTTTCGGTCGTGAAGATCGATGTCGAGGGCTTGGAAGACCTTGTTGTGGCAGGGTCTATGAAACTCATTGCTGACCAGAAACCGTCAGTATACTTTGAATGTTGTAGCCGCTCGAGATTTCGGAAGATTGTTTCTGCCCTAACGCCAGTCGGCTACGACTTTTACTGGCATCCAGCGCCGCTCTTCCAGAAGGATAATTTTTTCGGTACGGTGGAGGATAAATATTATGGTTTTGGCATTAATTCCAATATTCTGGCGGTGCCAAACCGATTGCAATTATCGGATGAACACGGCCTTTATCGGGTGGAAAACGAAGCAGAATTTTGGCCCGCCGAAAGGTTTCCGGATCAGTGGCGGGACAAGATCGCGTATTGGGCGAGCATGCCTTGATCCACGCTTTTGGCTGGGGCTGAGCCTGCTGCTGCCCCGCCGTGGCGAGAGGCCCATGAAGGGGGGGCGTCACGCGAGCCTTGCGCCCGGACGCGACTGAGGCCAGCGTTGCCGATGGCCGTCGGTCCACATCCTAACCGACCCCAGCCTCAGTAACTTGCTCGACCCACGCGCATCAGGCTGAGCGAGCCTTCTTAAAGATTAAGTGCACACCCAAATGGTTATCGTCGTTCGTCGGCAGAGTGACCACGGGGTGGCCAGCAGCTAAGGACACGAGAGCGAAAACGCTATTCAAATCATAATCATACATGGTGATATGGCCGGGCGGCTGGGGGTGCTGCGTCGGGCAGAGGTCGAAGAGTTGGTCGCCGTGGCGTCGATAAAAACGCGCCTGCGGCTGCTCATGGAGGAAGAAGCCGCGCCCCTTTCCATAAGTCAGTTGTAGCGATCCGATCCCGCCAACCGCGATTTTGCCGATCAACGTTTCGAGCAGGCGAAGCCCGCGGTCCGGGGGAATATGCTGGAGCGTAATGTAGGAGTTTACAAGATCGAACGGACCATTCACGTCCGCGAGGCTGTCGTCGCTTTGCTGGACTGCGACATTGGTTAACCCCAGAGCCTGAGCGCGTTCAGAACATAATTTCAGCATGCCAGGCGCGATATCCACGCCGAGGGCCTCATCACTCAGTCGAGCCATTGGCAACAAGAGACGCCCGACCCCACAGCCGAAATCGAACACGCGTCCCGGAGTAAAGTCAGGATCCAAATGGGCTCGGACCAGAGCATAAAGGTTTCGGACAAAGACCTCCCCTGATTGGTAAAATTCTTCCAGAGACTGTTCGGTGAGGGCATCGGGTTCATACACTGGCTGGCTTAAGACGCCCCAGAACGGCTTATTCTCAGCGATGATCTGCCAGTCCAAGTCGGTATCGCGTGAGGCCATCATAAGCTCCGTTAGAATTAGCAATATTCCCACCACAGCGGTGATGATGCTGAGGAAGGCCGATAGGGCAGGGATGGGTATTCCGGTGCGGGGGTTGAAGCAAGCCCATCACACCGGAAATCGCATTGTCGCAGCATTGTGTGCATTGGCCGCGGCCGCGATCGCGCCAACGTCTCCGTCAACCAAACATTTCCGTGGTGATCAAATCAAAAGCGTCCAAGACCATATCAAAACCCAAGCCTTGCAATGAGCTCCTGATACTCTCGAATTCCCGTGTCGTCACCGTCACGATGACCCCGACTTTCTGGCGTCGGTCCGCCGGGAAGCTCTCCGGCTTGTAGAGCGGCAGTTCGTAGAGCGCGCTGCCTGGCTTGTAGGCGTCCAGGATGCCAACGATGCGTCCGCGTTCTACGGCTGTCATGCGTGAGAGATAGTGGCGGCAGCCGGCGCCCCCGCCGTAAAGCAAAACGCCCCGGTCTGCGGGGATATCGGCCACCAGCGTATGACCTTGTCTGGGGCGCGCCGTCTGATCGACCGATCGGGCCGCTGGGGTTTCCATTGGGCTGGCCGCTGCTGTGACCATTCCCAGCATTGTTGGATCGGGCGCCGGCGGTTCAGCTAAGGAAGGCGTCTTGGCTGCGTGCTGCTGGTACAGCTTGAAGGTCGCATCAGACAAGAATTCAAGATGGCGGACCGTGGGCTGCTCAACCGCGCGCGCAGATGCCGCGTGTTCAAGAGCGGCGGGAGGCTGGGCTGGCGCCGCCTCAGCCAGTCGGGCAATATGTCGCCCGACCATCTGGGCCAGGCGGTCGGTGGCCAACTGCTGCCGGATGCTTTGAGCCGCACGCTTGCCCAGAGCCTCGCGCAGATCTGCGTCCAGCAACTGCCGTAGGGCAGAAGCGGCTTGATCCTGATCAGGATCTGCCCAGCGCGTGCCGGCCGGGTAAGGGCCGAACGGACGGTGGGTAGAGATGACCTTGCCTGGAACGAGAAGGCTGTTCTGCTCGGTCATGAAGTCCATATTGCCCGAATAGCCAGTCGCAACGACACTCAGGCCCAAGGCCATCGCCTCCGCACAAGTCAAACCGAAACCTTCGGACCGATGCAGCGACACATAGGCATCTAGGCTGGCCATCAAGTCGAAGGTATCGGCCTGGCTAAGCCGCCGGTTAATCAGTAGGATCCTGTCATTGGCCTCAATCCGCGCCAGCAGTCGCCCCAATTCCAGGGATTGCTGCTGTACTGCATTCACTTTCAACACTAGATAGGCCGCATCATCGGCCGCGAAGGCCGCTTCAAACGCACTGATAAGCCCATGCACATTCTTGCGTTCAAGAACGCTGTGGGGATCAAAGAAGAAGCCCATCAAGAAACCGTTTTCCGGTAAGCCGAAGCGGGCGCGGTCGGCAACCGCCGCATCCAAAGAAGCGAATTGCAGGGTATGGGGCACGACTTCAACAGGCCGGTCGATGACCCGACGGATGGCATCTGCGGCATAGCGGCTAGGCGCCCAAATTTCCCTGTAGCGCTCCTGGCTGTCACGCCATTTGATGGGCAATTCTTCGGTTTCCCATACCCAGTAGCCGACGCTCGCAGGGGCCCAATGATGGCGCGGCAAGACGGTGCCGACATAGGCGTCAGAATCGGCATTGGCGACAGTGATCGAGACGTCTGCGGCGACCCCGGGCCAGCCCAGGAAAGCCGGCTCCATCGGCGGCGGTCCAGCTAAGCCGCGGGGTGTTGGCAAGGCCATGGCGCGCAAATCAATATCTAGACGATTGAGCTTCGCGGCCATGCTGCGCGAAGATTCGCCCATGCCTGTTGGGGCTAGCGTGAAGCCGGCAAAATTGACTCTCGGCTGCCCAGGCAGTTGGCCGAGTTCCTGGCGGACCGAGGCCAAGAATTGAAAGGCCCGGCGCTCTGGCAATCCAGGCTTCCCCAAATGTCCGGTTGCGCGGCCGGTTCGCACGGACGCTTGCGCAAGCGCCAGCCGATATTGATCCACTGCTGGGAAAGCCGGCTCCGATTCCAGCCAGTTTACCAAATGCCGTGTCGCCAACGGCGCGCCGATGGCATTGCGGCGCTGATCGACATTGAAGATCGTTGCGGCATCGCGGTCAGCTTCTTCAAAATGAGCATACAAGAAGACGATCTTGGTCAGGAGGCTGCGATTGGCTAAGGCGAACTCCTGAAAGAGGGACACGTCCTCCGCGTTAAAGCCATCCTTGTGCGCGTTATGGCGCATCCAATCCCCGAAGCCATAAAGCCCCTCTGGCCTCAGTATGTTGAAGGCGCTCTGAAGATTGCCGGCAGCCAGGTAGAAGCATAAAACCCGAACGATGTTAGGATAGGCTTTAAGAAGAGCATCCCGGTGCGCCGCAGTGAACCCCATTTCTGCTTCACCGTAGCGGACAAACCATTCGGCAAATTCATCGAAGATCTCATGGTCTACCCACATGTCAGAAAAATGAGCCAGCACGTCCCATCGTTGCCCTTGGCGCAGCCGTTCAAAGGCGTCCTGAACATGGTCAACCGGGTCGGATTTTTCTTCCGCAAGCCATGGCAAAAGATCACCGATACCCTCTTCCACAACCCCATTGGTCTTTAGCCAGTCCTGGAAACCTCGGTCTTCGGAAGGATTGGCACGGGCAGCAGGAAAGGCGTCGGCAACATCGGGCCGGCGTTTCAGAAGAAAATGATGCAGGATGGGAGACGGTGTTCCAGGCAGAGTATTGGGCCGGCTAAGGAACCGGCAGAAGGCATCTGGGTCGTTTAGAGGGTCCGGAAAACCGATCTGGCGACGCAGGAGCGACTGTAAGGCGTCGCGAACGATGTGAAGCGGCAGGCGCACCCCATTTGGGAGACGTTGGAAGCCATACGGAATTCCGGACGCTTTAAGATGGTGGTGTTTGAGCAATTCTGCGGCATAAGCATCAAACAGCCGGCTCAGAGACTTCGTCAGGCTCAACGCATGACGATTCTGATGTTTGGACAGACGATCAGGGGTAAACGGACTGTAACCAGAAAAATGGAAGAAAACGAGCGGCACATCTTCGACAAAAAACGCACCGTTTTGGTGATGCACAGGGCGTTCATGCAGATTCCAGTACGCGGCATTGTAGCCGGGGTGACGGATAATGGAAATCTGATCGAAAAAACCAGGAATCAGATCGATCCATTTCTGATCGACAAAGAGACCCTTCGGAATGTCGACGACGCAGTCAAGGAATAATTTATCCATCCACCAGTCTAGAAAGTCCATGACGCGAGGCGAACGCCGTAACCCAATATATCCTAGATTGTAAGTCCCGCTTTGCAGAATCTCTGTATCGCCCGGGAGGTGGTCGTCACGATACGGTTTGCGGATATGCGGTGTCAGCGAAACCTCCGCCGTGACCAGGCCGGAAAACGTCTCCTCCAATGGTGCGTGCACCCATATGTCGGGGTCCAGATAAATTATGGTCTCGTGCCTGGTGTGCCGAAATAAATAATCAAACGTGAAAGGCTTGACTGCGGTATTCAGTTCTAAAATGCTGTAACGATATACGAATGATGAGAGATATGGAATTTCAAGATCATTAATATTAAAAAATTTTGCATCAAGATACGAGAATTCTTCTAAAGCACTGTATTGGTTATCAACAAATATAATATAGAATTCGATATTTGGATGAAATTTCTTGAAGGAGGTGCAAAGTGTGGCGGCGAAGGCAAGGTAATTGGCTGACACAATCGTAAAGGCAGCGCCTCGGTCCCCACCTTCATGTGTGGAATGCATCTTGTTCATTTACTTACTCACATGGTATGTTTTGGCCAAGTCTTCCGCCATTTTTTCTGACTAATCCTGGTCGAGTATGGAGCCGTCTGAAGACATCGGCGGACTGATGAACGCCTTACCAAATGCCCCTGGCACGAACAAGAGCATGGCGCAATCATCCCCGCTCAGAGCGGACAGTCAAGGTGCCCCAGCAATCTTAAAATTTTTCTTCAAATAAGAAAGAGCCGGTCAAGAATCTGTCAGTTTTTCACTTGGTTTGGCCTGGTGTATCAAATCATTCTCGCATAAAATTTACACGAATTTGCTCAAACCGCTCCAGACAGTCAAGCGTGCTTCGCCACCAAGTCGAGGCTCTCTAAGATCGCCGCAAGATCGCCTGCAAATTGCTCCGAACCGCACCAATCTTGAGCAAAGTCCAGCCCAGCTTGCCGAATCCTCATCCAGTCCTGGGGGCTGGTATAGAGATCCAAGCAATGCCGGGCAAACAGTTCGGGCGACTCATGCGGGGCCGCTAGCACGGGGACATCTTGCATCGCAGTCCCATCGGTTGCCAACTGATCGCGAATGATGGTGGTGACAACGCACGGTAAGCCAAAGGAGAAGGCTTGATGGACCTTGTGCGGCACACCACCGGCAAAGCGCGTGGGAGCGACGAACACCCGCGCGGTGTCGAAGTACGGGCGTAGATCCTCCCGGGCTCCAAGCATTTCGATGTGGTGATTGGACGATAGCTGCTCCGGAACGTCCAAGCCCTCGCGCCAATAGCCGACGACGCGCAAGATGATCGCCGGCTGCTCCGCGACAAGCCGCGGCAAAACTTCTCGGCTAAACCACAAAAGCGAATCCAGGTTCGGCGCCTCATCATCATGAACTGACCCACAGAATAGGAGGTGTTCGCGATCCTCAAATCGGGCCGGGGTGGGGGAAAGGTCCAATTGGTGGCCCAAGACATGCAGTGGGGCAGCCGTATGCGGCGCGACGGCATCGCGATCCATCGTATTTACCACGACTAGACCATCGACTTCCTCAAGGCCCACCAGTTCGGTCTCAAGGCACAGCGCAGCAGGCAGATCCGCCGTCCGGCGCAGATGCCGGGTCCGAAGGGTGTCGATGGCTTCGGCATCGGCCACGATCTTTCCGTTCGGACTTCGGCTGCGCCAATATTTTGCGAAGCTCGGAATGTGGACGAAGTTATGGGTTCTGGTTACCCAAAGGAGATCGAAATCATCGCCGGCCTTTGTTAGCAAATCGATCAGCCTGAGTTTTCGGTCACGGTATTCGATAAGTCGCACTCCGAGATCTGTGAGAGCCCGGCCAAAATCGGTTGGTCTATGATGCAAGATATAGACACTCACCCGCCAGTCTCTTTGCAGAAACTGCTTAATGATCGAAAATGTTCGGCTGAAGCCGGAGCCGAACCGCGGGTCCGGAATGAGGTCTTCGACCAGCAAGACATGGGGACGCCGCGACCGCTGCGTCCCGGCATAGGATAAGGAATGCTGATGAGGCGCACATTGCTTTGCAAGAAAGGGGCGGTTGCGCTCAATGAAGAGGCGCCGGTGTTTCGCCATCAAGGCGAAGGGCACAGACGGCGGCCTGCCACTGCCGTAACTGGCGAATTCGTAATGCTCGATTTCGGCGTCAGGCTGATAGACGACACGCTTACCGGTGCCCCAGATGCGCACACAAAGATCTGTTTCTTCATAGTAGCCGGGCGAAAAGGCCTCCTCAAAACCGCCGAGCTGCCGAAACAGCGCTGCGTCGACCATCAAGAAACAGCCTGAGCAGTAGTCAACGTCCCGCCGATACCCGTAGCGCGGATCCGTTGGATCATCGCCGCGGCCGAACCCGGCGGTTGTCCCGTCGCTCCAGATAATGCCGCCCGCCTCCTGCAATTCACCATTGGTCAATATTAATTTGGCGCCGACCGCTCCTATGTCGGCATCCTCCAATAGGTCGGAGCAGGCGGCTATGGCGCCGGGTCGGATCGAGATATCATTGTTGACGAAAAGGAGCTTGTTTGCCGAGGCCCGCGAGGCGCCGAGATTACAGGCTTTGGGATATCCCAAACGGTCCTCAGTCCGGATATAGGTGAGAGTGTCAATTAGATCCGGCAAGCGCGTAGTCTGGTCTGTCGACCCGTTGTCGACGACCACCACCTCAATATCGCTCTCCAATGGGAGCCGGGCAAGGACCGATAATTCAGCAAGGAGTTTAATCGTAAAATCGAACTGGTTGTGGACGGGAATGATGACAGAGACTTCTGGTTTGGGCCTCTGCGGGAATGTCACTTTCAGCCTGTTGCTCAGGACCCGGTGGGCAAGCTGTCGCGCCTGTTTCTCGAATAAGGCTTTGGAAAATTCTTCCGGTACAGACATGCTAACCAGGGGCTGGCGCGCCTTGTAATTGCGTTTTCGTCCGATTAGAAGGAAATGCTCAAACGCGCCCAGCAGGTGATTTCGGGCAATCTCTTGTCCAACATCGGGGTAATTGGACACATAGTAGTCCGCATCGAAATATTGATTGGGATTGTGGTTTCGTGAAATTCCTTCAAATAGAAAGTGCGCGGTGAGGCTTTGTCCCGCCTGCGTGCACGCATCGACCTGGCAAGGATAGCGTTTGCGGTAGAAGTCGATATCGAAGTCCGGGAGCGGCGCCCAATCCTGGTCCAGCCCGGTTTCAACGAGATGGTGTAGGGGGGTGGCGTAAGTGCGTCCTGCTCCGACGAGGGTGCGGACAGACCCGTAGCGCTCGCAATAGAAGTCCGGATCGAACAGCACGGATGCTGTCTGAAACCAGAGAGAAAGATTTTCTAGAAACCAATTCAAGATTTCCCAGTCGCTCCAAGTCTTTGCCTGCCGAGCCCCCAATCTTTCACGAAGGTCCATGCGCAAATATGTGGCATGAAAAAAAGGCGAAGGCCGAAAGGGCATGCTTCTGAATAGCTCGGCGCCACGAACCAAGGCGGGCCCGGTCCGGCGTTGTCCATTCATGCCGTCGCCGAAGGGCGCAAGGCAGCGGTCCAGATAAAGCTCCGAGATCAGCCAGTGGCAATTGAGTGGCCTTGTTCCGGCATGCTCCAAATACACTTGCCGTGGGTCTTCCTGGCCCGTGGAGATGCCGAATGTCGCCAATTGCCGTCGGACATAAGAGGTGGCGAACCACGGGCTGGGCATGTTCCCTTTAAGATGTCCGATCTGCAGGAAATGCTGCAAAGCATTGGGAAATAGGCCGTTCCGCACGGCAAGCGCCGCCGCCGGATAACGGTTGAAATACCAATCTTCGCACAAGCGGAGTTCTTGGGGCAGCCGCGCTTCCCGGTCATTTTGTTCGTTGCCGCGCTTCGTCGGGGGGTGTGCGTCATTCATGCAGGAGGAAACCGCGCTGCTGTGCGCGAAACAGCTTATGGAACAGGGTCCAACTAGACGAGACGCAGAAGCTCGCGACAGCGTAAAACACCGCTCGCGTCTCTGCGTTCAGCGTGAGCGCCACGTCCTTTTCCGGGCGATACGCCTTTCCCTCAGCAATCATGGTCCACAAAGGGACAATAGCGAGCTGGTTGCATCATCCCCTATCCTTGTTCGCGCCGGCGTGTTGACGCCCGGTTGGGCCGGTGAGCATCAACTATCCTTTCAACATTGCCCTTCGGCGCGCATTGATGGCAAGACCATTTATCGGGACATAAGCTGAAGGAGAAGACCATTTTCGGACCGGACGCCGATCGGCCCACACAGGGGGCAAAGGAGCCGCCGCACGGACCATTGGGCGAACCAGCCCGCGCGCTCCTGATCTCGCCGGCGCCCACGCACCCGCCGGACCAAGGCAATCGGTCGCGGATTCTCCAGCTCGGCCGCGCCTTGAAGCAGCGCGGCTTGCAAGTTCACTTTTTGTGGTACGCCTGGGAGCGCGGCGGGGCCACGAGCCAAGCCGATATGCAGGCGATGGCGCAGGAATGGCACCTGTTCCACGCCGTTCCGATCAAGCCGGCCGGTGATGCTTATCGCAAACCGTCCGGTCAGTTCGGCATCGATGATCTTTGGGATGACAAGATCGAGGACTCGATTCACTGGTTGCACAATAATTTTTCATACGACCTGGTCGTCGCCAACTATGTTTTTATGAGCCGCGCCCTGCAGCACCTGCAGAACAGCGGCGCGGCCTTGGTGCTGGATACCCATGATCTGATGTCTGGACGGGATGATCTGCTCGCGGGCCATGGGCTGGAGCGGCAATTCTTCTATACCTCCCGCTCTGAAGAGGCGCGGGCGTATGACCGCAGTGACCTGGTGCTGGCAATTAAGCCGGAAGATCAAAGCATCATGCAGCGCATGACGGATCGACCGGTCTTGGTCGTGGGCCATGACCTGCCCGAAGCCTTCGAGGTTTGGGCGCCTGAGGCGGTGCCGTTTCGGGCGGGAATGATCGGCAGCAATAACGGGATCAACCGCGCGTGTTTTGCCTCGATGATCGAGGCCCTGAGCCAGCACCGGCACCGCTTGCCCGAGGCGTTTCGGCTTCTCATTGCCGGACAAGTGGGCGCGGCATTACCGCAGCCGCTCCCTGACTTCGTTGAGCTGATGGGGGTGCAGGCGTCGTTACCGCAATTCTACGGGGCCGTCGATTTGTGTTTGGTGCCTGTCGCGTTCGGCACGGGTTTGAAGATCAAGACGGTCGAGGCGCTGAGCTACGGGTGTCCCGTGGCCGGACTGAGCCACGCGTTCGAAGGATTGGAGGCCACAGAGCCCTCGCACACCGCCGCCGGCTACGAGGATTTGGCGATCATCGTCGCGGACCTGCTGAGCGATGCCACCGCGCTGCAACGCCTTGCGGAGACGTCGCGCGCGGTGTTCCGGCGCTACCGCCGTACCGTGTCAGGGCAATATGAGGCACTTTTGGCTGCGTGCGCCGATGTGGCTTCGGCCAAGGTGTCGACGCTTTCAGAATTGGCAAGTCCCGACGATATGCCTGAGGATATGCCGATCATTGTTTATGGCGCTGGCGCTGGATGCGGCTATTTTCTATCGATCCTGTCCACCCAGCAGCAAAGTCGCGTGGTCGCGATTTTGGACGCCTACAAGGCCGGCGACCAGGCGTTCGGATACCCGCTGTTTCGGCCCGATGCCCTCCCGGTAGGCCAGCGGTCCCAGGCTCTGGTGGTGCTAACGATCACGACGCCGGAGATCGTCGTCGTCCGGGATCGTCTCACAGCGCTCGGCTATCGAACGATCCGGTCGGGGCGGCGCTTGATTTTGAACGGCTTGTTCGGGCCGCGTGACCGGCCGGCCCGCCCGACAGAAGCCCGCGATGCGATGAAGGATTCCCTTTAGCCGTGGTCACCGCCCATATTGCCGGCCGCCCGATCGGCTTGGATCATCCGCCGTTTATCGTTGCAGAACTGTCGGCCAACCATAACGGCTCTTTGCAGCGCGCCCTGGCCAGCATTGATGCGGCCGCGCGGGCCGGGGCCGATGCGGTCAAGCTGCAGACTTATACACCGGACACAATCACGCTGGACTGCCGCACCGAGGCCTTCACCATCCGCGGGGGGCTGTGGGACGGCGAGAGCTTGTATCAGCTTTATCAGCGCGCCCACACGCCGTTTGAATGGCATGCGCCCTTGTTTGAGCGGGCCCGCGTGGCGGGGATCCCGATCTTTTCCTCGCCCTTCGATGCCACGGCGGTGGATCTGTTGGAGTCGCTGGACGCGCCGGCCTATAAGATTGCGTCGTGCGAGTTGGTGGATCTGCCACTGATCCGGCGGGTCGCCGCCACGGGCAAGCCGATCATCCTGTCCAGTGGCATGGCCGGGCTGGTTGAGATCGCCGAGGCGCTGGAGGCCGCGCGCGCAGCCGGTGCAGCGGATCTGATCCTGCTGCATTGCGTCAGCGGCTATCCGACCCCCGCCGATCAGGCCAATCTTCGCACCATTCCAGATCTTGCCGCCCGGTTCGGCGTGCCGGTCGGGCTGTCCGACCACAGCCTCGGCACGGCGGTGCCGGTGGCCGCAACGGCGCTGGGGGCGGTGCTCATCGAAAAGCATTTTATGCTCGACGACGAAGAGGACAGCCCGGACAGCGCGTTTTCGCTGACCGAGCCGGAGCTGGCGCGGCTGGTGGCAGACACCCGCACCGCCTGGTCGGCTTTAGGCGCGGCCGATTATCAGGTTAAGCCGGCAGAGCAAGAGACCCTGCGGTTCCGCCGCTCGCTTTATGTCGTGCGCGATCTGGCGGCGGGCGAGCGCCTGGGGCCGGACAGCGTTCGCAGCATCCGCCCAGGCTTCGGCTTGGCGCCGAAACATTATGAGGCCGTGCTGGGCCGCGCGGTGGTCCGCGCTGTCTCCCGCGGCACGCCGGTGACATGGGATCTGCTCGAACCCGGTCAGCCGCCTGCGGACACCAGCAGCACGTAAAGCAGGAACAAGCCCGCCGGTGCGGCCAGGCTGATCAGTTCATGGCCGGGAAAGGCCAGGCTGAAGGTGCGATACGCCAGCCGCGCGGTAACCGGCACGGCAATCAACAGCAGGCCCAGCGCGTAGCCGGCCGGCAATGCGGCCACGCCCAGGACCGGGTAGAGCAGCACGGCGGCTGCGACTGCTGCGGCGCCGCTGGCGCTGGCCAGCAAATGCCAGACCACGCGGTTGGTCAGCGTGTATAATTGCACATGCATATGGGCGTAGCGTTCCAAAAAAAACGCGGCAGCGAAACTCAGCCACAAGCCGGTGCTAAAGCGCATCGTTCCGGAGAAGAGCCGGTCCAGCAGCGGCGCCGCCGCCGTGCCCACCACCAGAACCCCCAAGGCATAGATCCAATAGGACGCTGCCATGGCGCGGCGGGCGAGGCTTCGCAATTGCGGGATGCGGCCGGCGGCCATGATCTGGGCCATGCCTGGAAACGCATTCAAGAATGGCGGCGTCGAGAGTTCGCGCACCAGATTGATCAGCCGCAGGTGAAAAAGATAGGCGGTGACCTGAGCGGGAGAGACGATCTGCGCGAAAACGAGCCCCGATCCTTGCAGCAGGCCCACCGACATCACCGCCGCCAGTCCGCTGCGCCACATTGCCGGCCAAGCCGATCGCCAGACATGCGGGTCAATGCGTGCCGGTGCGTCGATGACGCCGATGCGGCGGTCGAGGCGGCGGCAGGCCCAGGCGGTCAACACGATCGCCAGGCCGGGCCAAAGATGGGTGGCGAGGACCAGCATCAGAATATTGCCGCGCATCAGAAACACCGCCAAGATGCTGATGAACTGACCGCCATAGACGGCCAATTCGATCGACCGGAACGCGCGCATCCGGTTCATGCCTTGCAGCAGGCTGGCATAGGCTTGACCCCAAACGCGCAGCGCGAGCGCCAAGAAGACGAGCTGAGCTGCAAGCCACCCTTGTGTCGGATTGGCCAGTTCGGCGATCGGCCGGGCCAGGGCCAGATTGCCCAGAAGGAGTGCGAGCACGAGCGTGGTCAAGGCCAAGCGGGCGCCTAAGGCCTTGGCGGTTCCGGCCAAGCGAAACAGCGTGTCGGCATCGGGCGCCGCGGAGCGGCCGGTCCGGGCCGAACCGATAGCGGACAGGTCCGCCATTCGGGCCCCTCCGAAGCCATAGCTGATGAACCGGACGAAAGTGGCGGAGAGGCCGAATTCTGCGACTTGAGCGAAGGTGAAAATGGCCGCGCAGAGAAACCAGAATGCCGCCTCTGCGGCCGGATAGAGCGTCACCACCAGCGGGAGCGCCAAGGCGGTGCTGGCGGTTCGCGCCGCGATTGCTCCCCAAGTCAGAACCGTCGCCGAGCGCCAGGGCGCGCGCAGGCTCAGCGGTCGCACCGGCCGGTCACGGTGCCGTCAGCGGAGCCGTGAACGGCACCAAAATCGCCTGAATGGTGCCGGCATCGCCGTCGCTGGGCTGGATCGAGACGCGGCTCCAGCTTGGCAGCGCTTCCAAGGTCCGGACAATCTCCGCGCCGTCCTTAATCGCTGCCCCTTCGACCCGCACGTCCAGCTGGCGGCCGCGCAGGTTGATGCGGTCAATCACCAAGTCGCGGCCGCTCAGCGCCTGGTTCCATTCCGTCAGCGCGCGCAACACGAGGGCGTCGTCGCCGACACCTTGCTGCGTCCGCACGGTGGCAACCGCCGCCGCGGCAGCACTGCGTGCGGCCAGAATGGGCTGCGCCGTTTCCCGTAAGGCGTTGACCTGTTCCTCGTAATGCGCGTGCCGCCAGGCTGAGCCGGCCCATCGGGCGGCATCCAGGCCGGCGGGCAGGGCCAGGATCAACACAATGAGGGCCAGCCCGCGGCGCTGCACCAAGCTGCCGAGCCAGGGCAGCAGCGGACCGTCGATCAGCGGCATCTCTTGTGTCGCGGGCCGGCGTGGTTGCGCCACATCGCTGTGTGCCGGTGCTTGGCCGGCGGACCGGACAAACGCCGCCCAATCGGGCGCGCGCGGTGTTTGCGGCCACCAGCGCGAGGCTACCAAATGGCCATCGCGCCAGATTTGGCCTTCCACGCCATGCATCGTCTCAACCAAGTCGCTGCCGTCGACGCTGATGTGCAGCGCCGACTCAGGGACCGGCCGCAAGCCGGGAGGGGCCGGAAAGCCCTCCCAACTCCATACCGATGCCCCGGCCGTGCCGATGCGGATATAGCTTTGGGTATCGTCGAACGGTCGCTCGTGGCGCAGCTTCAAGTCCAAAGCCTTGCGTGCCTGCGGTCGCCGGTAATCGCCGGGCAGGAATTGGTAGCTGCAGTGGCTGCGCGGGATGATCAGCAGGCGTGGCCCGAACAGGCCGCCGGCTTGGCGCACGCCAAGCTCGCCCTCAGCGCTGTGCGCCAGGAGGGTCGGCCGGAAAAAGCGGCGGAGAGTCGCCATTAGGGTCATTGGCAGAGTCTAACTGACGGTCATCAATAAAGTAACGGTAGAAAGGCAGATCGAGCGCATCGGGTCGCCGTTCCACTTCCACCACATGCATCAAGCGCTGTGGACCGTTAAGCCCCTCAAAGCCGATCGACAAGACAAACCGCGCGCGCGGGCCCGGCGACCGGCCGAACGCCTGGGCAATGCCGCCGTCATTGCCAAATGGCACAGCGCCGTTCGGCCCCGCCAAACGCCGCTTCAATGCCGCAGGCATCAGCGCGTCATTGATCACGAAATTCCGCGCCTCCACGGTGGTGGCATCGATGAAGGCGGGATCGGTCCAGACGCTGCGGTAGGCGTCCCAACCGAGCACCTGGGCCAATTCCTGGTGTGCCCGGAGCGGCGAATTGGACGGCGCACCGCGCCTGTGCAGCCGATATTCCGGCGCCTCGGCACCTTGGAAACGGCGCACCCTGTCCGCGTCGTTATAGTCCGCCAGGCGCGCGGCCAACTGCTCCGCAGCCGGCTCTGCCACACCGAAGCGCTGCAGCAGCCACGCCAAGTCCTCCGGGCGGGCACGATTGAGCGACGCCAGGCCGACACTATCCTGGTAACGGATCAGCACGCCATTGCTGTCCCGGCGCACGCCGCCATCGGCGCGCCAGACATTCTCGCTGGCCGAGGCTTTGGGCAATCCTTCCAAGCCCGTGGTCCGTTGTGACTGCGGCGCCGCGGCAAGGTCGATGCCGCCGGACACTGGCTGTGCGGTCAGCCATTGAAACAGGACGCGGTGCTCGCTGCTTTGCAGCGCCCGTTCAGCGGCCTGACGCGACTCGATGCTGCGCACCAGGGTTTGGCCGCGCTCCGCCGCCCGGACACCGATCAAGGCCAAAGCGGCGACCACGAGAATGAAGACCAACACCCAGGGCAGCACGAAGCCTTGCGCCGGGGCCCACAGGCCGCGATCAGCCGGCAAAATCCTGCTCCCGCGGTGGTAGGGCTGGCGTTGAGGCAAGATTGCCGATCCAGACAAAGCGCTGGCCGGCCAGCTCATAGGTCAATCGCACCGACACCGGCAGGGGCGGCGTTTCAAACACCGGGCGGCCGCTATCGACACCGTTGCCGGGATTGTTTGGTGGCGGCCAGCGCAAGTGCCAGCTCCCGTCGATCGCCCGATAGTCGAGGCGAGCCGCGGTGACGCCGGTCAGAAGCGGCAGGGTCTGATCGCCCAATCGCGCACTGACCGATTGGTTGCCGATCGGCCCCAGAATATCCAAGCGCAGCGACACCACGCTGTCCGGCCCGCCACCCAAGGGCTGCAGCGTCACGGCGCTGAACCGCTCCGGCCGGCCTTGAAACGCGCTGTCTTGTTGCTCCGGCCAGGCCGGCATGAGACCGGCGACCAAATCCTCGAACAGCGACTCCCTCATATAAAGATCGCGGCTGCGGTCGAAGGCGGCGGAGACGCGGCGAGCAATCGACCATTGGGTGAAGACCGATTGGGTTAAAAACAGCGTCACCAGCGATAACAGCGCCATGGTGATGATCAATTCCAATAGCGAGAAGCCGGCCGCGCCAGGGCGCCGGCATCGCACGGGCCTTGTTCGAAACCGCAAAATCATCTAGCCAGACTGTCGAAAGCGCAATTGCTCAAAGGCGGACCGGCGCGCCCGCGGATCAATCCCGCCATGTTTGCGGTGAAACCGTGGTGCTTGTCAATTGCGGTTGAGGCATGTCGGCGCGCCGGGCGCCATGCGGGCCTTCGAAAGGTAGAGACGGTCATGGTCAAGCTAGCGCGATGGTCGGTCGAAAAGCCGACGGGTCGGGCGGCGATGGGGCTGAAGCTCCTGGCCGCCCTGCTGCTGTTCGTCGCCTATCTTGACCTGCATGAGCGCGCTGACACCGCCCAGCTTGCGGCGCGGGAGATGCAGACCCGGGCCCTTGCCCTGGCAGAGATCGAGCAGCGCACCGGCTGGCTAGAACTGCAGGGGCAGGCCCGGACGGTCGCTGACGCCTGGTCGGGCTCGGTCTGGCAGGCCAGCACCCCTGGCGTCGCCGCTGCCCAGGTGCAAGGGCGCATCCAGGCGCTGCTGGAAGGCAAAGCCAAGGGGCGTGCCAATGTTCGCGTGCTGCCCGACCCGATTGAACTGGATCAGCAAACCGTGCTGCGATTCGATGTCAATGCGCGCATGCCTCTGCTCGACGCCATGGAGTTCACCGCCGCGCTTGGCCTGCATTCGCCGCGCCTGGTGGTCACCGATCTGCACCTGACCGTGCAGACCCACCGGACCTTCGTGAACCTGTCCGGCTATGCGCCCTTGCGTGTGCAACAAGGGGAAACGGTTGCCGATGCGTCTTAATCTGCCGCCGCTGTATCTGACGGCCGGGGCGGTCCTGGTCCTGCTGGGGCTGGGCCTGGGCGGGCTCAGCGTCCTGCTCACCCCTGGTCTGCCGCGTCCAAGCGGTGCGGATGAAGCCGCCATTGCGGCCTTGATGTTGCCGCCGGCGGCGCAGGCCGTCCAGGCTGAGCTTACCCCGCTGGCGCTCTCGCGCGCCTTGTTGAGCAGCGGCATGTTCGGTCGGGAGGCGGCCGAGGCCGCGGATGCCGCCCGAGCCGCGCGGGCTGCTGCGGCCGCGGCGGCTGCGCAGCAATCGCAACAAAAACCCAAGCGCCCGCCACTGCCCAATATCCTCGGCGTGGCGGTGAAGGATGGGGTGCAGCCTTGGCTTTATGTCAAGGGCGGCGGAGGGGCGATTTTGGCCGCGCAAGCCGGCGAGCAATTGCCGGGGGGCTGGCAGGTGGCGCGGATTACCCTGAACGAGGTGGAACTGCGCTGGGCCAAGGAGGCGCCGGTGATCCTGCCGGTCTTCGCCTATCAGCCGGACAAGCGGGGCTGACCCGGGCGGTGCGGTGGTCGCATCTTTGCTATTCTCAAAACGCTTCTAGCCGATTAGACGCAGGGGCGTGCGGTGTCGCGTCTTGATGTGTTTGCTGTGTCCATGATCCTCGGTTTCCTTCGTTGTCTCGCTGCCGCTGCGGTCCGTTGGCGCCTTGCCGCCACGACCGGCGTGCTCTTCAGCCTTGCCAGTTGTGTCGGGGCGCCGCCGCCGGACTTGCAGGTGGAGCAGAACACCTTGCGCACCAAGATCGATCGGGATCCTGCTGAAGTGCGCGAAACCGAAACGCTGACCGATGCGCCAGAGCCGGAAGAGCCGCTGGGGCTGGTTCGGGAACAGCGGCTGAAAAGCGACCAGATCCCGGATTTTTCAAAGCGCGCCCAGGCCGCATACGAAAAGGGCAAGCCGCCGCCCAAACCCGGTGACCGGCTGGTTGATACAACGATCCCGCCGCTGGCCTTGCCCGCCTTCATCGATCTGGTGTTCGGGCAGATCCTGGAGTTGCCGTATATCACCGGGCCAGAAGTGGCCAAGCGGAACGATGTCATTCAGTTGCGATCGTCCGGCAATGTGCCCGCGGATGACTTTTTGAGCCTGATCTCCAAGACGCTGGAAGCGTATGGCGTGCGGGTGAGCGGTGAGGATGGCATATACCGGATCGTCCAGGAGGAAAGCATCCGCGATCTGCGGCCGCGCTTTTTCCGCTCGCGCTCCCGCCCGTCCACGCCGATGTCGCTCCGGCCCGTGGTGCAATTCATCCAGATGCGTGCGGTGTCGCCGGCGTCCATGCAGCGCTTGTTGCGTCGCACGTTTCCGCGCAACGCGCGCGTCGAGGCGACCCCCGATTTGGAAACCGGGTCGCTGATCCTGGTCGGACTGCCCGATGAGGTCGACGCCGCGATCGAGGTGATTGAAACCCTGGACGTGCCGGCCTTTGCCGGCACGGAAGTCATCCAATACAGCCCGATCTTCTGGCAGGTGGCAGACCTGTCCCAGCAACTCAGCGCGATCTTGACCGCAGAAGGCTGGCAGGTGTCGTTGCAGCCGCAAGAGGCCGCCACCGTCTTGCTGGTGCCGGTCCCGTTCACCAATGATCTGATCGCCTTTGTGAAAAACGAAGAGGCCTATGTGCGTGTGGCCCATTGGCTGGAGACGCTGGACAAACCAGCCCAGGTTAGCGGCAACAGCGACCAGATCTTCGTCTATACGGTGCGCAATACCGATGCCACCATCGTCGCCAACACCGCCAATCAGGTGCTGGCCCGGACCGCCTTCGCGCCGCCGGCTGACCAAGTGCCGCCCCCTGCGGCCGTGCCTGCGGGACAGCAAGCGGGGCGGGCTGTGCAGAATGGGGCGCTGGTGGTGGACCCGCAGGGCAACCGGCTGATCTTCTCCGGATCGCCCAGTCAATACGAACGGCTGCTGCCCCTGCTGCGGCGCCTGGATACCCCCACGCCGGAGGTGTTGATCGAGGTGACCATTGTTGAGGTGATGCTCGATGAAAGCACCAATCTGGACTTGAACATCGCAGCGAGCACGGGCGCGGACGGCAATTTCGACCTGCAGGATGCGGTCTTGAATGCGGCGGCCAATGGCGGGCTTGTGTTCGGGGTCAATGCCGGCGATGTCGTCGCCGATCTTGCCGCGCTGGCGTCCAACAATCAGGTGGAGATCTTGTCGACACCCCGGGTCGTTGCGCGCTCCGGCGGCGCCGCCAATATTCAGATCGGGGACGATGTGCCGGTGGTCAGCTCCCAAGCGCCAACGGACTTCCAAGCCGATGGCGGGGCCTCTGCGGTGCTGCAGCAGGTCGGTTTTCGATCCACCGGTGTTCTCTTGTCCATCGAGCCGATCGTCTACAGTAACGGGCGGGTCGATCTGACCTTGACCCAGGAAGTGTCGTCTTCGTCTGAAAATACCCTGACCGAGGTGGCCAACCCGATCATCTCGAACACCAACTTGACCACGCAGTTGACGCTGGAAGACGGCGCCACGGCGGTGTTGGGCGGCCTGATCCAGGACAATATCGATCAGAATATCACCGGCGTGCCGTTTTTGAAGGATATTCCCTTCTTCGGCCGGTTGTTCCGGGATGAGAGCATCTCCCGCTCCCGGCAAGAGGTTTTGCTGATCATCACCGCCTATATCATCCAAAATTCCGAGGACCGGCAAAAGTTCGTCGACTATTTGGTCGGCGAGATCAACGGCACCTTGGCCGATCAAAACCGCTTCCGCACGCTGCGCACCCGGAGCTTGAATTGACCGCGGCAGCTGCGACCAAGGCCGGCTTTAGCGTGTTGGAAGCGCTAGTGGCGCTGGCGCTTCTGGCCGCTGCCTTGCTGCCGCTTTACGCCTTGCAGAGTTCAGCGGGCCGGGCGGCCCTGGCGGTGGAGCGGGCGCACGACCGGCTGGCCTTGGATCGCCTGGCCATGAACCATCTTGACCCGCTCAATCCGGCATTGCATCAAAGCGGAGAACTGGCCGCGTCCGGTGGCTTCGTCCGTTGGCGTGCTGAACCTTATGGTCCGTCGCGCCCGATCGTTTCGGTTACGGGCCAGGCCGGCCGATTTCGCGCTCAGATGTATCGCATCCGCGTTGAGATCGCGCCACAACACGGTGCGGTTCGTGAGTGGAGCATGGACCGGATCGGGTGGACCGCATCCGCCGGTCCGTTACGACGATAGCACTGCCCAGAATTCGCAGAGAATAGGTGTTTGTGTTCAGGCATTGTTCATCTTTGTTGCAAAGTCGCAAACCGCCGGTCAAATCGTCATCTGAATAGCGAAAATCGCGCCCACTGCTTCTTGACAGCCTATAGGCTTTCATTCTAGCTACGCGTAGCCAATCAGGGGGTCCCATTTTTGGCAGATTCATGCTGCGCAGCAAGCAAGCGGCAGTCGGCCGGGAAGCCTTCCTGATGGTCGGACTCATCTTGCAGAGGAAAAGTAGACGATGAAATCTCTGAAAAAGGCCTTGTTGGCTGGAGTTGCGACTGTCGCTTTCGCAGGCGTCGCACATGCCCAGCCGACTCCGAGCGCCCAGTTGGTGGTCAACCCCGCCGACGCCGCGATCGGTTCTGACTTTCCGGAATTCCCGAACAACAGCGTCGATATTTCCAGCGGTGCCAATGCGGTGGCTCTGGACGGCGCATTTGTGTTCGAACTGGATGACAATGGCGCTGGCGGCACCCCGTTCGGCAGCGGCACGGCGTTCGTGACGATCACCCTGACCAACGCGGTGTTCGACGAAAGCCTGACCGAGATGAATGTTCTGGTCACGGCAGCGGGCGGTATGGCCTTGCCGACGGCGTGTTTGGGTGGCGGCATGGCGCCGACCCTGCCGTCCGGTAACATCACCGACGGTGACGCCGGGGACACCACGGTTGAGTTCGAGATCCCGACGATGGAGAACTGCGACACGGACGCTGAAGGCAATCTGGCGTTCTTGCTGCCGATCGAACTACTGACCACCGCCGATGCCAATTTCTCGGTGACGGTGACCAGCCCGGCCGGTGCGACGCTGTTCAGCGAGACCTTCGACGCCGATGACATGACCGACGGCACCCAGCCGCTGGTGGATGTTCAGGATCCGTTTGACGTGGAAGTGTTCGCTCCGGGCGACAGCTCGGGTCCGGGTGCGGCTTTGTCGACCACTGCGACCGAACTGGAACTGGGCGACGAACCGCCGTTCACTGAGTTTGCGGGTGACGCCACCTCGGCGATCTTCGGTGGTGCGACGATCACCGACGAGGGCACCCAGAACGTTCTGGACCAGGCCTCTGACACGCCCGAGATCGACGAAATCGACTTCACCGTCACTTTGGGTGAAAGCGCGAGCGGTATCGAAAGCATCGTGATCGAGGACGCGTCCGGCTCCACCCTGGTGGAACTGGAAGCTGGCGCCGGCACCGAAGCGACCACCTTCACCGGTGAATTGACCGGGTCGGATGCGTCTGGCCTGGTGGCCACCGGCGGCAGCACCGACGTGTTCGTCCGCATCAATGCTGCGGAAGACGACGATGCGGCCTCGATCGCCTCGCAGTCGGTCAGCTTCACCGTCGAAGTGACCAGTGACGACGAAGTCACGGCCACGGACAGCGAAGCGATTGCGCCGATCACCCGCGCTGGGTCTGACTCCGTGACCTTCGTGTTCGTGGGTATCGGGAACGGCCCTGCGACCAACCACATCTTCCGTCTCACCGACGTTCAGCCGGATCCGACCATCATCGTCGAGATCATTAACCTGAATGCCGAGGCGGCGGATGGGTCCGACGGTATCTCCTTCGTGCTGCCGGCTGACGAGATCACCCTGCGCGAAGGCGAAGTGATCCTGTCCAGCCTGCAGCTGGGCGCGATTGCCGAGGATCTGGGTCTGATCGACTTCTCCAGCGTGGACTTCGTGGTCCGCGGTGACGTCAGCTTCACGGTCGAACAGTCTGGCGTGGACTTCCAGCGCCAGCAGGTCACGACCGGTGGCGGCATCAGCGACTTCGGTGGCGACTTCTAAGCAGCCGAAGCGGCTATAATCCGGGAAG
Source organism: Rhodothalassiaceae bacterium (assembly GCA_050331575.1). GTDB lineage: Bacteria > Pseudomonadota > Alphaproteobacteria > Sphingomonadales > Rhodothalassiaceae > JBHJGS01. The sequence continues at coordinate 54,113 of JBHJGS010000016.1, read as the reverse complement.
GGCGGCCTTCGGGCCGCCCTTTCTGTTTTGGGGCTTTGCCAGAGTGTCTGCTTCGTGCCAAAGCAAAGGCCGCGACAAGCTTGAGTGGTGTATTGAACGTGTCGGAGATGGATGCGCGGCGTATCGGCGATCTTCTCCTGGCCTCCGGCCAAATCAGCGCCCGGGACCAGGCAGAGGCAGCGCATTTTCAGCAAGAAGTCGGCGGTCTGTTCGGCCAGGCGCTCGTCCGTTTGGGCGCGGTCAGCGAGGAAGATCTGCTCGAGGCACTGGCGCGCCAGCTTGACTTGCCGATCCTGTCCCCGGACCAGGCCCCCGCGGCAGAGCAGGTCCAGCAGGCAGCCGCCAGTCTGGGCCTGATGCCCAGCTGGCTGATCGCGCGGGACGCGCCGATCTGGCTCCACGACGATATCCTGCACGCCGCGCCGCGGGCGACGCTGGATCCGTTGCTCCGGGAAACCCTCGAACGTCGCGCCAATGGCCACGCGCTCAGCTATTATCTCGCCCCCAACGCGCTGATTGACGGGCTATTGGGGCTCTATTCGGAACGCCCGGCCGACGGCGCAGACGAGGATCTGACCGACGCCGCCCGCCTGCGCGAAATGGCCGAAGAGGCCCCGGTGATCGATTTCGTCAATTCGGTGTTCGCCCAAGCGCTGAAGGACCGCGCCTCAGATATCCATATCGAGCCGTTCGAGCATGTTTTTCAGGTGCGCAGCCGCATCGATGGCGTGCTGCATGTCAAGACCACACAACCGCGACGCAAGTTCGACGCCGTCGCCAGCCGGGTCAAGCTGCTTTCGACCATGGATATCGCAGAGCGCCGCCTGCCGCAGGACGGCCGCCAGACCATCCGCTTCGGCGGTGAGGAAATTGATCTACGTGTCTCCTCCTTGCCGACGTCGTGGGGGGAAAGTTTGGTGCTGCGACTGTTGCGCAAACAGCGCACGCTGGTCGATCTGCCGTCGCTCGGCTTGGAGGGCCGCGCGCGGCGGGAGCTGGATAAGCTGTTGAAGGAAAGCAACGGCATTATCCTGGTGACCGGCCCGACCGGTTCGGGCAAGTCAACCACGCTCTACCGGGCGCTGGAACAAGTCAATGATGGGATCCGCAAGATCATCACCATCGAGGATCCGGTCGAATATGACATGGACGGGATCAGCCAAATCCAAGTCAAGGCCGAGATCGGCTACAGCTTTGCGCGTGGCCTGCGCGCGATCCTGCGCCAGGACCCCGATGTCATCATGGTCGGCGAAATTCGCGACGGCGAAACCGCGGCGATTTCCGCCCAAGCCGCGCTCACCGGCCATTTGGTGTTTTCCACCTTGCACACCAATTCCGCCCTGGCGGCGATCCCGCGGCTGATCGATCTGGGCCTGGAGCCGTTTTTGGTCGCCGCTGCGCTGCGCGGCACGGCGGCTCAGCGCCTGGTCCGCCGCTTGTGCGAGGCGTGCGCCCAACCCGCCCCGGCGGACCAAGCCGAGGCCGATGAACGGTTTGTCGCCCGGCTGGCGCAGGACAATGCCGCCATGGCCGCGGCTCTGGCCGGGGCGCGGGTGCATTGGCGTCGGCCGGTCGGCTGTCCGGCATGCAGCCACACCGGCTACAAGGGCCGGTTGGCGCTGTTTGAGATCGCCGCCGTCGATATGGCCATGCAGGAAGCCATTGCCGAACGCCGCTCGGTGCGTGACCTGGCCCGGCTGGCCCGGGCACAGGGCTTTCTGACCCTGCTGGAGGATGGTGCCTTGAAGGCCCGCGCCGGCCAAACCAGCTTGAGCGAAGTGCAGCGGGTGATCGGTGCGGCGGCGGAGGCCGAGCTCTAGGTCCATGGCGGAATTCAAGCACAAGTCATTAAAGGCGGACGGCGCGGTCGAAAGTGGCGTCGTCGAGGCGCTGGACGAGCGCGACGCCTATCGCAAGCTGCGCGATAAGGGGCTTGATCCGTTTGAACTGGCGCTGCGCCCGGCCGGCGGGCAAACCGGCCTGCGCCTGTTTCAGCGCGGGCCGTCCGGCAAGGACAAGGCGCGCTATGTCCGCCAGTTGGCGACCTTATTATCTGCCGGTCTGCCGCTCTTGGAGGCCATCGATAGTATGGCGCGCGGCGGCCACCCCCAGTTGCAAGCGCGCAGCCGGGCGGTGCGCCAGTCGCTCCGCGCGGGCGAGCGACTGTCTAGCGCGTTGGACAAGCATATGCCGGACCTGCCGGACTATGTGGCGCGTCTGGCCGAACTGGGCGAGAGCACCGGAACCTTGTCCCAGGCGCTTGGCGATGCGGCGGGCCGCTTGGAGCGGCAGCAGGCCATGCGCGGCGAGATTCGCTCAGCCCTGACCTATCCGGCGTTTCTGGCAGTCACCGGTGTGGTCATAACCTTGTTCATGTTTTATTTTGTCGTGCCGCGGTTTGAGGTCTTGATTGGAGACAATCGCGACACGCTGCCGTTGATCTCCGTGATCATCTTGTCCGTGTCCGCGATCGTGCGGGAGCATGGCCCCTGGCTTGTCGCTGTCGCCGCCGCGCTCGGCGCGGGCCTTGTCTCGGCCTTACGCTCCGAAACCGGGCGGCGGCGTCTGTTCCTGGCCTTGGACCGCACGCCGCTGATCGGGCCGTTCCTTCGCCGGGCGGAACTGGGGGATTGGGCCCGGACCATGGGGATCGCCTTGAAGAATGGCGCCAGCTTGATGGCCGCCTTCGATTTGGCCGCGCGCGCGGTGCGGGGCCCGGCCTTTGCTGATGGCTTGCGCGAAGCGCGTCGGGCCGTGCGCGCCGGCACGCCGTTGGACGAGGCCCTAGACGAGCATGTACAGATGGACCCCACATTTACCGATTTGCTGCGCACCGGTCGGCAAGCTGCCGCCTTGGACGATATGCTCCTGTTCATCAGCGATATTTTAGACGAGGAGGCGCGCGAACGGGCCAAACGGCTGACCAGCCTGGCCGAGCCGCTGGCGATCGTTTTGATTTCCCTGGTGGTCGGGGCCTTGGTACTGGGCATTGTGTTGGCCATGACGAGTATCTATCAGTTCGATTTTTGAGGAGTGAGAGGATAAAGATGCTGAGACATGTGATGCGTCGCCGGCGTGTTGATGCCCGCGCCGGTTACAGCTTGGTCGAGATCCTGGTCGTTATCGCCATCATCGCCGTGCTCGCCACGCTGGTCGGGCCGCGTCTGTTCAACCAGCTTGACCGGGGCAAGGCGGTCACCGCGAAGACCCAGGTGCGCATGCTGCGGACATCGCTGGATACGCTGCGGCTGGATTTGGGCCGGTATCCCACAGAGCAAGAGGGGCTGCAGCTTCTGGTCGAGCCGCCGTCTGATCCGCAATTGCGCTCGGTCTGGTTCGGCCCCTATTTGGACGGGCAGCTTCCAACCGACCCTTGGGGCTATCCCTATCGTTATCGCCCGCCGGAAAGCAGCAATGACGTGGCGGAAGTGTTCAGCCTCGGCGCGGACAATCAGGAAGGCGGCGAAGGCGCTGATGCCGACGTGTCGTCCAGATCCTGAGGGCTTCACCCTGTTCGAACTGCTGGTGGTGCTGGCGCTACTCGGGCTGATCGTCGGGCTGGTCGGGCCGCGCTTGGGTGGCCGATTGGAACAGGCCGAATTGATCAGCCGCTTGGAACAGCTTGCCGGCGACGTGCGCGCCACGCCGCTGAGAGCCCGCCTGAGCGGCCGGGCGGTGGCGTTCGATCCGGCAAGCGCGGGAAACAGCATAGAAGCCGCTCACCTACCGGTGCAGTCCGGCTGGACGCTGCGCTATTCCGGGCCCTTGCTGGTCTCGGCTTTGGGCGTGTGTCAGGGCGGCACGATTGAGCTGCTCGCCCCGTCTGGCAGGCGCGGCCGGGTCGAGGTTGCTGCGCCTTACTGCGACACCCGTGTCTTTCTCGGTGCCGATGCGTGAGGCCGGGCTGCAGCACAGGCGGCCTCATAGCCGGTTTTGCGGCTGCACAGAGGAGTGGTGGGATATGGTTGTGGCTGTGAGGCGCCGGCGATCGATCGGTGCCGCCTGGTGTCTTGCAATGACCTTGGCGCTGTTGGCGGCCCCGGCGGTGGCGCGCAGCCCGTGGATCGACCCTGGTGACCGGCTGATCCGCCATGACGTGGAATTGCTGAAGGCCTATGGCCTGATCGATGGCCCCATCACCACCTGGCCGATCAGTTGGAAGCATGTTGAGCGCAGCCTGGCAGCGATCCAGGACCGCACCCGGCTGCCCGCCCATGTTCAAGCCGCCATCGCCCGTCTGACCGCGCAGAGTATCGGCGAGGTCGCCCCGGATGCGGCGGAGGCCTATCTGCAGCTTCAACTGACCAATGAGGAGCGGCTGGTGCGCGACTTCTCAGGTGGGGCCCGCGATGAGGTCGACGCCCGGGTGATTTTGGACAAGCTGTTTGAGCGCGGGTATCTGCGTGTCTCGGTCGGCTATCGCGAAGACGAGGCTGACGACGACATCAATTTCGATGGCACGGTCGCCGGGCTGACGCTGGGTAACTGGCTGATCTTTGCGGGCTTTCAAGACCAGTGGTTCGGTCCGGGCTTCGACAGCGCCCTCATCTTGTCCACCAACGCCCGGCCGGCGCCGAGACTCAGTCTCCAAAGGCTTGATCCCAAGCGCATTGATTTTCCCGTGCTGCGATGGCTTGGGCCATTGCAGGTGAATTTCACCGCAGCCCTGGGCGAATCGGGGCGGGACGATTTCGACACTCCGGCGCTATTCTGGACTCGATTCAGCTTCGAGCCGTTGCAGGGCTTTCAAATCGGCGTCAGTCGCGGCCTGATGCTGTGCGGTCAAGGGCGGGTCTGTAATGCGGAAAGCTTCGGCCGCGCCTTCGTCACGGTGGCAGACTTCATCTTCCAGGTCGGCGGCGATTTGGACAATACCGGCGAGGTGCTGACCGATCCGGGCAATCAGGTCGCCGGCCTGGACTTTCGCTACACCGGCTATGCCGGCGCTGTAAGCTATACCGGCTATGCGGAGATTGCCTCTGAAGACAGCTCCGGGCCGGTCGCCATCGGCGATGTCTCCATCACCCTTGGCGCCTCGCTTGGCGGCTATTGGAAACGTCGGCAACTCAATTGGACCCTGCGCGGCGAGGCGTCCGATACCCAGTCCAACCGGTTCTTCGGGATCAATGCTCCGGGTCAACCCGGCAGCGCCAACCAGAATTTCATCTTCACGGACGGTTATAGCTTCCGCGACCGCTTCATCGGCCCCTCGATTGGCGGTGATGGCCGGCTTTATACGGGCGAATTCTCCGTGGTGGATGCGGACAGCCGGCTATATTTCGCCCGCTACCGGCATGTGGTGTTGAACGCCACCGGCTTGACACCGACGCCGACCACCTTCGACCGCATCGCCTTCAATACGCTCGCGTCGGACACGCCGGAGCGCATTAACATGTTGGAGTTCGGACTTTTGTTGCCGCCCAGCCGGTTCGGCCGCTTCTTCTTTGAGGGCCGGGTGATGGACGATCAGGCCAACACGCCCGGGCGGGATGATTTCGGCGGGGCGGTGGAGCTGGGCTGGACCTTTCGGTTTTGAGTAGCCTGAGACCATGCGGAACCGCTGTGCACGCTTGCATGGTCGAATACCGGGCTCGCCCATCAGACGGCGGGCACCGACCTGGGAGCCTTTGGAAGGGCGATTGCCCGTCCCCGCTGGCCGCTGAGGGTGGCTTGCTTGACAGCACAGGGCCGGGCGGGCAGACGAAAGCGCGGCGCGCAGGTGTAGACGAACGGTTAGTACGCATGGATTCCTATACCCAGGAAACGCAGTCTTGGCTGGACAAGCGGTTTCAGCAGACCGATGAGGACGGCGTTTATTTCGCTCACCAGCCGATCTACGGTTTCCGCAAGGGTCATAGCGAGTTCGGCATGGTCAATCGCTATGCCATCACCTACCACACCGCATGCGCGCTGGCGCACCTGAGGGCTGAAAGCTTTTTGGATGTTGGCGGGGCAGAGGGATATAAGGCAGCCCTGATGCGCGCCCTGTTCGGCTGGAGGGTGACCAGCGTTGATTTGTCCGAGGCGGCATGCCGGCGCGCGCGGGAGCTGTTCGGCGTTGAAGGCCGCAGCGTCGACATCCACGCCTTGCCATACGAAGAGGATGCCTTCGACGTGGTTTTGTGCAGCGAAACGCTGGAACATGTCGCCGATATTCAGGGCGCTGCGCGGGAATTGTTCCGGGTTGCCGCCAAGGCCCTGGTGATCACCGTGCCGCATGAACCCGAAGACGTCGTGCAGGAAAATATCCGGCAAAAGATCCCGCATGCGCATATCCACAGCCTTAATACCGGCAGCTTTGATTTTCTGGCGCCACAGGCCGCGGCGATCCATGTGCGGCGCTATCACCATCCGCGCATGATGTTTGTGAACAATCTGGCCGAAGGCATGAAGAAGCCCAGCGTTGGGCGCAGCGGCCGCATGGCCACCCGTCTATACAATGCACTCAGTCCGTTTGTGGCCGCACTGGTTGGCCGGCGCGCGGTGGCCGGGCTGATCCATCTGGATGCCTGGCTGACCGCGCGCTTCGCGCCTTATGGCGGGATGGTCTTCACCATCTTAAAGGATGCCGATGCTTATCGTGCGCAGCCGTTGAGGCCGGTTCAAGTGCGCGATATCTTGGATTTCGGCGTACCGCTGCATTATCCTCGCTGACACCATGGGCGCAGGCGCACCAAGCGGGCCAGCATCGCCCGCCCCCATCTTGATCCTGGGCATGCATCGCTCCGGCACCAGCTTGTTGACCCGGGTATTGGCGCAGGCCGGCTTGTTTCTAGGGCGATCGGTCAATGCGGAGGATGAGGCGCGTCTGTTCTTAACGCTCAACGACTGGATTCTGGACAATCTCAGTGCGCATTGGGACCGCCCGCCCAGCCAAGAGGCCACCCATTTCGACCCGCAATTTCTCACAGCCCTGGCCGGACATGTGCGGACTTATATGGGCCTGCCGTTCAGCTTGGGCTATCTGGGCGTTGCGCGCGCGGCAGCCGGCTCGCCCGCTGGCCTGGCGCGCCCCTGGGGCTGGAAGGATCCGCGAAGCACCTATACATGGCCGGTGTGGCGGCAACTGTTTCCCGAGGCGCGCTTGATCCATATGGTCCGCCATGGTGCGGATGTGGCCGCGAGCCTGGCGACCCGCTCTGAACGGCTGTGCCGGTCGCTGGAAAATGCGCCCTCTGCCGGGGCTCGGGTGCGGTGGCTGACCGGTCGCCGCAATCGGCTGATGGAAGCGGCGACGATGATGGCGCCGGAGGCGGCTTTGGCTTTGTGGTCGGACTATGTCACGACCGCTCAGGGCCATATCGCCGCGGCCGGGCCGCGCGGATTGCAGGTGCGGTTCGAAGACCTGATGACGCAGCCAGAGCGGGTGCTGGCCGATATTCTGGCATTCTGCGACCTGCGCGTGGCGCCGGAGCGGCACAAGCGGTTGACCCGAACCTTTGTTCCGGAGCGTGCCTTTGCCTATCGCCATGATGCGCGCTGGCAGGCACTGGCCAGCGCGCATGAGGCGCTGCTGCGCCGCCATGGCTATAGCGCGGCCACCTCGATGCCGGCCGCAGCCGTGGCCGAGCCCTGAGGCGTGTCCGCCTGCAGCCGGGCTCTAAGCCTTGAACTGCCTCCCGATCATGACTAAGACAAACTGCCGCTGCAGATCCGTCAGGATTTGGGCGTGGCCGCGAACGCGGGTGTTGCCCTGGGTCAGCGGCCGGATGCTCGCTTAGTGCGTCTAGGGTTGTGTAGGTTAGGAAGAGCAGATGCAAAGCTCCACCGCAAAGAAAACCGCTTTGGTCTGTGGCGCTGGTGGATTCATCGGTGGGCATCTTGTCAAGCGCTTGAAGCGGGACGGCTTTTGGGTTCGAGCGGTCGATCTGAAGCCGAATGAGCATGCGGACTCTCCGGCCGATGAATTCTTGCTGGGCGACCTGCGGGATCAAGACTTTGTGGCCGCCTGCATCGACAAGCCATTTGCCGAGGTTTATCAGCTCGCCGCGGACATGGGCGGGGCCGGTTATATCTTCACCGGCGACAATGATGCGGCGATCATGCACAATTCCGCCACCGTCAATCTGAATGTTGTCGAGGCGTGTCGCCGAAAAGGCATCAAAAGAGTTTTCTATTCATCATCTGCCTGTATCTATCCTGCCTACAATCAAAAAGAGTCCGATAACCCGATTTGCTCCGAAGAAAGCGCCTATCCGGCCGATCCGGATAGTGAATATGGCTGGGAAAAGCTGTTCTCCGAGCGCCTTTACCTTTCCTATAACCGCAATCATGACATGCAATGCCGGATCGGCCGTTATCACAACATTTTCGGCCCGGAAGGGACCTGGATCGGGGGCAAGGAAAAGGCGCCGGCGGCTTTGTGCCGGAAGGTTGCCATGGCGGAGAATGGCGGCGAGATCGAAGTGTGGGGGGACGGCAAGCAGACCCGCTCATTCTTGTATATCGATGAATGTATCGAGGCGACGATCCGCCTGATGCGGTCCGATTTTGAGGGCCCTGTGAATATCGGGTCGGAGGAAATGATCTCGATCAACAATCTGGCGCAACTGGCGATTGATCTGTCCGGAAAGGATTTGCGCATCCGCAATGTGCCCGGCCCGCAGGGCGTGCGGGGCCGAAACTCGGATAATCGCTTGATTGAAACGCGGCTGGGCTGGAAGCCGGCGATGCCATTACGAGACGGCATGCAGCGGACCTACAGCTGGATCTCGCAGCAGGTTTGGCGCCGCCACAATCGAGAATGCGCCTAAGGCCCGTTTGATGACCGGCAGCAGGCAGCCGATGAGCGCCGGCCCGGAGCGGGGCCGCCGCGTTGCGATTCTCTATCACTATATGTACCCCGATGATGTGGTCAGCGCCCAACATCTCAGCGGTTTGGCGGAGGATCTGGCCGCGCAGGGCTGGCAGGTGGAGGCGCTGCCGTGCAATCGCGGCTGCCGCGACGACCAGCGCCTTTATGCGCGGCGTGAGCAGCATCAGGGCGTCCGCTATAATCGCATCTGGCGCCCGCGATGGCCGCAGAACCGCGCGCTGGGGCGCCTGGCCAACGCCATTTGGATGATGACGGCGTGGAGCCTGCTGGCTTTGCGCGGTCCTGACCGGCGGCCGGATATCGTCATCATCGGCACCGATCCGGTCTTCGCGCTGCTCGTCGCGGTCCCACTGAAGCTGTTGGCGCCTCGGATGACGCTGGCTCACTGGTGCTTTGACTTGCACCCGGAGGCGGCCATGGCGGCGGGCCAAGTCCGGGAGAATGGCGTGGCGACCCGGCTGGTCCGGTGGGCCATGCGCCGGGCCTACCAGCGTTGCGATCTGATTGCGGATCTTGGGTCGTGTATGCGTCAGCGGCTCAGGCGCCATGATCATTCCGCGCGGGAGGTGGAGCTGACGCCGTGGGCCTTGGTCGAGCCGACAGCCCCTGTGGCGATGGACCCCGTGGTGCGCACACAGACCTTCGGCGCGGCCCGGCTTGCGCTGCTATATTCCGGCAATTTCGGCGAGGCGCATAGCTATGAAGAGCTATTGGGCTTGGCGCGCCGCCTGCGCCATGAAGAGGCGGTCCGGTTTTGCTTTGCCGTGCGGGGCAATCGGGCCGAGGCGCTGAAGCAAGCGGTTGGGCCGGAGGATCGCAATATCCGATTTGCCGGCTTTGTGCCTCTTGCGGAACTGGAGACGCGGCTGGGGTCGGCGGACATTCATTTGATGAGCTTGAAACCCGATTGGGCGGGTATTGCTGTGCCCTCCAAATTTTTCGGCAGCTTGGCGTCTGGCCGACCGATCATCTTCGCCGGAGATCGGCACAGCGCGGTGGCCCGATGGATCGCCGATCATCATGTCGGCTGGCATCTCAGCCCCGATACCAGGGAGGCCGTCATCGACGACCTGCTTGGCTTGCTGCACGATGCTGACCGCTTGAAGGCCTTGCAGCGGCACTGCCACGATGTGTATCAGCGCCACTTTTCCCGGCGCAGGATCACCGCCTTGTGGAACGCGGAACTGTCCGACCTGGTCAGCCAGGATCAGCCGGCCGGTCGCTCCGGCGGGTCGGACAAAGTTGCGCGCCCCATAGACGGCGGGCCTTTTCAGCCGATCAATCGCGATTGATCGGATAATGCCCTAAAGACGCCGCTGCGCCTGGATCGATCGCCCGCGATCGAGCACAGCGAACAGGATCAGCCCGGCGAGGACATAGACGCCCAGCGGGAAGATCACTGCCGTCTGGATCATGTTCTTGGCCACAGAAACCTGCAACGGATTGCGCCACAGGTCCAACGCGACCACGCCTGCGAGAAAGGCGTAGGTCGGCTGCAGATCCGGCCGCCACGTCAACTGTTTGAGCAACCGCAGGGCCGCGCCCATGACCGCCAAGAGGAGGGGGGCGCCGATGATCCCGAAATTGCTGATCAGCGAGACCCCCAAATGGCGCGCGCCCAAGGGCGCCAGGACGATGAAGCGGTGTTGGAACGGCTCCAAGAAATCGGCCTTGCCCGGCCAGATCGCCGAGGGGATCAGATTCAGCGCACTGACCAACAATTCGTCCGGCGTACTGAAGAACGGCAGCGCATTGAAGGCGGTCATGGTCAGCAGGCTGATGAAGGTGCCGGCCGGTTCGGTGAAGGCGAATACCAGCGCATAGCTCAAATTCGCCCCGGGCAGGCGCACGACGGCAACGGCCACGCCCAAGACGACGATCAATCCCAGGGCCGAGATCAGCCGCAACGGGGTCAGCGGCCGGCCGAAACAGGATCGAAACGCCAGAAGTGCCATGACCGCCGTCAAGACATTCTGCCGGGTGCCCAGCAGAACCGACAGAAGCATTGAAACCCCCAAGGCGGCCGCGGTGAGGATCAAGTCGTTTCGGCTGAACATGCGGCGGTGAGCCAGGACGATCAGAAGCAGCAGGGTCAAAAACCCGATGGCGAGTTGGATCGGACCTCGGAAACCGCCGACCTGGTCCAGATCATAGCCACCCAACAGATGGTGCCGATTCTGCACGGTCAACAGGCCCACAAAGGCCACCAGCACCAGGGCGAGCGCGCGGATGACCAGCGGCAGGGCCGGGGCCAAGACGGCAGCGACGCTTGCCGGCATGGCATGCCGAGCCGCCCGCCTATTCGCTGCGCGGCGCGCCAGAAGCCCCGCCATGGCCATATCCCCGGCTAGGAAGGCCGTCCAAAGGCCCAGGATTGTCCACGGCAGCACCTGCTTTTCGGTCTCAGACAGCAGAGCAAACAAGCGCAGCCACACGGTGATGAAGGGGTCATCCATCTCACCATAGCTGGCGATGACGAACAGCATGGCGGGCAGGCTTGCGTAGAAACACATACCCAGCGTGAAGAGGAGGCGGTGGTCCAACCGGACATGGGAATGGCTGAACACTTGCCAGGCCAGCACCAGCGGCGGCAGCAGCGCAAGGCCCAGCCAACCCAGCATCAGCGTCCGCCGCGCACGGCCCGCACGGCCACGATCACGCTGTAAAGCGCCACCGCCAGCGCGCCATAGGCCAGAAGATAAAGCAGAAGATTGGGCCCGGCCGGCAGGCTCGGCTGCACCGGCGGTTCCAGAATGCGCGCGGCCAGCAATTGATCGGTCACCTTGGCCAGGAATTGTTCTTGCAGGCGTTCCACCAGACTGCGTCCTGCGCTCACCGTCATGGCCTGATCGGCCTCGGCCAGGATGGCGATCAGGGCGTCCTGCTGCTGTTTCAGCCGGCTGATCTGCCGCTCGCTGACGATGGCCAGCGTCGTTTCGATGATGCGGTGCAAGGCATAATGGGCAATGGCCGGATCGCGATCGGTGAACTGAACCTCCAAATAGCCTTGGTCGGAGGTTTCGGTGTCGATCTTGGCCTGGATGGCGTCGCGCAGAGCCTCCGCGGTCACGTCATCCGGCAGCGGCCGGCCCAGCACGGCGAACACCGCGCGCTTGACCTTGGTCACAAACCCCGGTGGCTCGCCACTCACCAGATCGGGCAACAAGGCGGCGATGAGGCGCTCATCCTCCAGCAGGGCTGCACCGAGAACGCGCGAGCGGAACAGGAATTCGACCTCGCCCAGATCCCCTTGCTCATCGCTGGCCAGACCTGCCAGCCCCGCCAGGCTGGTCAGATCGGAAAAATCCGAGTCGTCTGACGCCGCCAGCACCGCGTCGGCGCGGTAGAAGGACGGTGTCAGGGCATAATGGAGGCTACCAAGCGCCAGGCCGGCCACCACCAAAGCGATGAACAGGCGGGTCTGCGCGAAGAACGCGTCGGTGACGTCCGCCAAGCTTAGCCGCTGTGGCGGCGCGTCTGCCGGCTTGCGCGGCATCTGATCCCTCGTCACATCCAGCATCTTTTCTCCCGGGCACACCGTTAAGCCCGATCCACAGCCAATCTAAAGAGGCTAGAGCAGCATTCGTCCAGGGGCGATCGCGATCGGACAGATAAGGCCCTAGAGCCGAACACGCCATGCCGTCCAGAAAGCGCGCATCAGCGCTGGAAGCCGTTCAGCTTGGCCGCGGCGTAGGCGGTTGACCAGCTTCAGTGTCAGCAAAAGCAGCGTGCTGACCGGGCTGCGGTACGGAAAATATCGCCGCGCCACCAAAACACTGCCATATAGCGCATGATAATCGACAAAGGCACTGCTGCGATTGGTCGAGGCACCGTAGCGATGCCAAACCCGCGCCGGCTTGCACCAAATCAGCGCAATGCCGGCCCGCCGCGCGCGCAGGCTCAGATCGACATCCTCCAGATACAAGAAGAAGCGCTCGTCAAAGCCGCCGATGCGGCGATAGACCGGCGCCGGCAGATACAGCGAGCCGCCGGTGATATAGTCTAGCCGATCCTGCGGAGCCTCCAGGCGATCGTCGTCAGGCTGGCCGTAGCCGAGCAGCCGCTCAGTTGCCAGCCAAGGCCAAAGCCGCCCGCCGCCGCGGGATTGCAGGTGTCCAGGCTGATCGGCGAGCAGCATCGTGGCGCCGATCAGCGCGCACGGGCCTTGCCCGATTGCCGTGGCTTCCAACTGCGCCAGACAGTCCGGTGCAACCGTGCAGTCATTGTTCAGCATCCAGTAATTGAGGTCGCCGAACAACCGCTTAACGGCGCGCATCGCCAGATTGCAGGCCGCACCGAACCCGGCATTGCGATCATTGTCGATCAAAACCAGGGCGGCGCGATCGCGGCTGGATTGAGCCGTCTCGGCCTGGGCGGCTGTCAACCGCAGCACGGGCAGATCGCGCGCCGCAAGCCCTGTAGCCAGGGCGGCCCCGCCCTGGCGCGGCGAGGCATTGTCGGTGATCAGGATCGCTGCCGGTGGCGGCGTGCCGGCGAGCAGGCTGTCAATGCACGCAAGCGTATCTGAGGCACCACAATAATTGACCAGGATTACGGCGGTGTTGGACTCAACTGGCATCGCGCCTGACTCACTGTGGCCGGTGCAGCAGCACAGCGTCTTGGAAATAAAGGCCGGGCCGGTCTTTCCAAAGACCCGGATAATGCGCCGCCAAGGTCAAACCGGCGGCGTCGAGCATCTTGCGCAGCCCCGCTTCACAGACCCCGATCGCATCTTCGGGCACGCGCGCCCAGCCGGTGTGAAACCAGTGATCAGAGCCATAGGCGGGTCGGTCGAATACCCAGTCGGCCGGATCGGTGGGATGGGTCGGGCTGATCTTCGGCAGCCCCTGTGCCAGGCGGCGGCGATAGGTCTCATCGAGCAAGAACACGGTGATCAGCGCGATCCCGCCGGGTTTGAGCACGCGGCTGACCTCACGCATATAAAACAGCGCATGCCGTTCGCTGAGATGGGTCCAGACCGACAAAGCGGTGACAATATCGATTTGGGAGTCTGCCAGCGGCCACGGGGCCAGCGTGTCCGGCTGGGCGGCGGCGTAGGCCGCATTCGCCTGCGCGACGTGAATGAAATCGAATCGCGAGTCGCTGAAGTGACGCCGGCAAAAGGCGATATTGTCCGCAACCACGTCCAGACCGGTATAGCGGCCGGTGCTGCCCAGGACCGGGGCCGCGGCCAAGCCCACAAGCCCTTTGCCGCAGCCGACATCGAGCAGGTGCGGATCTGCTCGATCCTTAACAAGATCGAACAGCAACGCGTGAAACACGCCGATGGTATGGGCCCAGTCGCCATAGGCATATTTGCCGCCGAAGCGGTTGGGCCCGCGCGGGATCAGTCGCACGCTGCCAGCGCGTTGGACGAAGCTCCGGTCCAGAGGAAGAAAGGCGGCATCGACTGCATGGTAGAGCAGCCGCTTCAGCCGCCGCGCGACGCGTGCGGCAAAACGAAGGAGGGCCATAAGATCCTTTGGCGATGACAAAGACCGCAACTGCGGCAGGGCACGGACCGGGCTCTTAGCACCGGGCGCGCGGCCGCTGCAATCGGCTGCACGCGCCGTCTTTGCGTGTCGCATCTTGTCTTCGGAGCCAAAATCGAGTAACACTTATCTAGAGGTTTCCTCGGCCTTGCGTGAAGTCCAAGATGAGATGAGTCTGAGGCAACCCGCTCTTCGTCTGAGCGGGTTGCCTTTTCTCTTTTGGCGGCCGGGTGAGCGCCACGGCGAGCCGGCGCACGCGCGTCTCACCGGCTCGTGTGACATGGTGACTGGCACTGCCGGCCCAGCGGCCACACACTAGAGTCATGAAAGCGTTTATCTTATTTGCCGCGCTGTTTGCTGTGGCTGTGCCGCTTCCCGCCCACGCGGGAGAGCGGCTTATCGTTGCGGAATTGTTCACCAGCCAGGGTTGCAGTTCCTGCCCGCCCGCTGATCGACTGTTGGCGCAACTGGCTCAGCAGGACGATATTCTCGCATTGAGCTTTGCGGTGGATTATTGGGACTATCTGGGTTGGACCGACAAGTTCGGCGCCCCCGCGCATTCCAACCGGCAGCGCGACTATAACGCGGCCATGGGTCGGCGCAGCATCTACACGCCGCAATTGATCTTGAACGGCCGGCACCAGGCGGTCGGATCGCGCACGTCGCAGGTTCGCGCTGCCTTAGACGCCGCCCGCGCGGACCGCGCGACGGGCGTGTCTGTGGAGGTTTCGCCGGACGGAACCATTGCGATCAGCGGACCGGCCGGCGGCGCGGAGGTGCTGGCGGTGTGGTATTCGCCGCACGAACGCGTTGCTGTGCGCCGTGGTGAAAATCGCGGACGCGAGCTGCACTATACCAATATTGTCCTTGGTATGAAAAAACTGCGCCAAAGCGCGCGGGACGGGGATCGTCTTCATCTGCCGATGCAGCGCATCGCCGAGGCCGGGACGCGCCATGTGGCGGTTATCGTCCAACAGCGCAACGGCGGTGCGGTTCTTGGAGCCGCAGATGTTGTGTTGCCGCCGTCGGTGCTGGCCCCGAAAGGCTAGGTCATTCGCCGGCCTTTGACGCGGATGAAACCCGGGCAGGCGCTGCTAGCGCCGCCGCCCGCCAAGTGCAATCCGCTGCAACGCTGCGGCAGCCTGATCGTTATCCCGCCAACCCTTTTGGCTGGAGACCCTGCAATGCTTCTTCCTTCCTCCCTCCTCGCGCTGACGGCCGGCTTGATGCTAGGGCCGACCGACGCCAAGCCCGATGCCATCGCCGAATTGCACGGGCCGACCGGGGAATCGCACGGCGTTGTGCACGTGTATCAACACGAAGACGGGCTGGTCCTCGGCGCGCAAATCGACGGCCTTGATCCCGGCGTTCATGCCATCCACATTCACGAAACCGGCGCCTGCAAGCCTGACTTCAAGGCTGCCGGCGGCCATTTCAACCCGACCGACGAAGATCATGGCGTTCTGGACGAGACCGGCCACCATCTGGGCGACTTGCCCAATTTCGTGATGCCGCAGGATGGACCCGCCGAGTTCGCCTTTGTTGCGGAACGCGTGCGGCTGGAAGACGGGTATCGGCGCCTGTTCGACAAGGATGGCGCAGCGATCATCATCCACAAGGGCCGCGATGATTATCGCACCGATCCCGCAGGAGATGCCGGCAAGCGCATTTCTTGCGGCGTGGTGCGCCGGGCCGATCAGGTGGCGCAGCGCTAATGGTCGACCACGATGCCCCGGCGCGGCGCGATCGAGACGATCCCCAGGGCCATGCCGAGCATGAGATGGATCGCCCGGAGCCGCCGATCCACTATCGTCAAGGTGATATGAGCCTGCGTCCGGGCCGCCAGAAACCCGTCAGCACGGCCTTGGTGCTGACGGGGCTGGTGGGCGCGCTGATCCTGGCCGTGCTGGTCTTTTGGGCGTGGATCTGACCGCGCGGCGAGCTCAGTTGTGAATGGCCACGTCGCCGGAGCCGGACACCTTCGAATTCGTCAGGCGACCGCCGCCATAGATGTCGACATCGCCGGAGCCGGACACCCGTACCGAAACGTCCCGGCGGGCATAGACCTCCGCATCGCCGGATCCGGAAATGGAGACATCGACATCGTCGCATTCCAGTCCGCTGGCATCAACGTCACCGGAGCCGGACACGACAATCTTCAACGTGCCGCAGCGCCCGGCCAGATCCCCGTCGCCGGAGCCGGAGATGCGCAGGTGAAAGGCGTCGGTATCAATGTTCCGGGCCGTGACGTCGCCGGAACCGGATAATGTCACGCCATCCAGCGCTTGCGTGACAATCGCCAGATCCACCGAGCCGCGCCGGCCCCATCCGCGCCGGTCGCGCTCCTTCACATGCAACACGCCGTCCCGCACCTCGGTCTCGATACGAGCCAAGGTCTCCCGATCGGCCTCGATCGTGATCCGATGCGTATCGCCCAGGCGCACGTCCGCATCCATCGATCCGGAGATTTTGATTTCCTTGAAGGCCTCGAGCGACCGGGTTTCCTGATCAGCCAGGGCTGGCCCGGCAAGAACAGCCGCGCTCAACAGCAGCAGGGGCAGTCTCATGGTCTATGCTCCTTATCGCGATCGGCGCCGTTTTAGCGAGTTTTGTGAATGGTGATATTGCTCAGCAAGCTCTTGCTGGTCGAAACTTGGCCCGGATTGCCCATCACATCGATATTGCCCACGCCGTTGACCTCGGCATCGATCCGCTCGGCCGCAAAGACCGTGGCATTGCCCGCGCCATTGATTTGGACCGCCACCTCAGCGCATCGCAGCTCTTCCGCATCGATATCCGCGGCACCGTTCAATTCCACGCTCAGCGTGTTGCAGCGGCCGTCGGCATCGATATCACCGGCACCGTTGACGATGATCTTCAGATCCGCGACATCCAGGCCCGTCAGGTCGCCGTCGATGGCGCCGTTGACCTCAAGCAGGCTCAGATTGGGCAGGGTGATGGTGACGTGGATATCGGCGTTGTTCCAGCGCCGGCGGCCTTCCATGTCGATGATCAAGCGGCCGTCTTCGACGCTGGTTTCCACATCCGGCACATAGTCCGCCCGTCCGCTGATCACCACCGATTGAGGTTCGCCCTGGCTGACGCGAAGGTCCAGGCCGCCTTGGATCTCGATTTCATCGAAGGCGGGCAGGTCGCGCCGCTCTTCGGCCCGGTCCTGCCCGGCGGCTGGCCAGGCAAGAGCGAACAAAGCGGCGGAGCAAATGATCGGGCGCATGAAGGTTCCTTTTCCGATTCTTGGTCGCTGTCGTGACCCGGGGGGCCCGGGCTTGCGCATTTGATCTGCGCCTATCGTCGGCCAAGTGCAAGCCAGCCTGCGACCAGCCGTGGCGTGCCCGCGACCTCTTGCCATTCCGCGACAAGGATGGCCTTATAGATTGGATGGATCAGTCTGCGACCATAGCCTATCTGAGCCGCCGCCCGCGCCAGGTGGTGTTCGATCGCGCCGAGATGTTTCAGATCCTGTCGGTCTATGGCCGATTTGTCGCCGCCGGCTTGTGGCGGGACTATGCGGTGGATCTGGGCCGGGACGAGGCGGTGTTCTCGATCCATCGTCGGGCCAGCGAGATGCCGCTGTATCGCATCGTCAAGCGACCCGCTTTGGCCCGCAAGCAGGGGCAATATGCGATCTTCGGTCCAGCCGGTCAGACGCTGAAGCGCGGTGCCGATCTGGCCGCTCTGCTGCGGTTCTTCGACGCCAAGCTCCTGAAACTGGTGGAATAGAAAAAGCGGGACCGCAGCCCCGCCTTTGCCTCAATCCATCCGTGTCCTTTGGCGCCTATTCGCGGTTGCCCATGAACCGCAGCAGGAACAAGAACAGGTTGATGAAGTCCAGATACAGGCTCAGCGCGCCCATCACCGAGCTCTTCTGCATCGCCACCCGATCACCGGCGACATAATCATAGGTCTGGCGGATGCGCTGGGTGTCATAGGCGGTCAGCCCGGCAAAGATCAGCACGCCCAGGCAGTTGATGATGAACGCCATCATGCTGGACTGGATGAACAGGTTCACCAGCATGGCAATGATGATGCCGATCAGGCCCATGAACAAGAAGCTGCCCATCGCGGTCAGGTTGCGCTTGGTGGTGTAGCCATACAAGCTCAGCGCACCGAAGGCCGCCGCCGTCACGAAGAAGGTCGAGGCGATCGATTGGCCGGTATAGACGAAGAAGATCGACGATAGCGACAGGCCCATCACACCCGCATAGACCCAAAACAGCGCCTGTGCCGCGCTCGCGCTCAACCGGTTGATGCCGAAGCTGAGCACCAGCACAAAGGCCAAGGGCGCGAACGCCACAATCCAGCCCAGCGGCGTGTAACCGGCGATCTGACCGTCGAACGTGGTCTGATACAGCAGCCCGGTCAGCGCCGGTACGGTATAGACCAGCAAGGCGGTGATGCCGGTCAGCAGCACGCCGGACGCCATATAATTATAAATGCCCAGCATATAGCGGCGGAGGCCCTGGTCGACCGCGGCGGCGGTGCCTTGGCCGGTCCGCGCGCCGGTCAACGGGCGAGAGGTGCGATCATTCATGATGCATCGTCTCCTTAAGGTTTAACTCTTGACCATCAATATGGGCGAAGCGCCGCCTGCACTCAAGAGGATTAGGCGGTGCGCAACAGCCGCGCAGGGCGCACCTTCAGCGCCCGCCAACTGCCAACCAGGCCAAACCCGATGGTCAGCACAAGGCTGACCAGCAATGTCCCGGCCACGGCCAGCGGGGTCAAGCTGAACGGCAGCTCCATCACTTGGGTGACCACGGCCCAACCGGCGATGCCGCCCAGCACCAACGCGATTAGCCCGGTCACAGCCCCCAAAATCAGATATTCCAGGGCAAAGGCGGTCAGAATGTCGCGCCGTGTGGCCCCGATGATCTTGAAGACGGCGGCGTCATACACCCGCCGGCGATGCCCCGCGGCAATCGCCCCGGCCAGTACCAGCACGCCGGCGGCAATGGTGATCGCGGCCGTGGCGCGGATCGCCAGGCCCAATTCCCGGAGCAGATTTTGTGCATCTTGAAGGATGGTGCGCACCGGCACCGCGGTCACCGCAGGGTAGTTGGCAACCACGGCCTGATAGGCGGCTTCCGCGGCCTCAGCGTCCGCCGTCTCGATCTTGGCCAGCCAGGTGTGTGGCGCGCCGGCAACCGTGCTGGGGTCGATCAGAAAGATGAAATTGAAGGCAAACCCCGCCCAGTCGATCGCCCGCAGGCTCATGACCTCAGCCTCGAAGTCCCGGCCCAGAATGTTCAGGCCGACCGAATCGCCGACCTCAAGCCCCAGGCCGCGGGCATGCTCCAGAGAGATCGATAGCTTCGGCGACCCGGAATAGTCCGCCGGCCACCAGCGGCCGGCGACCAGCCGGTTATCCTCTGGAAACGCCGCCTGATAGGACATCTGCCGGTCGCCGCGAAGCAGCCAGCGGACGTCCGAGGCGACGTCGGCGTCCTGCGGCGCGATCCCGTCCAGATGGGTGATGCGCGCACGCACCCAGGGCGCCACCTCCACATCGGTCACGCCGTCGACCCGGTCCAGCGTGTCGATGAAGCCGTCCTTCTCGAAATGCTGGATATCCAAGAAGTAGTAGGCCGGCGCCTGCTCCGGAATGGTCTCGTCGATCTGCTGACCCAGATTGGTCTCCACCAGCGTCAAGGTGGCGAATAGGGTCAGCCCCAGGCCCAGTGACATCACCACCGCTCCGGTCGCCGCACGCGGCCGGTACAGATTGGCGATGGCGATGCGCCAGACGGGTCGACGCGGCTTGGGCAGCCGGGCGGCGAGCCGTTCAATCCCTTGTCCGGCAAGCCAAAGCAGGCCGAGAGAGGCTCCAGCGCCAGCCAGAAACCCGGCCGCCACGCCGGGAATTTCAGACAAGGTAATGGCCGCGATAACCACCGCAGCGACCGCGGCGACCGCGGTGCCGACATACAAGGCACGCGGCCACTGCGCCATCGCCTCCCCGCCGACCCGCAGCAGGATCGCCGGCCGCAAATCGCGCGCGCGGCCCAGTGGCCAAACCGAAAAGGCAATGGCAATCATCACGCCGTAAATGCCCGCAGAGATCAATGGAGCCGGGTAAAGGCCGATCTCCGGCGGCACCGGCAGGCGGTCCGACAAGGTTCCAGAAAAGGCGAAGGGCAGTCCCGCGCCGAGACTCAGACCGATGATGACAGCGGCCAGCGCCAGCGCCAGAACCTGAAGGAAATACAGCCGAAAGATCAGCCCGCCATCAGCCCCCAGCACCTTGAAGGTCGCGATGGTCTCGCGCCGCGTGTCCAGATAGGAGCGCACGGCGTTGGACACGCCGGCGCCGCCGACCACGAGCGCGGTCAGGCCGACCAGGACCAGGAAGGTTCCGAACTGATCGATGAAATTGCGCACGCCCTGGGCAGCGCGAGACCGGTCGCGCACCGACCAGTCCATGTCCGGATACGCATCCTGAATACGCCGTCGGACGTCTTGAAGATTGGCCCCGGGCGGCAGCTTGATCTTATAGTAGTAATTCACCAAGCTGCCGGTGCCGAGCAGATCCGCGGCCTGGAGCGCGCCTGGCGCGACCATCAAGCTAGGCCCCAACTGCCAGCCCTGATTGGATCGATCCGGCTCGCGCTCCAGCCACGCCCGCAATTGCACCTGTGTTTCGCCGACCCGAACCACATCGCCGAGCGCCAGGCCCAGGCGGTCGGCCAAGGCTTCGTCCGCCACCGCGCCCCACAGTCCGTCCTGGCGCGCCAGCATCGGCTGCAATGGCCCGGGCTTTGACAAGACAAGACCGCCATAGAAGGGATAACCCGGCTCCACGGCTTTCAATTCAGCGACTGTAGCGGTGCCGGATTCGGTGCGCAGATTGGTGCGCAATCGCGCCACCCGTGCCACCTCACCGACCTGCTCCAGAAAGGCGCGGTGTTCGGCATTGATGTCCCGGCGGTACAGCCGCACCTCGATGTCCCCGGCCAGAAGCTCAGCGCCGCGGGCATCCAAACCGGCGATAATGGCCCGGGACAAGGAGCCGACCCCCGCAATAGCCGCGACGCCCAGGATCAGGCACGCCAGGAAAATCCGGAAGCCGCGCAACCCGCCACGCAGTTCGCGCATGGCCAGCCGCGCTTCGATCGGGAGCAGTGGGCTAGGCATCGGCGGACACTTTCAGCGCCGGGCGGGGCGCCTCAATGCGGCCGTCCGCCATGCTGACGATGCGGTCGCAGCGTTGCGCCAAGTCCGGATCATGGGTGATCAGCACAAGGGTCGCAGCCGTTTCGCGTTGCAGCGCGAACATCAAGTCAACAATCGCCTCGCCGGTCTGGCTGTCCAAATTGCCGGTGGGCTCATCGGCGAACAAGATCGCCGGCCCCGGCGCCACCGCGCGGGCCAGCGCCACGCGTTGCTGCTCGCCTCCGGACAGTTGCGAGGGATAATGGGTCAGGCGCTCGCCCAAGCTGACCCGCTCCAGGGTCGCAGCGGCGCGATCAAAGGCGTCGGCCCGCCCGGCCAATTCCAGGGGCACGGCGACATTTTCCAGCGCGGTCATGGTCGGGATCAGATGGAAGGCCTGCAGAACCACCCCGACGCGGGCGCGGCGATGCAGCGCAAGCTGATCTTCGTTGAGCGCGGAATAATCCTGACCGTCGATCATCACCTCACCGGCACTGGCCTGTTCCATGCCGGTCATGATCGCCATCATGGAGGATTTGCCGGAGCCCGATGGCCCGACGATCCCAACGGCCTCGCCCGGGAAAATCTGCAGGTCGATCCCGCGCAGGATGTGGACCGGTCCGGCCCCGCTGTTCAAGCTCAATTCCACGCCGGCCAGCCGAATGATGGCTTGGGTCATGATCGTCCTTTGAGTTGATGTCGCTGCCGTTGAAGCGTTGTTGGCTCAGACATATGTGTTGGGGCATGTCATGGAAAGCGCTTTGCCTGGTCACCCTCTTATTCGTGTTTGCGCCGCTGGCTGGATCGGCGGCGGATCCGGTGCGCGTGTTGATTCTGGGCGACAGCCTAACCGCCGGCTTCGGTCTGGAGCCCCAGGATGCCTTGCCCGAACAGCTTGAACGCTGGCTGAACGCGCACGGCCATGACGTTCGCGTGATCAATGCCGGTGTCTCCGGCGATACCACCACCGGCGGCGCGGCGCGTCTGGCTTGGGTCTTAGATGGCCAGCCGCAGGCTCCGGACATGGTGGTCGTCGCACTCGGTGGCAATGATATCCTACGCTCTGTGCCGGTCGCGGTGACCGAGCAGAATCTGACTCAGATCATCGAGACCTTGCAGCAAAGCGAGATCCCGGTGTTGCTGGCCGGCATGCTCGCTCCGCCCAATCTGGGGGCTGACTATGCCGAGGCCTTCAACACGCTCTACCCGGGCCTGGCCGACCGGTTCGATGTCGCGCTCTATCCATTCTTTCTGGACGGCGTGGCCGACCGGCCAGACTTGCACCAGCCCGACGGCATCCATCCCAATGCCGAGGGGGTCGGCGTCATGGTTGAGCGCTTCGGCCCGGCCTTGGTTGAGGCCCTGACGCAGCAGGGCCTATTACCGGCGGAAACCGCTGCGGCGGGACGCTAAAACACTCGCCCCGGAACACCGTGCCATCAATGTGGCCCCTGGATCAGCCGCCATAGCCGCGATAGCTGCGGCTGGAGCGGCTGGTGAAGCCGCCGCGGCTGACCGCGCCTGTTCGCGAGCGGACCTTGGCAACTGGTGGCTTTTTGGCCAGGCTGCGGCGGGCCACCCGGTAGCTGCCGTCCGACGTGGGGTTCAAAACCGTGCCGGTGGGCGTGTACCAGCGCCGGGTGTTCCACGGCTGATACACCGGCGTGGCGGCATAGCGCCGGCCATCGACCGCCCGATCCAGCAGCGAGCTGGCGATCCAGCCCATGAAGAAGGGCGTCCAAAAGCTGCCCTGGCTGCCGCTCTGGCGCTGGCACCGCTCCGGCCCGAACTGTGCCTCGCACGCCGCCTGGCTGTCATAGCGCGGTGCCGATGCCTGATGCTCGGCCAGCGCCTCCTGATAGCTCTGCTGGCATGCCTGTTCAGACAAGGCGCCGTCGGCCAGGCATTGGTCCAGGGTCTGATAGCGCTCAGCCTCGACCGGTTCGGAGCGGCCGCAGCCGGCGACCAGCGCGACGGAGGAGGAGGCCATCAAGCTCAGCGCAACCCGGGACGAGCGCTTCAGCGGCGTGGCTTTGGGGGTGTCGCTCATGATCGGCTCTCCTGCGGCAAGCCGCGGTTCATTGCGCCTGTTCGGTGGGAGCCGGGCCGAAGGCGCCGGGATAGCGCTCCAGCATCCAGGCCGCTTCGTCTTCGGACACCGCCGCGGCATTCAAGATGCCCACGGCGATCGCGACGCCGGCCAGCTTGATGCCGGTGGCCATCTCATCGGCTTCGATGCGTTCGCGCATTTTCGGATAGATCCGGCGATAGACAAAGAACACCGCCAGCTGAGCAATGCCCGCAATCACGCCCCACACGACGAATTCCCGGATCGCAAAGCTTTCGCGCATGGCGCTGCTCAAGGGCAGCACGAAGCCGATCAGCGCGCCGGTCCACACCACCGCGGCGGTGACATTGTTGGCGCGCACCAGCGCCACCTCGTCATGCGGGGTGATCGCGGTGTAAATCCACATGAATGCCGCCATCAGGGCCAGACCCATGGCGAAGAAGGCGAGAAACTGCGGAAAGCCGATGAAGCTGCCGGTGAAGTCAAGCATGGGCGTTGGTCCCCCTTAAGGCGTGTGTCGGCCGATCCTAGACCGTGATTGCCGTGCGGCTCAATGGAATGCCGATCATCAGCTCGGCGGTATGGTCACCCTGCTCGGGCTCCTGCGTGATCGCCAGCAGAAACTCCTCGCTGTCCTCGATCGCGCGCACGAACAGCATGGAGCGCTGATAGATGCGCCGGGTCTCGGTCATCTGCCGATCATCGGTGATCTCCTCCCAGAAGCAGACCGGCTCGGCAGGACCGGGTTGATCATCGAACCAAGCCCGCTCAAAGCGCACGCCCTCATCGGTGGTGAAGGTCTCCGCGGACAGCCGCGACGTCCAGCTTCGCCACGCGGCGTCATCGGACGGGAAATACGACTTCAGCGGCACGAACAGCGAGATCTCCCGGATCGTCTCACCGGCGCGGTCGACGCTCATGATCTGCAGCATGACGTCCTCGTCGGTGTAGAAGCGGTGCACCCAGGCGTGATCGGCGTCGGAGGTCAGGTCGATCAGGCCCTGGGCGGTGATCGGCAGCACCGGCTGATCCAGCTCAAACACCAGAGTATCGGGCAGCAGATCCAGCGCCAGTCGGTCGATCAGCACGGTGCGGCCGATGGTGATATCCGCCACCATCGGCAGCGAGGACGGCGCCTCGGCGCCGGCGCCGCGCAGGCCTTTGAACAATTTGCCGAACATCGTCTCAGGCTCCTTTCACGCTCAGGCGCTGCGGCGCCATATAATAGATCCGGTCGCCCACCTTCAGGTCGGGATGGCCGGCCTTGGGCAGATGAAAGTCTTCCTGCTCCACGGTCTGCACCGCAATCAGCGCACCACCACCTTGAAACAGCCGATCGCGCAGATCCGCAAGGCTCATCGTCTGGTCCAGCACCAGCGAATAAAGGGTCGCCCGGCTGTCGGTGCTGGACGCCAGCGCAGTGAACAGCCGGCTGGCGCCGGGATCCTGGGCGGCGCGCACCAGCAGCTCCACGCTGGGTGACACCACCGTCTCGATCGGCCGGGCCAATCCGCGCAGCAGCCGGGCGCTGTCCTCGCTCTGAAAATGCGCGACCAGGTGCGTCTGCGCCCCGGCGATCGTCTGGATCGCCAGGGTCGCTGCGAGGGTCTCGTCATCATCCTCGCCATTGATGATAACCTCATCCGCCAAAGCGATGCCGGCGCGGCGTAGGCCGGCGGCCTCACTCAGCTGATCCACGCGCACGAACAAAACGCCGTCGGGCAGCGGCTGCAGGTCCCGCTTGGCGACCACCAGGATGTCGTCATCCTGGCGGCCGCGCGCGCCGCGTCTGAGTTCGTTGATCACTTTCAGGCACCGAGCGCGCGGGAAGCCGACAATGACGGTCAGCCCCGCACGCTGGGAATAGTCAGCCTGGCCGGTCATGCGGCGCCTCCAATAGGTGCTGATGCTGGTGATGGACTTGGACAGAACGGCGGTGAACAAGGCGATGGCGCCGGGGAACAGCCAGAGGATGGCGATCAGCCGGCCGCCCTGGCTTGTCGGGCTTAAATCGCCGTAGCCCACGGTGGTTGCCGTGGTGGCGTAGAAATACAGAAACGTCAAAGGGCCGGTGAGCGCGGCTTCTCCGGCGGCCTTCAGCCCCACCCAGGTCAGCCCCAGATGGCCCGCGGCAATGACGAACAAGGCAGGCCAGCGCAGCTCGGCGATGCTGCGCTGGACTTTGCTCAACACGGTATCGAAAAGATAGGACATGGACGGGGTCGAACCTTAGAGCGAAGATGCTCGCCCCATAGAAGGCGGGCCTGTTCATCTCATCATGCCCTAGCGGTGAAAGCCGCGGCTGCCAAGCTTGAAACTGTCACATGTATGCGTTACATGTAAGTCTCTTGAATGACGGAGGCCCACAGCCATGTCAGGCGACCCCACCCCGGCGAAAGCCCGCACCCAGGCATGGCGCACGCGCCTGCGTCAGCGCGGTCTGGTCAAGCTGGAGCTGTGGGTGAAGCCGGAGCATCGGGTGCCGTTGCGCCGACTGGCGCAGCGCCTGGCGCAAGGGGCTCCGTTGCCGTCCTGGACCACGACCCCCGCTGAGGAGCCCGCCATGCCCGATCAATGGACCACACAGACGCTGTATGAAGCGCTCGCCGATCCCGGCCAGAGCGGCCTGACCCCGGCTGAGGCCGCGGTGAGCCTGGTGGAGGGCGCGCAGTCGGCGATCCGGGTGACCCTGCAGCTCTATGGTGACCTGGATGTCTATGTCAGCGTTGAGGGCGATCAGATCCTGGCCTCGGTGCTGCTGTGGCCGGTCGCCGAGCAGGAGGATCCCGACGCCTTCAACCGCATGATTTTGAGCCTGCACAAGACGCTGCCCCTGTCCACCTTCGGCATAACCAGCGTGCAGGGCGAGGCCTATTACGAGCTGTTCGGCGCCTTGTCGGCCGGCTCGGTGCTCGCCAGCGTGGTCACTGAGATCCGCACCCTGGCGGCCAATGCCATCGACGTGGTCGAAGACCTGAACCCCGAAGCCGCCACCGAAGCGGCCTGAGACACGACAGCCATCAGAAAGGACCCGGACAATGGGATTGTTCAACAAGATCTGGAGCGGCCTGCGCGGCCATGCCCACGAAACCGGCCAGTCAATCGTCGACGCCAATGCGCTGACCATTCTGGACCAGGAAATCCGCGACGCTGACAAGCAGCTGCACGCCGCGCGCGATCAGCTCTCGATGTTCGCCGCTAAGCGGGCCATGGCCGCCAAGGAGGTCGACGCGTTCGAGGCCGATCGCGCCAAATATCTCGATGCGGCGAAAAAGGCGCTTGAGAAGGGCAATGAGGATCTGGCGCGCCGCTCCGCCGAACGTGTCGCCCAAATTGACCAGGAATTGAGCGCCAAGCGCCAGGTGGTGTCCGACTATCAGGGCTCGGAGGACCAGATGCGCCAGTCGGTGTCCGCCATCGAGGCCAAGATCAAGTCGCTGAAGCAGCAGGTCGAAACCGTGAAGGCCAATGACGCGGTGATCAAGGCGCAGGCCGCGGTGGCGTCAACGCACGCCGGCATGAATTCGCGCCTAGGCGATGCCAGCCAGTCCTTGAAGCGAATCAAGGAACGCCAGGCGATGCAGCGCGCGCGCATGGCAGAGGCGGAAAAGCTGGAGGCCGCCAGCACCGGGGCGGATCTGGACGCCGCCCTGGCGGAAGCCGGCATCACCGGTTCGAAGAGCTCCGCTGACGACATTCTGGCGAGCCTGCGCGGATAGCCTTGGGGCTCGCCGCGGACTTGTGCCAGGCGCTGGTTCGGCCCCGCGCGCCTGCGTCTCTTCAGTGAGACAAGCATCGTGATGGAGCACAGGGTCGATCGACCGGCGCTGACGGCTTTTCGTCGCAAACGGCTCGACAGCCGCCCGCCCGGGCTCTAAGGCACGCTGCCCGCGTGCAGATCGCGGGCGTTTGAGCCTGCCCCTTGGATGACCGACGTTCCCGCGGCACTTGCCTTACCTGACCAAATCGCCCCGGGCCCGGATTGGGCGGCAGTGGCGGACAGACTGGCCGAGCAGGGCTGGGCGGAGGTGGCCGGCTGGCCGGAACCAGGGCTCACCGCCGCACTGGCCGCGCGGGCCCGCTATGTGGCAGCAGAGGCGGCGAACCGGCCCGCCCAACTCGGGCGGCAGAGCCAAAAGCGGCTGGTGCGCACCATCTGGCAGGCGCGGATCCGCTGGCTGACCGGCGCGGATCCCGCCGAGCTGCGCTTTTTTCAGGTCGCCGAGGCCGCGCGCCTGGCGCTGAAGGCTCAGCTGTTCCTCGGCCTGTTCCGCTTTGAGGCCTGTTTTGCGCATTATCCCATGGGCGGCTTCTATAAGCGCCATGTCGATGCCCTGAAGGGCGCGCGCAACCGGGTGATCTCGCTGGTCACCTATCTCAATGAGGCATGGGACTCGGCCGACGACGGCGCGCTGGTGATCTATGCTGCTGATGGCACCGAGGCTGTTCGGCTGATGCCTTGCGCTGGCCGCAGCGTGTTGATGCTGTCGGAACAGATCGAACATGAGGTCCGCCCCTGCCATGCCGACCGCCACGCCATCGCCGGCTGGTGGCGGGTGAATGACGGGCCATAAGGGTCGCCGGGCGACCGGTGTAAGGATGTCTAGGGCATGATCCGATCAAGCGCGATCGCGCTTGATCGGATGACCAGGCCCGCCGTCTATGGGGCGGGCAACTTTATCCCACCGATTGGCGTCGCATCACGGGTCCAATCGGTCCGATCTTGCTGTGAAGATGCCCTGGCCTTAGCCGGTCAACATCCGGGTCAGGCGGTTGATGTCTTCGTCGATGGTGCTGTCGACTTGGCGCAGGCTTTCGATGGTGCGCACGGCGTGCATCACCGTGGTATGGTCGCGCCCGGCAAATTTGCGGCCAATGTCCGGCAGCGAGCGCGAGGTCAACTGCTTGGCCAGATACATCGCCACCTGGCGCGGCCGCGCGATGCGACGGGAGCGGCGCGAGGACAGCATCTCGTTCAGCCGCAGATTGTAATAGTCCGATACCTTCTTCTGGATTTCGTCCACCGTGACCTTGCGGTCATTGGCGCGCAGCAGGTCCTGCAAGACCTCGCGCACCATCTCCATGGTGATCGGCCGGCCGACCAACTCGGCAAAGGCGACCACGCGATTATAGGCCCCTTCCAGTTCGCGGACATTGGAGGTCACCCGGCGCGCCAGAAAGTCCAGCACCTCGCCGGGGATGTCGACATGCGTGGTCTTCTCCGCGCGCGACTGCAAGATGCCCAGACGCAGTTCATAGTCGGTCGGGTGGATGTCGGCGACCAGGCCCCAACCCAGGCGCGAGACGATGCGCTCCTCAATGCCTTCCAGGTCGGTGGGCGAGCGATCCGCGGAGATCACCACCTGCCGCCGGCTGTCGACCAGGGCATTGAAGGTATGGAAGAATTCCTCCTGCGTGCGGTCCTTGTGCGCGATGAATTGAACATCATCGATCATCAATAGGTCGACGCTTTGAAATTGCTGCTTGAAGGTCACCGTATCTTGGTGGCGCATGGCATAAATAAAGCGCAGCATGAAGCGCTCAGCAGACATGTAAAGGACGCGCTTGTCTGGATCGCGCCGCTTCACTTCCCAGGCGATGGCGTGCATCAGGTGGGTCTTACCCAAACCAACACCGCCGTGCAGGAATAAGGGATTGAACGGCACGACATCAGCATCGGCGACCCGGCGCGCAGCGGCATAGGCCAGTTCATTGGATTTGCCGACCACGAAGGTGTCGAACGTATAGCGCGGCTCCAGCATGGCACAATAATCATCCGCTGCCTGGCTGCCGGCCCTACCGGGGCCGCGGCGCAACGGCGCCGGCGCATCGGCCGCCGCGGTGCTGGTGCTCAACGGTTTTGACGCGGTCTGAAAGCGCACGGCGGTGACGGGAAAGCCGGCCCGGTTCAGGCAGGAGCGGATACGATCTTCGAAATTGTCGCGCAGCCAATCGCCGCTGAACCGGGTCGGCGCCCCCAGAACCGCGGTGTCGCCGTCAACTCCCAGGAAATCGAGCGCGGCAAACCAGCTGTCATAGACCTCCGTCCCGACCTCGCGTTTCAGCAGATCCCGCGCCACGGTCCAATTGCTGCTGCTTTGTGGTGTCTGCTGTGCCGTCTCCGCAGGTCCCATTGCCTCTATCCTGTTCCGCCCCATGCCGGTCTCAAGCCTCTTGAACGGGTGTGGCTCGCTTGAGCACCGCCCCCCTTGGCGTTCACCCTTGAAATTCTCGCACGACATCCCTCGTGCGTAGGAAGACTACGCTGCCGATTGTTAAGTATTTTCAGTCCTGAAGAATTTAATGATCGGTAAACGGCTGCACGATCACGACGTATCGGAGCGAAATTTTCTCTAAATCGTCTGCGTTTTTCATCGCTCTTCTTTATCTCCCCCTACCGTCAACCAAGAACGGCAAGGATATACGCCCCATCCGGCCATCGCAAGCCTGAGGAATCGAATCTCCGATCAAAAGCCGGGGATAGTCGTCGCAGGCGGGTGCGGCCACTAGATGTGGGGGCAATGACCGCAGGATCAGCCGTCAGCGATCAAACGCGCAACGGCCCCGCCGGAGCGACCGGCAGGGCGGGTAAAGTTCCTGACCGCTATGCCGAATGGGCAGAGCGACTCGCCGCTATCGCCCCGGATCGGCGTCAGGCAACCGGGGTCATGGTTTTGACCCGTGCATTTAGCCGGGCCAGTTTCCGGGCGGCGGCATTCTTGTGCATGACGCCCTTTGCGGCGCCGCGCATCAACTCTGGCTGAGCCTGGCTCAGGGCCTCGCGCGCGGCGGTCTGGTCGCCCGACTGAATGGCCAGCTCCACCTTCTTCACAAACGAGCGGATGCGGCTCATCCGGGCTCGATTGATCAGGCGGCGCTTTTCATTCTGGCGCACGCGTTTGCGCGCCTGGGGAGAGTTTGCCATCTTGCTACTTTCGTTCGATACGACACCGTGCTCGGTCCGGCCATACCGGATCGGCACAAAACAGGCGGCGGGCTATATCACCGCGCCATGGGCCGGTCAATGCCGGGGGTCATCATCTGACGGTGAAGGCCGGCCGATCAGCCATTCTTGAACTGCGGCGTGCGCTTTTCCACGAAGGCGGCCATGCCTTCCTTCTGATCTTCCGTGGCGAAGAGGGAGTGGAAGACCCGGCGTTCGAAGCGGATGCCCTCGCCCAGCGTGGTCTCATAGGCGCGATTGACCGCCTCCTTGGCGATCATCACCGCCGGGCGCGATAGGTGCGCGATGCCGTCCGCCACCTTCAAGGCGGTGTCCAAAAGCTCGTCAGTCGGCACCACCCGGCTGACCAAACCGCAGCGCTCGGCTTCTGCGGCGTCCATGTTGCGGCCCGTCAGCACCAGGTCCATGGCCTTGGCCTTGCCGATGAAGCGGGTCAGGCGCTGGGTGCCGCCGGAACCGGGGATGACGCCCAGCTTGATTTCCGGCTGTCCGAATTTGGCGTTCTCCGCGCAAATGATCAGATCGCACATCATCGCCAATTCGCAGCCGCCGCCCAGGGCATAGCCGGACACAGCCGCCACCAAGGGCTTGCGCACGCGCGAGGCTTCTTCCCAATTGGCGGTGATGAAGTCCTCGAAATAGACGTCCATATAGCTTTTGGACGCCATCTCCTTGATGTCGGCGCCGGCGGCGAAGGCCTTTTCGCTGCCGGTGATCACTGTGCAGCCGATCTCGTCATCGGCCTCCACCGCGCGCAGGGCCGCGGTCATCTCGTCCATCAACTGGCCGTTCAAGGCATTCAGCGCATCCGGTCGGTTCAGCCGAATCAGGGCAACACGGTCGCGCTTTTCGTAGAGGATGGATTCGTAGGACATGATGCAAACTCCCCTTCGCCCGGCGCAAGCGCGCCGGAGGCTGTGATGCATACTGTCCCGCGGGCCCGGGTGTAAACCGTGAGATGCCCCGCCGGCCTCAGTTAACCGCGCGCACCTCGGTCACTTCCGGCACATAATAGCGCAGCAGGTTTTCAATCCCGTTCTTCAAGGTGGCGGTGGACATGGGGCAGCCGGAGCAGGCGCCCTGCATGTTCAGATAGACCACGCCATTTTGAAAGCCGTGATAGACAATATCGCCGCCATCCTGCGCCACCGCTGGACGCACGCGCTGATCCAGCAGATCCTTGATTGTGGCGATGATTTCGGAATCGGCGGGATCATCCTGCATCGCCTCGGTTTCCGGCTGCTGCGGCGCGGATGAGACGAACAAGGGCTGATCGGTGCTGAAATGCTGCATCAAGATGTTCAAGACTGCGGGCTTCAGCGCATCCCAGTCTGCTGCATCGGCTTTGGTGACGCTGACGAAGTTCCAGCCATAAAAGACATTCTCAACACCGCCATGGTCGAACAGCGCCTTGGCCAGGGGCGAGGCCTCGGCCACATCGGCACTGGGGAAATTGGCGGTGCCGCGCTCCATCACGGTGTCACCGGGTAGGAATTTCAGCGTCGCCGGATTGGGCGTCGGCTCCACTTGAATGAACATGAGCGCATCTCCCGCAGCTAAATCAGACTCAATCGCTCCTGTATGTGGCGATTGCGGGGGTCAGGGCAAGCCCTCGATGTCCTGACGGGGAGGGCGCGGCTAAACGATCGCGTCAATTTGTTCAGCGGTCATGCCACCGGGGACGATCACCACGGGGCAGGGCAGGGATCCCGCGACCGGCCCGGAGAAATATTCCACCAGCGGCCCGGGATCGTTGCCGGAATTGGCGCCTAGGATGAGGGCGAACAGGTGCGGGCATTCCTGCACATAATCGCGCAGCATCTCGCGCGGCTGGCCCTCGCGCACCACGATTTCCGGCGTGATGCCCCATTCGGCCTTCAATTCGTCGGCGATGCGGCCAACCAGGTCTTCCGCCTCGTCCAGCGCTTCTTCGCGCATCCGATCGGCCACGGCGACCCAATGCTCAAAGTCCGTCGGCGGAATGACATGAAACAGCACCAAACGCCCGCCGCCCACATGCGCAGCCCGGCCGGCCGCAAAGCGCACCGCCAATCGGCTTTCCGGGCTGTCATCGACCACCACCAGAAAGCGACGCACGGGACAATCCGGCCGGAACACGATCCGGTCTGACGTCTGAGGAAGGGTATGGGCCTGAGTCATGCTCGGAATTTGGCCAAACAAATCGGCCGGCCGCAAGCATGCATCTGGATGCACTGCGGTAAGCTGTTGAAATCTCAAGAGAGGCACGC
Source organism: Rhodothalassiaceae bacterium (assembly GCA_050331575.1). GTDB lineage: Bacteria > Pseudomonadota > Alphaproteobacteria > Sphingomonadales > Rhodothalassiaceae > JBHJGS01. Next base: position 21,355 of record JBHJGS010000016.1, on the reverse strand, counting down.
AGGCGTCGTGATGTCGCCAACCAGCGATGATTGCGCCCGATCCCAAACGAATCGGGCCGTGACCCTTAACCATAGCGCATCGGCAATGAAAGCGGCGTTAACCAGATCACACCCGCCGATCAATTCTCCCGCTGCACCACCACCCGCTCGGTCCGGCCATTCTCCCCGGGGAAGTCCACGAACATGGCCTCCACCAGATAGGGCATCACCTCCGGCAGGTCCGGTTCCCGGCCGATTGAGCGAAGCCGTCCCTCGAACACCACCTCCCCGGTCTCAGCCCGGACCATGTCGATCGACAAGCGGCGGTCGAACACCTCATAGCTGTAGGTGTTGTTGTAATAATAGGGGAAGGCGGCGAAGCCGCTGCGGAAGAAGAAGGGGTGGCCGAAATAGCCGTACGGACCGAAACCGAAGCCGAAACTGGCGCCGGAGGTGCCGCGCACCCGCACCCGCGGGTCCGACACGTCATAATCCAGTTCCACCAGAATATCCGACTCGGTTGCCACCGGCTGATAGCCCTGCTCGATCAGGCGCGCGCGGACATAGCCGGCATAGGTTTCAAACTCCAAGCTGCCGATCTTGTCTTCATCGGCGGGCACGATCCGCACGGTTTCCCCCCGCGGCGGGGTGACCTGGTGAAAGCGCAGCACGTCGCTGCGCACCGACCCCGCACAGCCCGCCAGGAACAGCGCCGCCACCACCACAACAGATTTGGTCACCATCTCACGCATGCCCGTCTCCCAACAGTTCGTGGCCAAGCCACGCCATACACGTCCATATCCGATAATTTCTGCCGACCATAGCCTGCCGGTCTGAACCGTGGATGAACTTTTGTGCGATGCGGTTATGCCTGCAAGCCCATGATCTGCTTGACTTCCGCTAGCACTGGCGCGGCCCGGTCCGCAGCCCGCTGCGCGCCGTCGGACAAGATGGCGTCGATGGCGGCGGGATCGGCCAGAAGCCGGCTCATTGTCTCGGTGATCGGCGCCAGATGGGTCACCGCCACCTCCTCCAGCGCCTTCTTGAAAACAGCGAAGCCCTGGCCGGCGAACTGCGCCAGCACCTGATCGGTGCTCTGGTCGGCCAGCGCGGCGTAGATGCCGACCAGATTGGCTGCTTCGGGCCGCTTGGTCAGCCCCGCCTCACTGTCCGGCAGCGGTTCGGCATCGGTGCGCGCCTTGCGGACCTTCCGGGCGATGGTGTCGGCATCATCGGTCAGATTGATCCGGGTCATGTCGGAGGGGTCGGACTTGGACATTTTCGCCCGGCCGTCGCGCAGGGACATCACCCGCGTGCCCGGCCCCTGGATAACCGGCTCCACCACGGGGAAGAGGTCGCGCCCGAAATCATGATTGAATTTCAGCGCGATGTCCCGGGTCAGCTCCAGATGCTGCTTCTGGTCCTCGCCCACCGGCACGTGCGTGGCCTTGTAGAGCAGGATATCCGCCGCCATCAGCGTGGGATAGACATAAAGGCCCACCGAGGCGGCCTCGCGGTTTTTGCCGGCCTTGTCCTTGAACTGGGTCATCCGGTTCAGCCAGCCAATGCGCGCGACGCAATTGAAGATCCAGGCCAGTTCGGCATGGCCGGCCACGCGCGCTTGATTGAACAGGATCGCCCGGTCGGGATCGACACCGCAGGCGATGAAGGCGGCGGCGGCTTCGCGGGTCTGCTGGGCCAACAGGGCCGGATCCTGCCACACGGTGATGGCGTGCAGATCGACGACGCAATACATGCAGTCAAACCGCTCTTGCAGGGCCACCCAGTTCTTGAAGGCGCCCAGATAGTTGCCCAGATGCATCGCGCCTGTCGGCTGGGCGCCGGAGAACACGCGGGCGGGGAAGGTCGGCTGGTCGGTCATCGGCGGGAACGGCCCTTTTTGCGGATTTTATGGTTGGCGCGCTTATGGAAAGCGGGGCTGCGGCGGTCAAGCCTGCCGGCGCAGGCGGGCCAGATCGGCCCGGTCGACCAGCCGCATGACCCGCGCCAAGACCGCATAGCTGGTCAGGCCGAGCACCAGCACCGCCGCCAAAGCCGCCAATTGGGCGGGCTTGTCGCCGCCGGGCTCGAACACACCTGCCAGCAGTGTTACGCCGACCGCCATGGCAAGCGCTGCGACGGCAATGCGCGGCAGGCGGGCGGCCAATCGCGCATCGACCCGCCAGGCGCCCTGCCGGATCAGCACGGTCGCCAGCACGGCGACATTGGCCCAGGCGGCCAAGGCGGTGGCCAGGGCCAGGCCGGCATGGGCCAGCGGCCAGATCAAGATCAGATTGAGCGCCAGATTGACGCCGAGGGCGGCGAAGCTGGCGCGCATCGGCAGCACGGTGTCGCCCCGGGCGAAGGCGGCCGCGGCCAGGATCTTGACCAACACATAGGCGGGCAGGCCGATGGCATAGGCGCGCAACGCCGCCGCGGTCGCCGCGGTATCGGCCGGTTCGAAGGCGCCATGCTGATAGATCGGTGCCAGCAAGGTGGCCGGTACGGCGATCAGCGCGCCGGCGGCGGGCAGGGTGATCAGCAGGGCGATTTCCAGGCCGCGATTGAGCCTGGCCTGCGCGGCGGCATCGGCCTTGTCGGCGAGCGCGCGGCTGATCGCGGGCAACAGCACGGTGGCAACGGCGATGCCGATGACACCCAGCGGCAGCTGGTTCAGCCGGTCGGCATAGTACAGATAGGACAGCGCGCCCTCCGGCAGAAAGCGCGACGCCAGCACGATGTCGAGCAGGAGATTGACCTGCATGGCGCCGGCGCCGAGCGCGGCCGGGCCCATCACCGTGATCAGGCGCTTCACCGGCGGGCTCAGCCGCGGCCGGCGTAGGCGCAAGGCAAAGCCCTGGCGGTGCGCGCCCCACACCAGCAGCAGCAACTGCGCACAGCCGGCCACGGAGACCGCCGCGGCCAAGGCGCGCGCCGAGGCCGCCGGGCTGCCGTGAAACAGGATCAACGCGGTGATCAACACCACATTGAGCAGCACCGGCGCGCCGGCCGCCGCGGCGAAGCGGGATAGGCCGTTCAGCACGCCGGCGAACAGGGCCACCAGCGAGATCAACATGAGATAGGGAAAGGTCAGGCGGGTCAGTTCCACCGCCAGGCCTTGCTTGTCTGGCTCCGACCCGAAGCCGCCGGTCAGGCCCAGCACGATCCAGGGCATGATGATTTCTGCCACAAGAGTGAGCAGCAGCAGCGCCGGCAGCAGCACGGACAAGACCGCCTCGGCAAACCCGCGAGCGCGAGACTGGGCCGCGGCATCGGGGCTGAGCCCCAACTGCTCAGAGAATTGCGGCACGAAGGCAGCGGAAAAGGCGCCTTCGGCGAACAGTCGGCGGAAAAAGTTGGGCAGCTTGAACGCCAGCACAAAGGCATCGGCCGCGGCGCCCGCGCCTAGGAACAGTGCGATCAGCACGTCGCGCACCAGTCCGAATACCCGACTGAGCAGCGTTAAGGAGCCGACGGAGAGGATGGAGCGGATCATACCGCGGCGTTAGGCCAGCCCTGTGGCCCGCGCAAGCTCTGCTTCAACCGTCCGCGCGCTCTTTGGTATGTTTAGCTTCGAACGCCTTCTGCTGGCGCCGGTAGCCGCCGCTGAAATCACTCAGGGTACCAGCCAAATTGGCCAGCCGGGCCTGCTCTCGGATGACCTTGAACTCCGGCTGTAAGGCGTCTTCGCGGCGGAACGGAATGATGTGCATGAACGGCGTTCCCGCCCGTAAGGTCATGACCGGTTCCACTGTGCCCCAACGGCACGGGGCATGGATCTGGTGCCAGTGATCGGTGTTGACCACACCGGGAAGTGGGATAAGCGGCAGCTGCTTTTTTTGTTCATGTAGGCTGAGCGGTAACACTAGGATTGACCAGCCCGGTGGGGTCTCGATCAGCCACGGACAGATCGGCTTGACCAATTGCTGCAAATTGGCGGTCGGCTGTAAAGGTTCGGCCCCTTTTACCTGTTCGGCACCGTGGAATTCCAGCGGAAACGCGCCATGAGCGGTTTGCCAACGGATGAATGGACCGTCGGGATCGGCCTTCGGCCGGCCCGTGCCGTCCACGCTCACGCGCTCCAAGCGCATGTCGGTCCATAATGGAATGACATAACCCAGATGCAAATAGTCGTGCAGGGCCGGACAGGTACGCGCGCTGCGGGCTTGGCGAAACTCATGCTCAACTTTTGCGGCTAGCTCTTTTTTCCAATCCGGCATGACCTGCGCTGCCGGTCGCGGTTTCAGCCGCTCATCGACGATGAGGGCTTCGCTCTGGACATTGAAAACGATCTTCATGACGGCTCCCGAAGACGGCACTTAACTGATGAGTGTGACAGGTTCGGCGCCGACAAAAAAGGGTCGGGATCCGACAATCCCGACCCGCATGAGGCCCGACCCAAATGAGGCCCGACCGCCTCGGGCACTATCCGACCAATCGCGACTGCGATTGATCGGATGAACATGCCCGCCTTTTAGAGGGCGAGCAACTTGATGCGACCGATTGGTATCGCACAACAATACCAACCGGTCAGTTGTTGCTCTACAGGCGAACGTTCAACTGCACGAAGAACGTCCGACCAATGGCATTGCCGAAACCGCCGAAGGCCTGTTCCAACACGTTGGGCCGGTTGCCAAGAATATCGGTCGCTCCGCCCCGGATCAGGATATTCTCGCTGACCTCGTAACTGATCGAGGCATCGTGCTCCACGTCCCGCGGAAGGACGCGGGCTGCGTCTGGAATGTCGTCGCAATTTCCAGGAATTCGGAAGATACATGGAGCGACATTGTCAGAATAGTCCAGCCGCCAAGAAAGCCCGAACGGACCGTAATTGTAGTTCATGTCCAGCAGGAAGGTGAAATCAGGTTCGCCGGTCGTGCCTGCCACGTTGGCCAACTCGCCGTTCGGCTGGATGGTACTATTGTTGGCCGAGTTCCGGCTCACGAAGACACCGAAGAATGTACCTCTCAGGTCGACGGAGCCGAGATCTCCCGGGCCAAAGTTGGTCAGCGTGACTAGGTCAAAGAAGTCGCGGACTTCAAAGGAATACCGGACGTTCGCAGACAGCGCCTGAAATTCCAGAACGTCACTGTTCACGAATGCGGAATTCCCTGACACAATGTCAAAGCCGCCGATCACGCTGCCGTCTGCTGGATCGGGGACGACGCCAACCCGCTCGAAGTTACCACAGCTGGGTTGGAATTCCCCGGCACTAAAGTTGGAATTGTCCAGACAGTCTTGCGTGAAGAAAGAAAAGTCCGGCTCGACGATCACGTCTTCTAGATTGATGCTCAGATAGTCTGCCGCTATGGTCAGGCCAGGCACAAAGCTGGGTTGCCAGATTATACCCGCTGTGAAGGAATTCGAGGTTTCGAACCCAAGATCCGGATTCCCGGCCGAACCGATCGGAATTGCGGCATTCACTGATGGCGTGATGAAGGCCGCATCGCCGGGGGCCAAGAGGAGGCCCATTGTTCCGCTAGCGTCAGTTCCGAATGCCGCCTGGTCAAATCCCAAGGCTTGCGCGGCGGCCACACAGTTGGCGATTCGGTTTGTGGTCGGGGCCAGGTTGATATTGCCGGCATCGCACGGATCTCCGGTTTGATCGAAGGCCAATGCAGGAGGGGCAAACAGTTCAACGAGCGATGGCTGCCGAACCGATCGGGTGAAGTTACCTCTGAGCGTTACGTCTCCGTCGAGCAGGCCGAAGGTTCCTCCAGCAGTGAACACATTGACGTCATTGCCGATGCTGGTGTTGATCCGACGGTAGGCGCCGCTGAACTCCAGCACGGAAACCAACTCGAACCCGACCAAGTCGTTGATACCGAGATTGAAGTCCGAATTGAGCACGGGAATGGTCATCTCTCCATAGTATTCGTTGGAGACAATTTCCACCTCCGGAACAGCTGGCACCGCGGGGGCGCGCGAGAGGCCATCTTCCAGCACGCCGTCGGGTGTAAAGCTGCCGAACTCACGTCGGCGTTCCACACCGGCCACGAAGCTAATCCAGCCTGCCGGCAATTCGAACAATTCGCCGCTAATGAACGCCAACAGGTCTGCTTGATTGATCTGGCCGAAACCCGTTCCCAGGCCGCTAATGAAGTCGACAGCTTCCGGTGCCACGCCGAAGCCCGCAAACAGGTTCACCGGAGTACAGCCATTGATAGAAGGGTCCGGCGAGGCGACGTTCGAGGGCGGGATACCGGTTGTGCCAGTGGGATTGTCCGGCTGGAAGTCCACGGCGCCGATCGTATCATCAAGGTAAACGTCGCAGACGATGTCGCCCGCAAACAGCGACCCCGGCGTCGCCAGGGCAACTTCGCCGTCGCGAATCACATTGATGTTGGTGCTGCCGCCTTGAGCCAGTGCGATATTCTCTTCATTGGCTTGAATTTGCCCAATGAGTTCCGGTGTTAACGCCACGCTATCAACCGCGTTGAAGAAGTTTTCCGCCAGAATGAAAGCTTCCGTTCGTGTGGAGTTAGTGCGACCAAAGTTCATCGACAACTCCCAGTTGAAATTCCGTCCCGCGAATTCGAAGTCGCCCTGTAAACCACCTACAGTTCGGAAGGTGGTCAGCTCCTGGAATTGCGACCCGGCATCGGGCAACAGGGCCAAATTGATGCCATTCAAAAAGAATGTCTCCTCAGCGCCCGCATCAATCAGTGTCTGCCTGTCCTGGGGCGAAAGGAAGGGGTTGTCGACTGAAACGCCGAACGAGCCTTGGCCCTGCGTGCCGAGGAATGCTGTATTAAAAGCCTCTGACGATTGGGAGACCAAGTCTGCACTATTGCTGTTGAGGAAGTTGGTTTCGGCAAAGACGCGGACATAATCGGTAATGTCGTAGTGCGCCTGACTGGTAAACACGAAGCGCTGAACAGGGACGATCAATTCATTGAAGTCGTTCGTGTCAAAAAGACTGCCGCCCTCGACGAAGAACAGACTGCTAGCACCTGGCAATTGCACGCCCGGGTCGGCGATCGACAGCCCGCCATCGCCCGCAAACGTAAGAATGTTGCCATCGGCATCCTGAAAGACGTTCGCCTCAATGGTTGGCAGCGGAACGCCGGGCCCCGGTGCGGGGAGATAACCGATCGGACCTTCCAAAATATTGAAGCGGCCTTCGTCACCGACGATCTGGGGGTCACCGCCGGCGGCAAAGGACGTCGCTTGATTCGAGAAGAAGTCAAACTCATTGGCGACCGCGCCTGCCTGATCCTCAAATTGTATCGACGCAGTCACGTTACCGCGTCCGTCAGGCGTATTGGCGCCGAACACGCCGGTTACCGTATAGTTCGGGATGCCACCTGGATTGACACGATTACCATATTGAAACTGCGCATCCACGCCTTCAAAGTCGTCTCGAAGAATGATGTTGACGGTACCGGCAATGGCGTCTGCGCCGTAAATCGGCGCCCCACCGATACTCAGAACCTCGATCCGCTCAACCATGGCGGGCGCAAAATTGTTCAAATCGACCTGCGACCCTTCCAGACGCCCGATCGGATCGCCGTTGAGCGGGTTGCCCGGAACAAACCGGCGCCCGTTAACAACAACGAGCGTGCGTTGTGTTCCAAGATCGAAAAGGTCGACAAACTCCTGGCCGATATTGAGGCCAGACCCCGTGGTCACGCCATCAATGCCAGCGCCAAAGCCAGGAACCTGGTTCAGCGCGTCTGCAATATTGGTGAAACCGCGTTCTTGCAGCACTTCCTGGCCAACGATGATGGCCGGCTGTGGCAAATCTTCAAAGCCTGTTCGCCGTATACGCGAGCCGGTGACGACCATTTCTTCGACTTCGATTTCCTCAAGGCTGTCTTGATCGTCAGTGACACCCTGCGCAGCGGCAGGCATGGCGGCGCTCAAGACGAGGGCTGAGGCAGCGGTGCTAAACCAAACCCGACGCCGCCGTGCGGCTTCCCAATTCATCATGATGCGATTCCCCTGTTTCCTTGTTGGCTGCTTGTTTTCTCTGCAGCTCAGCGCGGCCGTCGCCAGCGAGCCGTAGTCGCCGGCATCGTGGGACGTTGCCAAACTGAAGTAAACTCTCGGGCGCGGGGAGATAGGCGGATGGTTGAGGGTTGTGGCGTAGAGGCCACACACCGTTCCGTGATCCGTATCAAATTTTCCGACATTTGCGGAACTGTTGGCGCCGTTCCGGCGTGATCGGGGCGAGCCGCGCCCGGCGCCCCTAAAAATCGCTGGCGCGCCGGGGCAGCGCGCGATCAGGTCTCCACGGGGCGGATGAAGAACACGCCGCGCACGCCCTCCACCTCCATGCGCCATTGACCGAGGAAATTCTTGAAGAAGCGGGCCCGCTTATTGCTCAGCGTGCTGCGTGGCTTTTGCCCGCCGGCGTCTTCGAACACCACGCCCTCAGCGATCTTGAACTTATAGTCGCCGACCGAATTGCTGTCGAACGCGGTGATCGTGGTCTCGAATTCGTCCGGCAAGCTATCGGGTGTCCACACGCTTCCGACAGCGGATTGCGGCGGCTGCACCGCTGCTTGCTGCTGGCGCGGCGGGGTCGATTTTGCTGCTGGCTGGTCGATCTGGGCCGGAGGCTGCGCCTCCGGGATCGATGCCAGCGGCGTGGCGCGCACGGTTCGACTGGGCCGGGCGGGCAGGTAGGTCGGCGCAGCGGCGCTTTCCGCACTGCCATCGGCCAGGCCGCGGATCAGCTTCTGCTTTTTCAACACGGCATCGAAGCAGGCCAACCGGTCTTCCGGCACCCGGACAACATCACAGGCATAAAAGTCACTGAATACCTCATCCTGGGCAACAGCCGGCGAGCCCAGCAGGGCTGAGCCGGCCGCCAGGGCAAATACGCCAACACGCATAACGGTCCTCATTCATCGGCACATACGAATGACCGTGACCATAGCGAGACGGGCGCTGCGTGCAAAGCCGCCGCAGCACCCGTCGGTGTGTTTGGGCCGGCTAAAGTCGGATGGTCAAACCGACAAAGTAGCGACGCCCGATCGCATCATAGGTGCCGGGGAACGTATTGGCGTTATTGTCTGCGGTAAGGCCCGCCCCCGTGCCCAGGATCGGTGGGTCATTGTCGAACAGATTGAGGATGCCGCCGCGGATCTCGGCAAAATCGAGCACCTGCAGGACCCCGGTCAGATCGACATAGTTTTGCGAACCGATTTCATTGACGGCAATACCACTATCGGGATCGAAACCGCTCAGGACAAAATCGTCGAACCGGGTTCTGGAGATGAACCGCCAACGGGTCGAGACGCTTGCCGGGCCGTAATTCCAGGTCACCCGCAGATTCTGCCGGTAGCGCGGATTGGGTTCACCACAGGTATTGCCGTACAGCCCTTCACACTCCACCGTCGGCGACACCTCGTCGGCGGTGAAATCCTGTTCCAGGATGAAGACGGAATTGAGGTTGATGTCGATGCTGCCAAGATCCTGGCCGACAAAATCCGCGACATCGAAGCCGTAGCGCATACCGAAATCAAAGCCGCGCGTGGAGAGTTCCGCGGCATTGGCCAGGAACAGCTGAATCCCGATATCGTCATTGCCGTTCAGGCCGCCGGTCAGCGGATCGCGCACAATGGCCTGACAGAAGTCGCTGGCCGCGTCTTGCACAACGAAATAACAGTTGTTCAAGACATTCTGTCCAGACCCACCGAAGGGCGTGATCACGTCGGTCACGGAGATGGAATAATAGTCCACGGTGAGGGCGAAGCCGGGCAAGAATTCCGGCTGGATCACCGCGCCGACGGTGAAGGTATCCGCGGTCTCTTCTTCCAGGTCGGCGTTGCCGCCGAAGATGCCGCCGGCTTGTCCGACGATCGGCGGCGTCACGAAGCCAACCGCTGCGGGCGGGACGCCCGTGGCGATACACAGTTGCGCCAATTCCGGGTTCGCCGCCGCAACCGCCGATGTGAGATTGTCCTGATCGCACGGGTCGGTGGTGACTGGAGCCACGCCGGGGGTCTGGGGGGTGAACAACTCACCGATATTCGGAGCGCGCACCGCTCGCTGGAACAGGCCGCGCAGGCGGATATCCGGGATCGGCGAATATTCGCCGCCCAGCTTGTAGGTCGCAACGGTGCCGATGGTGCTGTAGCGCGAGACGCGGGCGGCAAGCTCCGCCTTCAGATCATAGATGAAGGGCTGGTCCTGGACAAGCGGCGCAATCACCTCGACAAATCCTTCAATGACATCGAAGCGGCCATCAATCGGCTGGACCGATCCGACGCCCACGACCGTGCCGTTTTGCAAATTGTCGTCAGGGAAGGATTCCGCTTCCTCCTCGCGAAATTCGAACCCGAAGACGAAACCCGGCGTGCTGGTGGCGAAGGGACTCTTGATCCCAAGTGCCTCGAAATCCCCTTGAATGAAGCCGTTGACGATTGTCTGATTAGTGTTCAACTCTACGAGCGAGTCCAAACCGATAAAGTCGGCGGCCGCTTCGCTCAGGTCACCAGGACCGAAAAAGTCACCCGGAACGCAGCCTGCTGCCGCGCCTGGGGCGCAGACGATATTGCCATCCTCGTCTGTGATCGCGCTCAGGGAATCTTGCGTGCGCACAGAGCTCAAGCCGTTGAGCGTGGGCGTGCTAAGCTGGGAGCGGCCGAATTGCGCGTGCAAATCATAGGTCCAGCCTAGGGGCAGTTCGCCGCGGAACCCGCCGACAAATTGAAACGCGAAGGTCTCGTTTTCGAATGTCCGCGGGCCGACTTCGACCGTGCGGCGACCAAAGCCGAAATTCACCGCGGCATTCGGGTCGAGCATTCCGTCTCCGTCGAGATCAACGCCGAGATCGTCGATCCCGTCGCCGCTGGTGTCCAGACCCAGAATGCCGTCACCGCAATTGGCGATGGTTGTGGGCGAGGTCAGGAACGCAGCATCGGTCAGCGATCCCGCGCATAAGGGATTGCTGCCGTCCGCGCCGGCATTGGCGGCATTGATCGCCGGAATGGCATCCGGGTTTGCAAGGATTGCTAGGTTCTGAGCGGTCAGGAACGGATTGGCATTGGCCGGTCCGACGCCAACCTCGAACGCATTGAAAAAGGTGCCAGACGGGGCCAGGATCGCGTCGACGCGGCTGTTGAAGAAATGGCCCTGGGCATAAACTTCGTGACCATTCACATATTCATACTGGCCTTTGCCGAAAATATTCCAGCGCTGATTGGGCACTTGAAGATAATTGAAGGGGTTGAAATTGAAGGTATCGGTCTGGGGGGTCAGCGTGCCGTCATCCTCAAAATCGACAAGGCCGCCGCCGCCCGGTAGGTTGAAGGTGCCGTCCAAGTCAGTGGCACTGCCCAGCGGCGTCAATTCCTCATCGCCGAAACTTCCGATGCCGAAGGCTTCCTCCGAAAACGGCCGCTGTGACTGAAAGATGCCGTTCCGGTCGGTGTATTGCGCCGTGATCACGGCATTGCCCCGGCCATCGGCGAAATTGCCGCCGACGGTGATGGAGGTCTGATACTGCTCGCCGTCGCCGAACTCGTCGATCTGGAAGGTGCCGTCCAACTCCACGCCTTCAAAATCGTCGGTCAGCACATAATTGACCACGCCGGCAATGGCGTCGGACCCGTAGGTCGCCGAGGCCCCGCCGGTCAGGGTGTCAACGCGTTCGACCAAGGCAACGGGGATCTGGTTGACATCGACGACCCCGCCGGAATCAAAGCTCAACAGGCGCCGCCCCTCCAGCAGAACCAGGGTGCGCACCTCGCCGAGGTCGCGCAAGTCCAAGGTGGCCACGCCGGCATTGCCATTGTTCACCACAGAAGTGGTCGCGGCCTGGGTCTGCGGCAGATCCCGCAAAAGCGATTCGCCGTCGACTGTATTGGTGAAAACGAATTCTTCTTCGCCCAGGATGGTGACCGGGCTGTTCGACGTCAGGTCCGCGCGTTGGATCCGCGAGCCGGTGACGACCATCTCTTCGACTTCCTCCATCTCGCCGCCGGCTTGGTCCTGGGCCAGGACAGGCCAGGTTGCGGCGCTGACGAGCGCGAGGGCAGATCCCCGGAGCAATCGGCTCCGGACACTGTGGCGATACATCATAACGTTTCCTCCAGGCCGGTTTTCTTGGCGCTTTGTGACAATGCAATGGCTTATCGCGCAACTTTCCTTTGGTCTACGGCAGGCCGTCGCATAGAGATGATATTGTGTATGACAAATTTCAAAACGTTGCTTTGACGCAACATCAGGACATGTGCGCTGAACTTTAGTTTGAGATAATTACTTAAAGTGCGTGAAGACAAAATATTTGTGCGCACCCGCTGAACGCCTTGCGGGGGTGGCCGTCCCTGGGCAATCCTGCCGCAGCCGGCCAGACTGGGAGCCCGTCAATGTCCGTCAATCCGACCCGTTCAGCCCCGCCGTCCGAGGCCCTCCACCGGGCCTTGGCGCTGTTGAAGGCGGGGCGGTTCGACGAGGGCGAAGCGCAATTGCGGACAATTTTGGCCCAGCACCCGAGCGAGCCGGATGCGCTGCAGCTTCTGGGCTTGGCGCGCAAAAGCCGTGGGCGGCCGGATGAAGCCGAGGCGCTGTTCCGACAGTCGCTCAAGGCGCGGCCGCATCAGCCCGCGGTGCTGAACAATCTCGGCAATGTCTTGAAGGATCAGCGGCGGTATGCGGAGGCAGAGCCGATGTATCGCGAGGCGGTCCGCCTGCAGCCCGGCTATGGCGATGCTTGGTTCAATCTAGGCAATCTGCTGGTTGCCGCGGATCGGCCGGCCGATGCGCTGGCCCCATTGGAGCGGGCGCGGCAATTAACCCCGGACAGTGCCAAGGTTTTGAACGCCTACGGGATTTGCTTGAAGGCGCTAGACCGACATGACGAGGCGCTGGCCGCGCAGCGGCGCGCCGTGGCCCTGGCGCCCAAATCGATCGAAGCCCTGCACAATTGCGGCAGCCTGCTGCGCGAGGCTGGCCATCCTGATGAGGCGGTCGACTTGCTGTCGCGGGCGGTGTCGCTGGCGCCGCAGCGCGCGGATCTGATCTATGCCCTGGGCTGTGCGTGTTTCGACGCCGGGCGCTTTGAGGAAAGCGAGCGTGCTTTGCGCACGGCTCTCGGGGTGCGGCCGGAGGAGCCGAACTATCATCGCACGCTCCGGCAGCTCTATTTCGTGACCGGTCGGCCGGACCGTGCCGCGGACAGCTTTCGCGCGGTCTTGGCCGAGCGGCCGGACCTGGCTGGCTTATGGGCCGATTATGCCGAAACCTTGATGCAGTTGGGCCAGCGCGAGGCGGCCTTGGCGGCCGCGCAAGATGGCTTGGCGCGCTGCGGCGAGACCGTGCCCTTGATGCACGCGCAGGGGGATATATTAACCCGCTTAGACCGGTTCGACGAGGCGTATGACAGCTTCACCCGGGCGATCGCTCACGCCGCGGAGCCGCCGTCAGGCTTGATAACCGGCTTTGCCCGGTTGCTGATCCGCCAGGGGGCCTTTCAAGAGGCTGAGCGGCATCTTGGCGACTTGGTGGCCCGCGCGCCGGAAGACCAATTGGCCTGGGCCTATCGGGAGCTGGCCTGGCGCTTGGCCGGTGATGCCCGGGCGGACTGGCTGGTCGATTATGAGACATTCGTGCGCTCGTTGGACATTCCCGTGCCAAAGGGATTTTCCAGCGCACGCGATTTCAATCGGGCTTTGGCCGATGCCTTGGAACCGCTTCACACCACCACAGTGCATCCGATCGATCAGACCTTGCGGGGCGGTACCCAAACCTTTGGGGCGCTGTTTCGCCTGGAGATCCCGCTTGTGCAGGCGCTGCGCCGCAGCATCGAAACGGCCGCTGCGGATTATGTCGCTGGATTGCCCGACGATCCGGAGCACCCCTTCTTGAAGCGAAAAAGCCAGACTTTGCGATTTGCCGGCTCCTGGTCCTGTCGCTTGCGATCTGCCGGGTATCACACCAATCATATGCATCCGGAAGGTTGGGTGAGTTCGGCCTATTATGTTGCCCTGCCCGAGGTGGTCGCAGACGATCAAACCGATCAGGGGGCGCTCCGCTTCGGCATTCCGGACATGCCGCTTGACCCGCCGGTTGATCCGGTGCGCACGATCATGCCCAAGGTGGGCCGTCTGGTCTTGTTTCCATCCCTCGTCTTCCACGGAACAGCGCCGTTTCAGGCCCGCGATCCACGCCTAACCGTGGCGTTCGATCTGGTGCCCAAGGACGCTTAGGCAGGGGCATTGATTCCCGGCCAAGGTTGGCGACTGTCACCGCCCATGAATGTGTTGACAAAATCCTCAAGTGCCCGCCGCTGCTTGGCAAGAGAGATCTCTTTGTGGACAAGTTCGGCTTCGGACTGTTCATTGATGTGTTCAAGGGTCTCAATAGAGCTGCGAGCCATGCCTCCGCCCCTTGCGCCTGATCGGTCGATCATCCCCTCATTCTCGGCAATCATATCTTGCCGAAGTTGAATCGATCTTTCCGTGACAGAAATCCCCGTCTTTATAACATCATACTGAGCAGTGAAGAGTTCCTCAAGCAAGCGATGATTTGGCCCGACTATGCTGCTCAACATGCCGGGCTCAATAAGATTATGGCTGATAAGGGCCCCCACATTGCCGGCCTTGGCGGCGGGCTGGGATGCCGGGCCGGTCGCCCCCTGAGACGCATCCGGGGGGGGGCCGGGATGGGATAGGATCGTTGAACGATGTCAGCGCGGGTGAGCGCCGGGTTGGGGAGAGACGATAGGCCGTCAACCGCCAGCATCGACCATCTCCGGTCAAACGCGCAGGATATCAAGCTCTTTGAAGCCGACTTTCTGACCGGTGACGGGACTTTTCCCGCTTCGAAATTAGCCTACCTCGTGGTGAGTTAAGAAGGCGTTATTGACCGGTTTTCGATACGACCGGTCGACATTGGGCTGGGCCTCGGGATCGAGCGAGCAGGAGTGCCAAGTCAAGGGCTGCGCCGGTCGAATCCGCTCGGATAATGTTGCTCGCGCCATAAAAGGCGGGCATTTTCATCCGATCAAGCGCGATCGCGATTGATCGGATCAGACCCTAGGGCAGCATGAGGAGCGAGGAGCATGGCTCTTCCCGCCAATCTTCCGCCGCAGGCCCGTCTTGGCTTCGAGGCATTGCAGCGCGGCGACCCGGCAACCGCCAAAACCGAGCTGGAACACGCTTTGGCTGCGCAGCCCGGCGATGCGACAGTGCAGCTGGGATTGGCCATGGCGTGCCGCGATCTCGGAGATCAAGCGGCCTGCGGCGATTGGTTGGATCACCTTCTGTCGGTTCAGCCGCGGCACTTCATGGCCCTGGTGATGAAGGCGGACAATCTCATGGCGCTCGGCCGCCGTCAGGAAGCGGCGTCCTATTATCAGGCGGTCCTGGCGGTGGCGCCCCCGCCGCATCGTCAGCCGCCGCAGATCCAGCAGCATGTGCAGCGCGCGCAGCGTCTCAGCCGGGAATTGGTAGCGGATTATGAGCGGCATCTGCGCCAGGCCTTGGCACAGCGCGGATTTGCAACAGCGCCGGACGGGCCCGGCCGACACAGTGAGGCGGTCGATATTTTGTTTGGGCGCCGACAGATCTTCGTGCAGCAGCCGGAACAGTTCTTTTACCCTGGGCTACCCAATATCCAATTCTACGAGCGTCGCCGTTTTGATTGGGTGGCGCCCTTGGAACGCCATACCGAGGCGATCGCTGCAGAAGCTGCCGCGCTCGTGCAAGATGAAGCGGCGTTCCAGCCCTATCTGCACGCCCACGGTCCGCGCACACGAGACACCGCGTTGCACAACAATATCGATTGGAGCGCCTGTTATTTGGTGCGCGATGGCAACACGATCGATGCCAATGCGACACGCTGCCCGCAGACGGTCGCCGCCCTCCAGCAGGTGCCGGGGTTCGATCTGCCGGGCAAGGGCCCCTCGGTTCTGTTCTCGCTTCTGCGGCCCGGCGCCCGCATCGAGCCGCATTGCGGACTGATGAATGTGCGGCTGATCTGTCATCTGCCGCTGATCGTGCCGGACGGATGCACGCTCCGGGTCGGCAACGAAACACGTCGCTGGCGCACGGGCGAAACGCTGATCTTTGACGACAGCATCGAACATGAAGCGCATAATCCAAGCACTCAGCGACGCATCGTCTTGTTATTCGATATCTGGCGTCCGGACCTTGGCCCCGACGATCGGGCGTTTCTGGCGGCCTTGTTCGGCGCGGTGGATGCCTATGGGGCCGGGCAAGTAAACCGGCAAGCGCCATCATGAATTTCGTCGCGTCGTCGCCATTGAAAAGGCCGCAGGACGCGGGTCCCGCGGCCTTCTGAGGGCATAATCTGATCCATCCCGATCACGGTTGGTCGGATGCTCGCTGACTTAGCCCTCAGCGCGGTTTCCAGACCAGATTGGACCGGGGACTGATCCAATCTGGTCGAACACGGCTCAAGGCTTAAGGCTTCACAGTGCCTTACAGGCGGAAATTTACCCCGAAGAAGATGAAGCGTCCGGTCGCGTCATATATTGTGGGGAAGGTATTGCCGTTGCCCAGCGGCGGACCGCCAGCCGTGGTGAACGGTGCCTCGCGCCCGCCAACGTTCAGCACGCCGAAACGAACCCCAACATTGTCAGTGACCTGATAGCTCAAGGCGATATCGAAGAAGCTGACCGTTGGCAATTCGACGTCGATGAATGGCTCTTCCACATCGTTGAAATTGTCAACGCTGGTAAAGAAGCGCCAGGTGCCGCTCACGGTCAAGCCGAACGGCAATGACCAGGTCGCCAACATGCGGTGCCGGTAAGCCGAGGTGGGAGCTCCGCACTGGCCGGCGAATTCTCCGGCACAGTCGATAAAGTCTTCACCCGGCAGGGGCGTGAAGCCTGAGTCGAACAGGTAAGTCGACGCATAGTCGATATTGAGAGCGCCCAAGTCGCCCAAGCCCAAATCGGCCAACTCAATATCGTACAGTAGGCGGAAGTCGATTCCGCTCGTCGCCAAGGTGGCAATATTGGTCAAGGTCGCTTGGACGCCTTCGAAGTTCGCATTGTCCAAGAACAAGGACCCGAACTGGTCACGCACGATCAAGTCACAGAAGGCCGGATCGCCGGTAGCGATACAATTGTCCAGCGTAGTCTGCGGCGGAATTGTGGCGACCGCGTCATCCACCTCGATGTCGAAATAGTCGATCGACAAGGAGAAGCCGGGGAGGAACGACGGCGTGAACACACCGCCGATGGAGAAGGTATCCGAGCTTTCCGGCTCCAGGAATGGGTTACCACCGGTCACGGAGTTGAACTGACCAGCGGGATTGTCCGGGATATTGCCGAACTGTTCCGCCGTCACGCCCGTGTTCATACACTGCTCCAGTGTCGCTGACGGGGCAATGCCAGGCGCGGAGGAACAGGGATCGAACAGGCCATTCGGGCCGGGCGACAGATTGAACAGTCCGGTATTTTGCCCAGTAAACAGCTCAATCACATTTGGTGCACGCACTGAACGCTGGAATTGGGCGCGGAAGCGCAGATCCAGTGTCGGGGCATAATTGATGTAAGCGTGAAACGTGTCTGTCGAGAAGCTGTTCTGAACATCGTTGCCGTCGGTGGTATAGTCGGAATAGCGATAGGCACCGCCAATCGCCAGGCTTTCCACCAAAGGCGCACCGTCCACCAGCGGGATCGCCACCTCCGTGAACAAGTCAACGACGCGGACTTCCCCAGCGATTGGCAGCGTGCCGCCACCCACGCCGGTCAGCCCCATACCGCCTGGAATTTGCGACAATTGGTCTGGCACCTGCTCCAGCATGTCTTCCCGATACTCGATGCCGCCCAGGATCGAAATACCGGCATTGGCGAGAGGTGACTGAATGCCATAGTCGGTCAGGTCGGTCTGGATCGTGCCATGAATAACGATCTGCTGGGTTTCCCCGGTGACCAGGCCGGTTCCCTGGATGAAGTCGACGGCCTCATCGGTGACCAGTGTTTCGCCATTCGGACCGCGACCGAACACATTATACGGAACGCAGCCGGCATTGCCGGATTCGCACACCGGATTGCCGTCTTCGTCTTCGACCACGAACAAGGCATCCTGAACATTGTCGAACACCAGATCGTCTTCGGAAATGTCGGTAAGCAGGGTGCGGGCGAACTGGCCAAAGGCCTCCCACTCAAAGGTGTCCAACAGGGTTCCGCGGAAGCCGCCGACCATCCGCCAGGTGGTCAGATCGATATTGGTGTTGCGCGGCCCGCCTTCGACGTTCCGGCGTCCGAAGGACAATGGCACGGTTTCTGGCAGTTCGCCGTCCTCGCCTGCTTCGGCACATCCCAACAGATCAAAGAAGGTGCCGACACCTTCGCCGTCGGGGCCTAAGCCGCTGTCAAGAAACGGATTGGCGCAATTGACCTGAAAGGATCGGAAAAACGACCCGGACGGGGCGATCTGCGCATCCGTGGCATTGTTGAAGAAATGCAGGTCAGCAAAGATTTCGACATCGTCGGTGATCGCGTAATGCGCCTGCGTATAGAACAAGAACCGCTCGTTCGGTCGTTGGAAAAAATTGAACGGACCGAAGTTGAATGTTTGTTCCGGTCCGCCGACAAATGGCACCAGCGTGCCATCTTCCTCTTGGAACGTATCATCGGCGGAGAAAAACCGGCGGAAAGTCGAGGATCCGACGCAGCCGACCCCTTGAAAGCTGGAGGTGCCGGTAGACGGGCCATAGGCACAGGCACTGCCAACCCGATCTTCCTGCGAGATCTCGTTCTGGCTTTGATAGCTCAAGAAGGCGGTGATATTGCCGCGGTCATCCGGGGAATTCACACCCAAGGTGAGGGTTGCAAAAACGTCGCGGCCGTCCAACGCCGGTCCCGGCGCTTCGATGCCGGCGGCCGTCAGCACCCCTTCGGCGAAGTCATTCTGATTGCCTGCGTGATAGACACCGACCTGGCCGTCGAATTCCAGGCCTTCGAAATCGCGCTTCAAGACAAAGTTGGCAACGCCGCCCACGGCATCGGCGCCATACACGGCTGAGGCGCCGCCGGTGACAATATCGATGCGGTCGATCAATTGGGCTGGCACCAGGCTGATATTCGCCGCCGAACTGCCGGGCGAGCCGAAGGGCAGACGCTTGCCGTCGATCAGCACCAAGGTTCGGATGGACCCGAGGCCGCGCAGGTTCAAGGTCGCCGTTCCAGTGGCACCATTGGCCACCTCACTGGCCTGACCGGCGAATACCTGCGGCAGGATGTTGGTCAGATCCTCAATTCGGATCGCGCCGCGGAAATCGATCTCCTCAGAGCCCACGCTGAGCAGCGGGTTTGGGGCCACCAGCTCGTTCTTGATCAGGCGCGAGCCGGTCACCACCATTTCTTCGACTTCAACATCTGCATCGGTGTCCTGCGCTAATGCGCCCTGGCTACCTGCAGCAATCAACAACGCCGTGCCGCCCAGAAGGGCCGCACGACGGACACGATGGTCGGTCATAAGCATTTCCTCTTTCGTCGGAGCCGTTCAATCAGCTCCCTATAAGCCCGAGATTGTGAACGAGTATCGTTGCGCGCCACAAGGGGAATGTGCCGTCATCAACGATGCACACGCTCGCTTTGTGTAACAGTGTTGCGGTGCGGCAACATTGCGGCGCGTCAACAGTGCCGTGCCTAGCTGTCTTCTCGCGATGCGCGGCGGAGGCTTTGCAGCCGGTCAAGGGCGGCCAGATCGTCCTGATGCTGGGCAGCAAGGGCTTGCAAGGCCGCCAAGGCCTGTCCGCTCAGCTGGGTGCCGGCGGGCAGATCCAGTGACCGGGGATTGACCTGGGCACCGTTCTTCAGCACCTCATAATGCAGATGCGCGCCGGTGACCCGGCCGGTGGCGCCGACATAGCCGATGATCTGGCCCTGACGCACCCGGGCCCCCGCCTTGATGCCGGCGCCGTAGCGCGACAGATGCGCATAGGCGGTTTTGTACTCGCTGTTGTGGCGGATGCGCACATAATGGCCGTAGCTGCCATAGCGGCTGGCCCGTTCCACCACACCGTCGCCGGCGGCATAGATCGGCGTGCCAGTCGGCGCGCCGAAGTCCAAGCCCTTATGCATGCGGGTATAGCCCAGCACCGGGTGCCGACGCGGCCCGAAATGTGAGGTCAGCCGAGCGCCGTCGATCGGGGTTTTGAGCAAGGATTTGCGGACCGAGCGGCCGTCGCGATGAAAATAGGCCGGTTCGCCGGTGTCAGGGTCAATGAAGCGAAAAATCTCGAAATGCTTGTCGCGCAGGCTCAGGCGTGCCGCGGCGATGGCGCCGTCGCGGATGGTGCCGTCGGCCTGCACGACCGCCCGCTCCCAGATCAGTTCAAAGCGGTCGCCGGGCCAGATGTCGCGCTGGAAATCCACATCATAGCTGAACATGCGGATCAGCTGGAGGATCACGTGCGCCGGCACCCCTTGCGCGTCTGCGGCCAGATACAGGCTGGAAGAGATCGGCCCGGCGGCAAAGCCGGTCACAGCGGTGGTCGGCAGGGCGCGCCAGGCGCTGGCAAACCCGTCGCTCCGGCGATGCGACACTAGTTCCCGATCCGGTTCCAGGCGCAGCACGAGATCGTCAAGCTGGCCGTTGCGGAAATGCAGGCGGCCGGCGGTGCCGGCGCGCAAGCGGCGCACATCGATTTCGCCGCGAAGGGCATCAATCGCGTCATAGGCGTCCTGTCGGTCGGCGCCCTCGCGCATTAATGCCGCCATCAGCGTATCCCCGGCCTTCAGCTGCATCGGCCGCTCCAATCGCCGCGGCTGCGGCGGGCCCGGGGGGGCTGTGAGCGGGCTGACGAAGCCGGTCGTGGGTGTGGCCGGAGCCGGGGCGGCGGCCGTGGCGACCGGCGATGACCGCTGCGGCGCTGCCGGGCGCATCAGGCCCAAGGCAAGACAAACAGTCAGCAGTACAGCGAGGCCGGCGGCATGGCCCCACCAGCGCGGGCTCCCGATCGCCTGGCCCAAATCGAGC
The DNA here is from genome assembly GCA_050331575.1 of Rhodothalassiaceae bacterium. Classification (GTDB taxonomy): domain Bacteria; phylum Pseudomonadota; class Alphaproteobacteria; order Sphingomonadales; family Rhodothalassiaceae; genus JBHJGS01. Next base: position 467 of record JBHJGS010000016.1, on the reverse strand, counting down.
GCCGTCGGAGGCGCCGGAAAATGTGATCGCCGTTGCATCTTGACAGACTGCTAAACAAAGAAGGTTAACGAGCCTTTGAGTCGCAGGCACAGTGAGTCGGGTCGGCGCAAAAGTCAATGCTCGCGGCTGTGTGATGAAAACGGGCGTTGACAGGGCCGGCCGGGGCGCATAAATCCCCGTCCACGCCGCGGCGGACGGGGCCAGGGGAATGGTTCTTGACACCGGCAGTCTTCGCGACATACCTTGTGTGTCTGCGCCGACGACGGCGGGCTCCTGGCGATGATCACCAAGCGATCAGGTCGTGTATTGCGGCCCGGGGGTCTTTTGCTCTTTGACAATGTTGATGGATGGAAGGGAGATGCGGACGGCGGTTCGTTATGGGTCGTTGGTTTTGTATCTTCCTTTGACGAAGAAGCGTTTTGGTGACTTTGCTGTTTCTGGATTTTTCTGGGGGTGGCGAGGTTGCC
>JBHJGS010000015.1:0-21874 GCA_050331575.1 Rhodothalassiaceae bacterium | reverse complement strand
GAACTTGCTCCGACCTCGATGCGTTGATGCCAAGCGCGGGTTCTGCCGGTATCCTCCTCCGGTTCAACAATCATGCCTTCAAGGAGCCAACCGCATGCGCATTTGGCCCGGCGCGCCATATCCCTTGGGAGCGACCTGGGACGGATCGGGGACCAATTTCGCCCTGTTCTCCGCCCACGCCACAAAGGTGGAGTTGTGCCTGTTCGACGATCATGGCCGCGAGATGGAGCGCATCCCGCTGCCGGAATATACCCATGAGATCTGGCACGGCTATCTGCCCGAGGCGCGCCCGGGCCAGCATTATGGCTGGCGCGTGCATGGGCCGTATGAGCCGGACGCGGGCCTGCGCTTCAACCCCAATAAGCTGCTGCTGGACCCTTATGCCAAGATGATCGCCGGCACGGTGCGCTGGAATCCCGCCGTGTTCGGCTACAAGATCGGCCACAAGGACGAGGATCTGTCATTCAATGCGGAGGACAGCGCCCCGTACATGCCCAAATCCGTGGTGATCGACCCGGCCTTTACCTGGACCGACCATCCGCCGCACCGGCCGATGCACGAAACCATCTTCTATGAGACGCATCTGCGCGGCTTCACCATGCGCTGGCCCGGCATGTCAGACGCCCGCCGCGGCACCTTTCTGGGCATGACGGATCCGGAGGTGGTGGATTATCTTCTGCATCTGGGCATCACCGCGGTGGAACTGCTGCCCGTGCATGCGTTCGTGAATGACGAGCGCCTGGAAAAAATGGGACTGAAAAATTATTGGGGGTATAACTCGATCGGTTTCTTCGCACCCCACCATGAATATCTCAGCAATGGTGGCGTTTCAGAAGTGAAGACCTTTGTGCAGGTGATGCATGACAATGGGATCGAGGTGATCCTTGATGTCGTCTATAATCATACCGCCGAAGGCAATCATCTGGGCCCAACGCTGTCTTTGCGCGGGATCGACAATAGCTCATATTATTACCTAACCGACGATCTTCGCTACTATAACGATTTTACCGGCACCGGCAATGCGCTGGAACTGCGCCACCCCTATGTTCTGCGCATGGTCACCGACAGCCTGCGCTATTGGGTGGAGGAGATGCGCGTGGACGGCTTTCGCTTCGACCTGGCCACCACGCTGGCACGGGTCGACGGCAGCTATAATGAGCATGCGGGCTTTCTGACCGCGCTGGCGCAGGATCCGGTGCTGTCCAAGGTCAAGCTGATCGCGGAACCGTGGGACACCGGCATGGGCGGCTATCAGCTTGGCGCGTTCCCGCCCGGGCTGTCGGAATGGAACGACCGCTATCGTGACACGGTGCGGCGCTTCTGGCGCGGCGATCCCGGCCAGTTGGGCGAACTGGGCACGCGCCTGTCCGGCTCGCCCGACTTGTTCAAGCACCGCGGCCGGCGACCGTGGGCCAGCATCAATTTCGTCACCGCCCATGACGGTTTCACACTGGCCGACCTGGTCAGCTACAATGACAAGCACAATGCCGCCAATGGCGAAGGCGGCCAGGACGGTCACAGCGAAAATCTCTCCTACAATCATGGGGTTGAAGGACAGACCGACGATCCGGAGATCCGCGCCCTGCGCGCGCGGCAGCGGCGCAACTTCCTGTCCACGCTGCTTCTGTCCCAGGGGATCCCCATGTTGCTGGCCGGCGATGAACGCGCGCGCACGCAATCCGGCAACAACAATGCCTATTGCCAGGACAATGCCATCAGCTGGCTGGACTGGACCGATGACGAGGACACCGCGCAGCTGACCCAGTTCGTGCGTCGCCTGGTCGGGCTGCGGCGGCAGCATATCGTGTTCCACCGCCATCGATTCTTCACCGGCGACACCATCCCCGGTACCGATGTGAAGGATGTTCGCTGGCTCCGCCCTGACGGCACGGAGATGGCCGAGGCGGACTGGAAAGATCCCGAGCAGCGCTGCCTGGGCCTGCTGCTGTCTGGCGAGGCCGGGCAAGTGCATGTCACCGGCCGCGGCGAAAAGGAAACCGACGACACCTTCTATCTGCTGCTGAATGCCGGACCGGACACGCTGCCCTATCGGCTGCCCCGGGATGTGCCGCCGGAGCATGCCCATTGGCGCCATCTGATCGACACAAACGAGCCGCTGGGCTTTCTGTGCCAGGAAGAGCAGGTGGCGCCGCGGGCGCATGACGGCGAAATCCTCGGGAAATCCTTTTGCCTGTTCGTCAAGCGCGTCGCTGAAGACACAGAGGAGACGCTATGAGCGCCCACCGCATGCCCTTTGGCGCCGATCTGATGGACGACGGCGTGCGCTTTCAGCTGTGGGCGCCCAGCGCGCAGCAGGTGGAGCTGGTCTTGAATGACCGGGTGCATGGCACTCAGACATTGGAGGGCGGATGGCGCGAGGCCATCGTCTCTGGCGCCGCAGCGGGCGACCGCTATCAATATCGCATCAATGGCGAGCTGCTGGTGCCCGACCCGGCCTCGCGCGCCCAGGTTCAAGACGTGCATGGCCCCAGTCTGGTGGTGGATCCCGCAGCCTATGCCTGGGAGCACACGGACTGGCGCGGCCGGCCCTGGCACGAGACAGTGCTGTACGAGACCCATATCGGCACCTTCACCGCCGACGGCAGCTTCGATGCCCTGCGCACCAAGCTTGATCATCTGGTTGATCTGGGCGTCACCGCGCTGGAATTGATGCCGGTGGCGGATTTTTCCGGCCAGCGTAGCTGGGGCTATGACGGCGTCCTGCCGTTTGCGCCGGACCGGGCCTATGGCACCCCTGACGATCTGAAGCGGCTGATCGATGCCGCGCACGGCCACGGCCTGATGGTATTTCTGGACGTGGTCTATAATCATTTCGGGCCGGACGGCAATTATCTGCATGCCTATGCCGAGAGCTTCTTTGACGCGGAGACGCACACGCCCTGGGGGGCCGCGATCGACTTCACGCAGCGACCCGTGCGCGACTTCTTCATTGCCAATGCGCTTTACTGGCTGAACGAATATCGCATCGACGGGCTGCGGCTGGACGCGGTGCACGCCATCGCCGATGTCGGCGCCAGCGATACCGACGAACCGTTCCTGCCGGAGCTGGCGCGCACGGTGCGGGCGGGTGTGGAGCCGGACCGGCACATCCATCTGGTGCTGGAAAATGACCATAATGCCGCGCATCTGCTGCGCCGGACCGACGGCCGGCCGAGGCATTATGAGGCGCAGTGGAACGACGATATCCACCATGTGCTGCACCGCATGGTCACCAACGAGACGGACGGCTATTATGGCGATTATGCCGAGCAGCCGGGCCGGCTGCTGGCGCGCTGCCTGAGCGAGGGCTTCGCCTATCAGGGCGAGCCGTCCGCGCATCGCGACGGCGCCCGGCGCGGCGAGGGGTCCGGGGATCTGCCGCCGGACGCCTTTGTGGCCTTTCTGCAGAACCATGATCAGGTCGGCAACCGCGCCCATGGTGAGCGCATTACCGACGGCACCGCGCCGGAGGCGGTGCAGGCGGCAACAGCGCTTTACCTGCTCAGCCCGCAGATTCCGCTGATCTGGATGGGCGAGGAATGGGCAGCAACCAGCCCGTTCCCCTTCTTTTGCGATTTTCACGGCGACCTGGCCGAGGCCGTGCGCGAGGGCCGGCGCCGGGAATTCGCCCGCTTCAAGAAATTTGCCGATCCCGAGGCGCGCCGGTCGATCCCCGATCCCAATGCGACGCGCACCTTCGCTCTGGCCAAGCTGACTTGGCAGGAACTGATGGACCCGGCCCATGCGGAGCGGCTGGCCTGGTTCCGCCAGCTTCTGGCCTTGCGGCGGGCGCATGTTCTGCCGCTGGTCCGCTCCGGCACGCCTGAGACATCGGCGGCGTGGAACGGCTTGGCGGTCTCGGTCGCCTATCATTTTCCCGCCGGCCGTTTGCATCTGATCGCCAATCTGGGCGACGGCGCCGCCCATCTGCCGGCGGCCAAGCAGGAGGGCCAGACGCTTTTTGCCACGCATCCGGGGCTGACCCCTGACCATCTGCCGCCATATTGCTTCGCCGCCGCGGTGGGCGAGGCATGAGTGCGCGCACGGAGCAGGCGCGCGCGCTCGGCGTCGCCCTCAGCTACAAGGCGCATGGCGGCAAGACCCGGCGGGTGCCGGCCAAGACGGTCGACCGCCTGATCGCGGTGTTGCAGCCGCCCCCGCCGCCGCAGCCGCCCGAGCCTGACATGGCTGCGTTCCTGCCCGAGGATATCGCCGGCGGCGGCCGGGTGTGGGGGATCTCGCTGCAGCTTTATGCGCTGCGGTCCCAGCGCAATTGGGGCATCGGCGATTTCACCGATCTGGCCGCGGTGATGCGCTGGGCCGCCGGCCTGGGCGCGCGCTATGTCGGGGTCAATCCGCTGCATGCGCCGTTTCTGGCCGAGCCGTGGCGCTGCAGCCCTTATGATCCGTGTTCGCGACTGGCGCTCAATCCGCTTTATATTGACCCTGAAGCGGTGGCGGACGCCCCGGCCGATCTGCGCGCGCAAGCGGCCGACACCATCGCTGCGGCGCGTGCGGCCGATCGGGTCGACTATGCTCGGGTCGCCGCGGCCAAGCGGCCGGCCTTCGAGACGCTCTACCGCCGATTTTTGAAGGCCGCCGAGCCGGCGCGCCGCCAAGCCTTCGAGCGGTTCTGTGCCGACGGCGGCACCGATCTGGCCCGGCACACCGCGTTTGAGGCGCTGCACGCGCGCTTTGCCGCCGACGGCATCACAGGCGGTTTTCCCGCCTGGCCACCAGCCTTTCGCCGGCCCGACAGTCCCGAGGTGCAGGCGTTCGTGCGCCAGAATAGCGAGCAGCTGGGCTTCTTTGCCTATCTGCAGTGGATCGCCCGGCAACAGCTCGATGGCGCGGTGGCGGCAGGCCAGGCCATCGACCCGCCGTGCGACCTGTATCTCGATCTGGCCGTCGGGTCGTCGGCGGACGGGTCGGAGATGTGGGCGGGCCAGGCGCATATGGCAAACGGCGTGCGGCTGGGCGCGCCGCCAGATGCGCTGTCCGCCACCGGGCAGGATTGGGGCTTGCCGCCGATCCATCCCGGTCGCCTGGCGGCCGCGGGCTTCGACCCCTTCCGGCGCATCCTGCGTGCCTCCATGGCCCCCGCCGGTGCGCTGCGCATCGATCATGTTTTGGGCTTCAACCGGCAATTCTGGATCCCGGAAGGCTTGCCGGCGACCCAGGGCGGCTATGTCGCCTTTCCCCAGGCCGATATGATCTCTGTGACCGCACAGGAAAGCCGGCGCGACCGGTGCCTGGTGGTGGGGGAGGATTTGGGCACAGTGCCGGAGGGCCTGACCGAGGCGCTGCATGCCGCCCACATCCTGTCATACCAGGTCGCGCCGTGGGCGCGCGGCGCTGAGGGCGCGCTGCTGGCGCCGGAGGACTTCCCGCCGCTGTGCCTGGCGGTGACCCACACCCACGATATGCCGCCGCTTCTGGGCTTTCTGAAGGGCGGCGATATCGAGGCGCGGGCCCGGCTGAAGCTTTACCCCGATGCCGGTGCGGCGGTGGCGGCCCGGCGTCAGCGCGCCGCCGAGGCCGACGAGCTTTTGGCCGCGTGGGGCGTTGAACAGGGGGCTGCCCCGGAAGCCATCGTCACCGCCGCGCTGCGATTTCTGGCCAGAAGCCGGGCGGCGGTGATTCTGGCGGCGCTGGAGGATTTGTTGTTGCAGGAGGCGCAGATGAACCTGCCCGGCACGGTCGATGAGCATCCCAATTGGCGCCGCCGCTATGCCCGCGATGTGGAGGATTGGACGGCCGATGACACCATCGCGGCCCGAGCACGGGCGGCACGCCGGACATGACCTGGCCCACCGCCACCTACCGGCTGCAGTTCGGCCCGCATCTCAATTTCGCCGGCGCGGCGCAACTGGCACCGTATCTGGCGGATCTGGGGGTCAGCCATGTCTATGCCAGCCCGGTGTTCCAGGCCCGGCCCGGCTCCAGCCACGGCTATGATGTCACCGACTATAATCGGCTGTCCGAGCCGTTGGGCGGCTGGGAAGGCTTTCAGGCCATGGTCGCGGCCCTGCATCAGGCCGGCCTTGGGCTCATCTTGGACATCGTGCCCAATCATATGGCCGCCAGCCCGCATAATCCCTGGTTCGCCGATGTGCTGACGCACGGCCGTGCCTCGCCGCATGCCGCCAGCTTTGACATCGACTGGAACAAGGCCGACGGCCGCCTGGTGCTGCCGGTGCTGGGCGCGCCGTTGGAGCAGGTGCTGGCGCAGGGGGACCTGAGCCTGGAGGATGACGCCAGATTCGGTCGCGCCCTGGTCTATTATGACAAGCGCTATCCCCTGGCGGCGGGCAGCGACGGCGCTGATGTGGCAGCGGTCCTGGCCAAGCAACACTATGTGCTCAGCTTCTGGCGCGATTTGGACCGGCTGAACTATCGCCGCTTTTTCGACATCACCGACCTGATCGGCGTGCGTCAGGAAGATCCCGCAGTGTTCGAGGCCAGCCATTCGCTGATCAAGGAGCTGCTCACGGACGGCCTGGTCGATGGGCTGCGCGTCGATCATGTCGATGGCCTGCGCGACCCGAAGGGCTATCTGGACCGCCTGGCCGGCCTGTTCGGCGACCGTGCCGACCCTGCGCCGAACTGGACCCCGCCGATCTGGGTGGAGAAGATCCTGGAGGGCGAGGAACAGCTGCCGGCGACCTGGCCCGTGGCCGGCGAGACCGGCTATGCCGTGCTGTCGGATCTGGATGCCCTGTTCGTCGATGGTGCAGCGGAACCGGCCCTGACCCGGCTGTATGAAACGCTGACCGGCGAGGAGCCGTCTTTTGCCGTCGTGGTCAAGGCCGCCAAGCAGCACCAGATCGCCACCGCCTTCGCCCATGAATTCGACACCCTGGCCGGCCAGATCGCCGCGCGTAAGGGGCTGGAGCAGGCATCGGTGCGGGCGGTGCTGGAACAGCTGGCGCTGGCGTTCCCAGTCTATCGCACCTATCTGCGCGCGGCAGGCCCGTGCAGCGCGGAACGCGAGCGGCTGCAGGCCTTCGCCCGGCACGCCCGCGAGGCCGGCGCCGATGCTGCCGTACTGGACGCGGTGATGACGGTGCTGAGCGACCCCGCAGAGCCCGACGCCCTGAGTTTTCAGCAGATGACCGGGCCGGTGATGGCCAAGGCTGTGGAGGATACCGCCTACTACCGCTATGTCCGCTTCATCGCCTTGAATGAGGTCGGCGGCGACCCTGACCGCGTCGGACTGCCCGCCGAGGCGTTTCATGCCCGCATGGCCCGGCGGGCCGCCGAGCAGCCGCTGGCCCTCAGTGCCACCGCCACGCACGACACCAAGCGAGGCGAGGATGTGCGCGCGCGGCTGGTGCTGCTGTCGCACGATCCGGAGCGATGGGCCAAGCAGGTGCGCGGCTGGTTCGACCAGACCCGGGAGGCCCGCCAGGGGATCAGCGACCGCGATGCCTATCTGATGTTTCAGACCGCCCTGGGCTGCTGGCCGGATAGCGGGTCGACCGCGCAAGACCGGCAGGCGCTGGCCGATCGGCTCGCCGCCTATGCCATCAAGGCGGCACGGGAGGCCAAGCTTGACACCGCCTGGACCGAGCAGAATCCCGAGTATGAGGCGCGATTGAGCGCCTTTGCCCGCGCGTTGAGCGAAGGGCCGATCGGTCGCGAGATTGCCGAGGCTGCGCAGGACCTGGCGCTGGCTGCGGCTGACATCAATATTGCGCGCTTGGTCCTGAAGACGTTGGGCCCCGGCATCCCGGATGTTTATCAGGGCTGCGAATGTCCCGACCTGTCCCTGGTCGATCCGGATAATCGCCGGCCGGTGGACTTCACCGCCAATCAAGCCCTGCTGCGCCAGGGCGGCACCGGTCCCGCGGCGCGCAAACTCGCAGCGACCCAGGCGCTGTTGCACGCCCGCCGCGAGGTCCCATCGCTGCTGCGTCACGGCAGCTATCAGCCAGAACGCGCCCCGGACGGCACCATCGGCTTCAGCCGCCGGCACGACAATCAGGCACTGAGCTGTGCCGTGGTGATCCGCCCCGGCGCGGCGTTGCCGGCGGTGCCTCCTGGCCGTCCGATCCTGGCTGACCCCGCCGCCTGGGTGGTGGTTCATCAGACACTCACAAGCTCGTAGGGCCTTGGCCCGATCGCTTGATCTGTCGCCGTGATTTCCATATTTCTAGAATTATGGAGTCTTCTGCCGCCCTGTCCGCGTTTGCCGCGTTGAGCCAGCCAACCCGGCTTGCGGTTGTCCGCCTGCTGGTCCGCCAGGGCCCGGACGGCCTGCCGGCAGGCGACATCGCCCGACGCCTCAAGGTTCGGCCCAACACACTGTCGGCCAATCTGTCGATTCTGGCTCACGCCGGCCTGGTTCACGCCGAGCGGCAGGGCCGGCTGATCCGATATACCGCCAATCTTTCAGCAATGCACAGTTTGGTAGCATTTCTTTTGGAAGACTGTTGCGGAGGCCGGCCGGAGCTCTGCCGTCCGGTCCTCCAGAACCTTTTGGCGGCGAGGGAGGCAGTCGATGGCTAAACCGGCATTTCATGTTTTATTTTTGTGCACAGGCAATTCCGCCCGGTCGATTTTGGCCGAGGCCATACTCGCGCGTGCCGGCCACGGCCGCTTTCGAGCCTTTTCCGCCGGCTCGCAACCGAAGCCGACACCGCATCCGCTCGCCTTGCAAATCCTGCAGGACATGGGCTTTGACACGCAGTTCGCGCGGTCGAAATCCTGGCAGGAATTCGCCGCCCCCAACGCCCCGAAAATGGATCTGGTCCTGACCGTGTGCGATTCCGCCGCCGCGGAAGCCTGCCCGGTCTGGCCCGGCGCGCCGATGACGGCGCATTGGGGTTTGCCCGATCCCGCCGCGGTGGACGGCCCGATGGTGCGCCGCCGGCAGGCCTTTATCGACGCCTTCCAGGTTCTGCGCGCACGGATTGCTTTCCTGGTCGACCTGCCGGTGGAGGATCTGGATCGCCGCAGCCTGCAAGAGCAGCTGACAGCGATCGGCGCGGTTGGCCTGCCGCCGCAGAAGACGCTCGCGCAATGATAATGCCCTTGTCACGCCGTCTGGCCGCTGAAGCGGCAGGCACCGGTTTCCTGGTCGGCACCGTCGTCGGCTCCGGCATCATGGCCGAACGGCTGACCGGCGATCCGGCCCTGGCGCTGCTGGCCAATACCGTGCCGACCGGTGCGATCTTGATGGTGTTGATCTCGCTTTTGGCCCCGGTGTCGGGCGCACACTTCAATCCGGCGGTCACGCTTGCCTTTGCGCTGCGACGGCAGATTGCCCCCAGCGCGGCCTCGGCCTATGCGCTGGCGCAGATTGTCGGCGGCCTGATCGGCAGCATCACCGCCCATGCCATGTTCGATCTTCCGCTGCTGCAATTGGCGCAGACCGCCCGGACCGGCTCCGGCCAATGGCTGGCGGAGATAATTGCCACCTTTGGCCTGGTTGCGACGATCCTGATCAGCGTTCGTGTGCGGGCCGAAGCTGTTGCGTGGCTGGTGGGCCTGTATATCACGGCAGCCTATTGGTTCACCGCCTCAACCTCGTTCGCCAATCCCGCCGTTGCCATCGCCCGCGGCATTTCCGATACCTTCGCGGGCATCCGGCCGTTGGACGTGCCCGCTTTCGTAGCCGCACAATTGTTTGGCGCGGTGCTGGCCGTGGCCGCGGTCGGCTGGCTGCTGGCCCCGGCAGCAAAGGGGGCTGCGCGGCAATCGCACAAGGCCTAACCGGTTAGAACCTGGCCCAACCGCTTCCAGCCCGCATGGGCCTGCTGAGCCAGAAACAATTCCGCACAGGCCAACGCGTCGCTTAGGGCGTCATGCGCCTTATAGCGCGGTAGATTGTACCGATGTCGGCAGGCATCCAGGCGCAGTCGACCCGGTCCGCAGTCGCCGGGGCGGCGCTGTTCCAGCGCCAAGGTGTCAACGATTTGGGCCGCGAACGCGGGAAGCGCGCACCGCCGGAACGCCTTGGCCAGAAACTCTCGTTCGATCGCCGCCCCATGCGCGATCAGCACGCGGCCATGCGCTGCGGCTTGAAACGCCGCCAACATCGCCGAAAGCGGCACGCCGGCAGCCACCGCATCATGGCCGAGGCCATGAAAGCGCGCGCCAATGTCCTCGGACAGTCCGGTGCTGCGGACCGTCAACGCGCCGGCGCTGCCCGCTGCAATTGCCAAACCGTCAAGCGCAACCCATCCCACCGACACAATGGCATGGCGCCGCGGATCCAACCCGCTGGTTTCCAGATCGACGCTCAGAAAGCCCACCGCGTCCAACGGCGTGGCCGGCTTGAGTCGGGTTTGCGGCCAGCGCTGGCGGGATTGCCAACGCATCAGCGCATCAGGCCGCCGCCGAACCTCAGCGCCAGCGCCTGCTGAGCGTCGCGTACCAGGGCGAAGGCATCCTTCAGATGGTCACGGTCGAAGCGGCTGAGCACCTTCGGTGCGACGAAATTGTCCGGCGGCTCGCCATGGCGGATCTGTTCGGCCTGGTGGCGCAGCCGAACGTCGCTGATGAAGGCGAAGGCATCGCGCAGATTGGCCGCGTCGGAGGCGGCCAGAGCCTGAACCCGCTCCGCCTCGGCGAATCGATCCTGCGTGTTTACCGCGCTGAGGCCATGCGCCAAGGCATAGACCCGAGCGATGTCGACCAGAGGCGCCGTGCCCTGCTGTTTCAGATTCAGCCGGTCCTTGTGGTCCTTGTCGCGGGACAGCACCAATTGGCGGAAGAAGCCCAGGGGCAGGCTGGCCTTCAGCGCATCCTTGGTCAGATGCGCCAGAAAGATCCGGTTGCCCTCCGCCCAGCGCTGAATATCGGCCTGCAACGGCGCAATCAGGGCGGCATCGCCATGGATCACGCGTTGATCGAAGAAGATCGTGGCATGCATCACCGCATCGGGATCAGGCGTGGTGATCCAGCGATGAAACTGCGCCTGCCAGGCCGCCAGCGGCTGCCGCCAGCGCTGCGTCGTCGCCATGATCTCGCCGGGGCAGTAGACATAGCCCGCGCGATTCAGGCCATCGCACAGGATGGCCGCCAGCCGCCGGAAATAGCCGTCATGGGCCTCGGCCTGAAAGGCGTCGGACACCAGCAGGGCATTGTCCTGATCCGACCGAGCCGTCTGATCACCGCGCGCCAGTGACCCGAACACCAACAGCGCATAGGCCACCGGCGGCGGGCCCAATTCGGCTTCGGCCAGCTGCGCCAAGCGCACATGCGCCGCCTCCCCCACGGAGGACAGAAAGCGGCCGATCTCGCGGGCCGGCACACCGCTGTCGACCAACGAAACCAGACAGTCAGGAATGCGCGCGGTCTGCTCGGCGATCGCCTCGGCACTGCCGGCCCGGGCGATGCGGTCGGCCAGATACAGCGCCTGCGCGCTCATCCGGCCGAGCAGATCATTGGCGCTGATGATGCCCAAGATGGCGCCGTCCTCGCGACGGACGGGGATATGGTGGATGCGATGCCGGGTCATCGCCAGAAGCGCCTCCAGCGCACTGGCCTGCGCCGGCAGGGTGATCGGGTCCGGCGTCATCACCGCGGTGATCGGCGTGTCCCAGGCGCGGCCCTGGCCCATGACCCGGCGGCGCAGATCCTTGTCGGTAAAGATGCCGCGCAGCTGGCCCTCCTGCAGAATGAGCATGGTCGAGACATCATGGTCCGTCATCTTGCGGGCGACTTCGGCGACGCTGAGATCCGGGCCCACCCAATGCAGGGTCGGCCGGCTGATCAACTCGCCCAGCCGGGCGGTCAACAGGGGCGTGTCCTCAATGCCCAAAACGGCGCTGCGCCGGCGTTCCAGGGCATGACGGAGCCGGTCGGATTCGGCCAGCGCGAAATAGCGCGCGATCTGAGGGTGACGCTCGATCACGCTGCGAAACGCCGCTGCGGGCAGGCGATACAGCAGGCAATCCTCCACCGCCATGGCGGCCATCCGCGTGACATCGTCGCGCAACAGCGAGGAGAAGGCGAAATAGTCGCCCTCGCCGACCCGGGCGCGGAAATCGCTGCCATTTTCATGCAGATCCACCGCCCCAGCGCGGATCATGTACAGATGCGTGTTGGGGACGCCGTGGCGAAGGATCTGGGTGCCCTTGCGGGCGTAGCTGATCTCAATGCGGCGGGCGAGCGCGCTGAGATCCTCCGCGGCCAAGTGATCGAACGGCGGATGCGCGCCCAGAAAATCCCGCACCTCAAGAAGCTCAACCGCCGGCCGGGGCGCGGCTGTGGTCTCGCTCACGGCTCCTGCTCCGCCTGCGCGGCCAGAAGGGCGGCCATGGCAAATGGGTCGCGCGCATCCTCAGCAGTGCCGCCGCGGCGCAGGGCGCGGGCTTGGCGGTCAGCGCCCGGTCGCAGCTCGACAATCGCTGCGGACGTCTGCGAGCTGCGGGATTGCTCTGCCATCGGTATCTCCCCATGCGATCCTAGGGCACTCTCCGACCAACCGGACCCGCCCGGCAATGCCCATCGTCCCGCGCCGCTGCGCCCATGACAAGGGGGTGCAGCGCCGCAGCGGGTCAAGCAGCTGCAGCCGACGCCGCGCCGCGACCTGTCGTCCAGTCGCTGATGGCCGCCGGCGCCGACGGATGATCGCGGCTTCGGCCCGCGATGACGGAACAAGGGGCGCCAAACAAAACGCCCTCCCCCGGGCAGGCGGGGAAGGGCGCAGTGTGGCAGGCTTGGGCGGTCAGTCCGCGCTGGCCGGATCCTTCATCATCACCGCGGGCAGGTCCGCAGCCTTATGGGCGCGATTATAGGCCGCCAATTCGTCCTCCACGATGGCATCGCGCGCGGTCATGGCGTCGGAGAAACGCCCGCGCAGATCCTCGAATCGGTCGCGCATGCCCTTGGTGACGCCCTGATTGGCCTCGACAATCGTGCCGGCCAGCATCTGCAGGTCGGAATGCAGCTTGTCCGGCCAGTTCAGCACGTCCTGGAAGAATTCCCGTTCGGTGTTGATCAGGCCGGCCTCCCAGTCATCGACCGCGGTCACAAAGCCTTCACCGGCCTCGATCAGCTCGGCATAGGCCTCGGCATCCCGGTCCTTCAGGCGCGCGACCTCGTCGGACACCTGCGCCTTGGCATCGCGCAAGGCATTCACCGAGCGTTGCAGTTCCTCGACCATGCCATAGCTCTGCGCGGCCAGGTTCTGCTGCTCGGCGATCTGCTCCTCATCCACAGACAGGCGCGGATCGGCCAGGACGGTAAGCTGTGCCTCCTGGCTTTGATCGCCCATCACCAGGGTGACGTTATAGTCGCCCGGCGGCACCGGCCGGCCCTGAACGATCTTGTCGCGGCCGCCGGCAATGCTCCACAATCCGTCGATCGACTCCAGCGGCTCGCCGCGCAGGTCCCACACCGCTCGGTTGATGCCGGCCTGTGCGGGCAGGTGATAGCCGGCGCCGGATCCGCCGCCTTCTGCGCCGGTCTTGGCGTCGCTCTTCAATGTTCGGATCAACGTGCCCTTGGCATTGCGGATCTCCAGCGTCACCACGGTGTCTTCCAGGTCGGGGGCCTCGCCCAGGGCATAGTAGATCACCGCGCCGCTGGGCGGATTGGGCGCCACCGGCCCGCCATTGCGCCCGCCCGTGCCGCCAACATCGACGGTGTCGGAGGGCGTGTACAGGTGCATCGCTGCGGTCTCATGGCCCGGTTCGAACTGCTTCAGCGGCGCGATATCATCCAGGATCCAGAAACCGCGGCCCTGGGTGGACAAGATCAGGTCGCCGTGCGCCACCTTCATGTCGGTGATCGCCACATGCGGCAGATCCAATTGCAGCGACTGCCAGGCCTCACCGCCGTCGAACGAGACATACAGGCCATTTTCCGTGCCGGCATAAAGCAGTCCTTCGCGGTCAGGATCCTCCCGCACGACCCGAACGAACTCCTCCATCACATCTGAGGCGATCTGCTGCCAGCTGCGGCCACCGTCGGTGGTCTTGTAGATCAGCGGGGTGTGGTCATTCTCCTTGTAGCGGGTCGCTGCGATATAGACGGTCTGTGGATCATGCGGGCTGATGTCGATGCTGTTGATCAGCGCGCGGCCGACCTTTTTGGGCGTGACCTCGACCCAACGCTTGCCGCCGTCGCGGGTGACATGCACCAGACCGTCATCGGAGCCCGCCCACAGCGTGTCGGCGTCATGCGGTGACTCGGCCAGGGCGAAGATGGTGTTATAATTCTCCGACACCTCATTGGTGATCGGAAAACCGCCCTTGCCCTGGCGCTCTTCCTCATCACGGGTCAGGTCCGGCGACACCTCTTCCCAGGAATAGCCGCGGTCCGTGCTTTTCAACACCTTGTTGCCGGCGTGATAGATTGTCTTGCGGTCGTGCTGGGACACCAGAATCGGCGCATTCCAGTTGAACCGGTATTTGCGCTCCTTGGGCGGCACGCCGAAGGCCAGTTCCGGATAGGCGCGGATATCCCGCGTGGTGCGGGTTTCATGATCATATTCGGTGATCTGGCCCAGATAGCAGCCGGCATAGACATAGCGCGGATTGTCCGGATCGAAGGCGACATGGGCACTTTCACAGCCGCCGACGGAATGGAAATCCTCCGGACCGATCGACCCGTCCGGCGCGCGCGACCGGATCGCCACGGTGGAATTGTCCTGCTGGCCTGCATAGACCTTGTAGAAGAACTGATTGTCGACATTGACGCGATAGAATTGCGCCGTGGGTTGATTGTAGATGGTCGACCAGGTCCGGCCGTTATCCAGCGTCACCGTCGCGCCGCCGTCATTGGCGTTGATCATGATCTCCGGGCGCTCCGGATTGATCCACAGATCATGGGTGTCGCCATGCGGCACGCCGACCGGTGAGAAGGTGCGGCCGCCGTCCGTGGAGCGCATGAACGGCGCGTTCAAGACGATGACATTCTCCGGATCGGTGGGATCGGCGAACACATGCATATAATACCAGGACCGGGCGTGCAGACGCCGATCTCCATTGACATGAGACCAGCTGTCGCCGCCGTCGGTGGACTTGTATAGCCCGCCCTTATCCTTGGCTTCGATCACGGCATAGACCAGTCCGTCCTGCGCGCCAGAGGGCGCGACGCCGATCTTGCCCATCTCCTCGGGCAGACCTTCGCCGACCTCTTGCCAGGTCTCGCCGAAATCGGTGGACTTCCAGATGCCTGACCCGGGGCCGCCGGAGCGCACGGCATGGGCGTCGCGCTCATAATCCCACATCGCCGCATAGACGATGCGCGGGTTGGACGGATCATATTTCAGGTCAACCGCGCCGGTATTGTCGTTCACGAACAGCACCTGCTTGAAGCTGTCGCCGCCATCGGTGGAGCGATAGACGCCGCGCGTATCGGTCGGCGCCCAGGGGCTGCCCTGCACCGCCACCAGCAAGTGATCCGGATTATCGGGATGGAATTTCACCGAGCTGATCTGGCGGGCGTCGGCCAATCCCTTGTGCGTCCAGGTCTTGCCGGCGTCAGTGGACAGATAGACCCCGTCACCATGGCTGGAGGTGACGCCGCGGAACGGGCTTTCGCCCATGCCAACCAGCACCAGATTGGGATCAGACGGGGCGACGTCGATGGCGCCGACGGAGCCCATCTTGAAATAGTCGTCGGACACATTGGTCCAGTCCTGGCCGGCATTGGTGGTCTTCCACACACCCCCGCCGGTGCCGCCCATATAAAAGGTCATCGGCTGATCGGCATGCCCGGCCACCGCGGTGGAGCGGCCGCCGCGGAACGGGCCGATATTGCGGAACTCCAGGCCATGGAACAGGCCCGGGTCTTCGGTGGCATCGCCCTGGCCATAGGCGGTCCACGCGATGGCGCTGGTCGCCATCAGCATCAGCATCAGCATCAATCGTCTCATTGATTTCCCTCTCCCCTGAAGGTCGCACGGCGCCGGTGGCGCCGCTCGGCGCGCTTCCAGTGCGGTAAGATAAACAGATAAAGCCCGGTCAACCAAAGGAGAAAAAGAACCGACGCGGCCGGCAAAAAGATGTAAAGTTTCACCCACTCGCCAAAAAAGCTTCCATCGTGCAGCTGCTCGATGAGATCGGAGCGCCGAACCGCTACGTGCAACACCTCCGCGCTCGCGGTGTCGACCTGCACCTCCCAGCGGCTGCGCGCGACGAATTTCACAATGCCGCGGTCAGGTTTCAGATCGACGCGCTCCAGATCCGACCAATCGGAAATACCGGCCTCAGGCACAGCCTTTGCGGCCTCGAACAAGGCATCGAAGGATTGGCGCGGCACAGCCGCTTCACTGCCACGGGCCGTGGGTGGCTGAATCCAGGCCACCTCCTTCTTCAGCATCAACAAGAGCCCCGCGCCGATCATCACAAGCAGCGGCAGAGCGATCAGCACCGCACCCCAGCGATGCAGCTGGCGAAACAGGACCTGCGGTTTTCTCAGACGCATAGCATCCAAACTAGCGCCAAGCCGGGAATCGCTTCAATCGCCCGCAGCCGGTGCGGCGGCCAGACCATCGGCGAGCAGCCTGTCCAGCGCCGGAACTTCCAGCAAGAAGGCGTCATGGCCGAAGTCGCTGAGAAGCTCGGTGAAGCGAACACGCAGCCCAGCCGCGGCCAAGGTTTCCGCGCCCGGGCGGATCGCCGCGGTGGGATACAGCCAATCACTGCTGAAGCTGACCAGCTCAAAGCGGGCGGGGCTGCCGCGGAAGCGGGTCGCCAGCGCCTCGCCATGGCCCAGATCGAAATAGTCCATGCCGCGGCTGATCGCCAAATAACTGTTGGCGTCGAAGCGCTCCGTAAAGCGCCGACCCTGGTGGCGCAGATAGCTCTCGATCTGGAAATCCTGATCCATCGAAAAGCTCACAGCCTGCTTGTCCTGCAACGCGCGGCCAAAGCGCGCATTGGTGCGATCCTGGCCCAAATAGGTCAGGTGCGCGGCTATGCGCGCAACGGCCAAGCCCGCCACCGGGCCGGGCGGATCATAGTGGCCGCCGGCCCACGCCGGATCGGCCATGATCGCCTGCCGGCCCAGTTCATGAAAGCCGATATTGAAGGCGCTGTGCTGGAACGGGGCTGCAAGGGCGATGACCCGCTCGACCGCCTGCGGGTACAAGGCGGCATAGCTGAGCGCCTGCATGCCGCCCATCGACCCGCCGATCACCGCATGAAAGCGATCGATGCCCAGCCGGGCGAACAAGGCCTGTTGCGCGCGCACCATATCGGTGATGGTCAGCACCGGCCAGTCTGGGCCGTAGCGCCGGCCGGTAGCGGGATTGAGGCTGCCTGGCCCGGTCGAGCCCATGCAACCCCCGGGCACATTGACGCACACCACGAAAAAGCGATCGGTATCTATCGGCCGGCCAGGCCCGACCATCCGCTCCCACCAGCCGGGCCGGCCGGTCAGTGGGTGGCGGCCGCAAACATACTGATCTCCAGACAGGGCATGAAACACCGCCACGGCATTGTCGCGCCGGGGAGAGAGCTGGCCCCAGCTGGCATAGGCCAGTTGAAAACCCGGCAACACGGCCCCGCTGTCCAGCGCCAGGGCCTGGTCGAAACGCTCGATTTGATGGTCATGATCGCAAAACGGCATAGACGCCCGCTTTATGCCCGCTGCACGCCGCGGGCAAGTCGGCACGGGTGAGCAAGACCGGCGCAGCCGCAGGGCGCGCGGCCGCCTTTGGCAAATTGACGGCTGCAAATCCACCACGCTATGCCGGCTGGGATGACCGGCCCCTGTCCCAATCCCTGGGTTGAGGCGCTTTCGCCCTACACCCCCGGCACCGCACCGTCGCCGACGGATGCGGCGACGGAAAAACTGTCCGCCAACGAATCGGTGTTCGGACCCAGTCCGGCTGCCATGGCGGCTTATCGCGCGATCGCCGATCGCTTATGGTGCTACCCTGAAGGCGACCCGGTGGCACTTCGGCGGGCAATTGCACACGCCCATGGCCTGGATCCCGCGCGCATCATGTGCGGCAATGGCTCAGATGAATTGTTGGCGCTGATCACCCAGGCTTATGCCGGCCCGGACGCCGAGGTTGTGCACTGCCGCCATGGCTTCGCCATGTATCCGATCCTGGCCCGGGCGTTCGGGGCGCGCTCCGTGGCCGTTGCCAACCGGCCCGATCTATCCGCTGATGTCGATGCGCTGTTGGCGGCGGTTACCGACAAGACTCGCATCGTCTTTCTGGATAATCCGAACAATCCCACCGGCACCTATCTGCCGCACCAAGAGGTTGAGCGCCTGCATCGCGGCCTGCCCGAACAGGTCTTGCTGGTGCTTGATGCCGCCTATGCCGAAAGCGTCGATGCGGCGGACTATGATCCGGGTGCGACATTGGTGCAGCGTCACAATAATGTCGTCATGACGCGGACCCTCTCCAAGCTTTACGGCCTTGCCGCCTTACGCATTGGCTGGCTGTTCGGCCCGCCCGGCGTGGTCGATATGCTGAACCGATGCCGAGGACCCTATAATTTGAACGCCGCAGCGGCCGCTGCCGGCGCCGCAGCCGTGGCCGACCGTGACTGGCTGGAGGATGTTCGGCAGCAAACCGTGGCGGCACGGCAACACTTGGCCGCCGCGCTGGCCGCGCTTGGGCTGCGGGTAACGCCCAGCCAGACCAATTTTGTTCTGGTTCGACTCAGCAGTGCTGAGCAGGCCCAAGCGGCACAGGCGCATCTGGCCGCCCATGGCGTGCTGGTTCGCCACTTACCGGGCCAGGGCCTGGACGATGCCTTGCGCATTACCGTTGGCAACGCCCAACAGATGCATGCCGTTGAAACGCTGATGGCAGCGTTCTTGACAGACGGTCAGGCGGCATGACCCTGACGAGGGCAGGTCTGGCAACGGCGGCCCTTGTTCTGGTTGCAGACCAGCTGACCAAGCTGTGGATCTTGCACGGATTGGAATTGCGTCTGGGGCAATCGCTGAATGTCTTGCCTGTGTTCAGCCTGACCCTGGTGCACAATTACGGCATTTCCTTGGGCCTATTGCAGGCCAGCAGTGAGGCTGCGCGCTGGCTCTTGATTGGCTTGACGGTGGGCATTGCGGTGTGGCTGGTCCGGTGGCTATGCCGCGTCGGCACGCCGCTCATGGCCACCGCGCTGGGATTGATCATCGGCGGCGCCATCGGCAACATCGTCGATCGGATCCGGTTCGGCTATGTGGTGGATTTCTTGCACGCCCATGCCTTCGGATGGTCCTTCTACATTTTCAATGTGGCCGACGCCGCGATTACCGTGGGCGTCGTGCTTTGGTTGCTGGACAGTCTGACCGGATCAGGCGATAAGGGCGCCTCTTCGGGTTCTAACGAAGCGGTTGTTTAATGCGTTTGATTTCTTTTGCCGCCAGCGTAGCGGCGCTGACGGTCCTGGCCGGCTGCGCGGGAGACGGCACACCGGATGAATTCGTCGTTGTTGCCAAGCCCGCCCTGGAAGTGCCGCCGGACTTCGCGCTGAGACCCCCGCGCACCGGCGTTGCCACCAAGCAGGACATCAACACCCAGGCCCAGGCCATCGAGGCCCTGTTCCCCGGCCGGAGCGAGCTGCCGGCCTTGTCGCGCGGCGAGCGCGCCCTGCTTGATCAATTGGGCGAGGTTGATCGCGGCGCCCGCTCGCAATTACGCAGCGAGCAGGATGTTGTCGTGCGAAAGGATCCGCTTCTGGCGGATATCTTGGCCGTTGATCAGCGCGATCAGGGCCTAGACGGCGCCAGCATCGAGCGTGTTGCGAGCGATCCGCAGGGCTGAGGCCTGACATGAGCGGCCGCATCCGCCGCTTGGCTGCGCACACGGTCAACCGCATCGCGGCCGGCGAGGTCATCGAACGGCCCGCCAATGCGGTGAAGGAATTGGTCGAGAATGCCTTGGATGCCGGCGCCGAACGCATCCTTGTGCGTGTCGAGGCGGCCGGACGGCAGCGCATCGAGGTAGAGGATGACGGGCACGGCCTGAACGGCGAGGAGTTGGCGGTTGCGGTGGAACGCCATGCCACCTCCAAACTGAGCGACAGTGACGACCTGACCGACATCGCGACCCTGGGCTTCCGCGGCGAGGCGCTGCCATCGATCGGTGCCGTTGCCAAGCTGACCTTGGCCAGCCGGCCTGCCGGTGCCGAAACCGGCCAGGAGATTCAAGTTCGCGCCGGCAAGATCCGGGCGGTGCGCCCGTGCGCGCTTCATCGCGGCACCCGGGTCAGCGTGGAGGATCTCTTCTTCGCCACGCCGGCGCGTCTGAAATTCTTGAAGTCGGACCGCGCTGAACTAATGGCAATCACCGACGTGGTGCGCCGATTGGCCATGGCGCATCCGCAGGTGGGCTTCCAATTCTTCGACGGTGCGCGCCTGGTGCTGCGAGCTGACCGCTTCGCCGATCCGGGGATCGCGGCGCGGCTGACCCAGATCCTCGGTCGCCGCTTTACCGACAATGCTGTTGAGATCGACGCGACACGCGGGGATTGCCACCTCGCCGGGCTGGCCGGACTGCCAACATACAATCGCGGCAATGCCCAGCAGCAATATCTTTTCGTCAATGGCCGGCCGGTGCGCGATCGCCTGCTCGTCGGCGCGGTGCGCGCGGCCTATCAAGATCTGTTGGCGCGCGACCGCCACCCGGTGTTGGCCCTGTATCTGGCCGTGCCGCCGCACGCGGTGGACGTGAACGTCCATCCGGCCAAGGCGGAGGTGCGCTTCCGGGACGCAGAAACCGTCCGCACGCTGATCGTCTCTGGTTTGCGCCACAGCTTGGCCGAACACGGCCACCGGGCCGCGGCCCCGGGCCATATCGGCGGCCGGCCGGGATCTTACCCGTTGCCGCGGGCGCCGGCGCCGCTTGCGGCCTTGCGACCGTCGCGCGGCCTGTCCGAACCTGCCGCTGTTTATACCGCCAGCCTAGCGCCCCGCCTGGACGATCAAGACGCCCCGGTCGCGCGCGCCGATCCCGCCCCGGAGACGGCCGACCCGGCGGAGCGTTTCCCGTTGGGCGCGGCGCGTGGCCAATTGCACGCCACCTATATCATTGCGCAGACACAGGATGGCATCGTGCTGGTCGATCAGCATGCCGCGCATGAACGGCTGGTTTATGAGCGCATGAAGGCGGCTTTGGCCGATGGCGGGGTCGCCCGACAAATGTTGCTGCTGCCCGAGGTGGTCGAGCTTGATGACGAGGCCGCAACGCAGGGGCTTCTGGATCGGTCCTGCGAACTGGCCGATCTGGGCTTGGTGATTGAGGGATTCGGCGCCGCAGCCGTGCTGGTGCGCGAGGTGCCTGCCTTGCTCGGACACACCGATACCGCCGGTTTGGTGCGCGACCTGGCCGATGATATCGCTGAGTTGGATGAAGGCCTGGCGCTTCGCGAGCGGCTTTATGCCGTCTGCGCCACCTTAGCCTGCCACGGCAGTGTGCGCGCCGGGCGCCGCTTGACCCTGGCGGAAATGAACGCCTTGTTGCGCGAAATGGAACACACGCCCAATTCCGGCCAATGCAATCATGGCCGGCCGACCTATGTGGCGCTATCGCTGGCTGAGGTGGAGAAACTGTTCAAGCGGCGCTAGCGCATCATCCGCGCAAGCCCGATCGCGATGGATCGGATGACAAGGCCCGCCGAGTGTGGAGCAGGCGGCTCTAGAGCCTTTTCCGATCAAACCGACTCACTTCGAGAGTCGGTTTGGCCGAGAAAAGACTCTCCGGTTCATAGCTTTAGAGTGTTGCGTCCGGCCTCATTGCTCACCAAAGGTGAGCCAATGAGATCGGGCAACGCTTGTCTTATGACATTTCCGGCCCATCGGTGGATGATGGGCCGTGCGGGGGGGGGGGCCCCCCCCCCGCCCGGGGGGGGGGGGGGTGGGGAAGCCCGGGCGCCCCGGCCCCGCGTGAGTGGGGTAGGGCCCCGGGTTTAGAACAGGGGGGGACGGGGATACCGGGGACACAGCCCCC
>JBHJGS010000014.1:0-79804 GCA_050331575.1 Rhodothalassiaceae bacterium | reverse complement strand
ACAGAGATCGCGCAGCTCTTCCGCGTCAGCGTGAAGACTGTACGGAGAGCTTAAACCTCGATACCGTACTCTTGTTTGAGTGTTTCTAAATCGGTTCTGAACTGGTCACGCATTCGTTTTGTATAGATGCGTGTGATACGTCCGTCATTCTAGCGCTGGATAATTTTACGCAAGTCGTTGGCACGCGCCTTCCAGGTGAGCCCATCAGTAATTAGGAGAAGGCTGGCGTCATGGCGCTTTGCACCGATGATAGCGTCTACGTCTCCAATGATGTCGCTCATCTTTGAGCCGGTCGCGCCGTAGCCCTTAGCTTCGATCAAAATGAACGGCTGCGCCTTGTTTGGTATGGCGAAATCGCATTTAGCGAGACCATTCACCCCTTGGAAAGTGCAGCGCGGCTCATAAGCGGACCCAAACACTTCTTTGATAACTTCTTCTGTAAAGTCTTCCAGCTCTCTGCCCCGCTGCTGTCCCTGAATGGCGCTACCACGGCCTGAACGAAGGCGCTCTTTAAGGATGTCGCTCCATACAGGTTTTGCATTCACCGTCGCCGTCATTGCGTCTCTCAAACCCAACTCTTCGAGAACATCGAGATAAGTATCCCGGTCCCGTTGATAGCGCTTAATTCCAGTGCCACCCGAACCAAGCCGGTCTGTTAGCTCGACCTCAAGCTTATCCTTGGAGAAGGCAAGAAATAATCCGATGCAGAATTTCGATACTTGGAAAGCTGTCCCATCATTCGCGTCGATCAATGCCTCAATATCAGCGCGGTCGTACTCCTCTTTCATGGGAACGTCCCGGATCCTATCCATAATGGATTCGGCGGTATCATCCATCCAATCTGCCTCTAGTGGGGACAGATTATCAATAATATGATCGAAACCCTGCTGTATAACCCGCATTACTGACCCACAATTAAATATTCTTGTACAGCCGCCCGTTTGACTTTGTCATGCGTGCCGAAATGATAGGTATGCTCGCGCTTAAAAACCCGCACGTCCTTCTTTGTCTTACGAAGAAGCTCTGTGATCTGATCCAGATCGGGATAACCATTCGAGCTATAAGACAGAACAATTTTTTGCTTGCGAAATCTCTGAAATAAGCGGTCAAATGCTTCCACAGCCTCACGACGATAGCTGAATGGCGTGAAGCGCTTAGGAATCTTTCGAACTTTGGTTGAATAATCAATGTCGAGTCCCTGCCAATAGCAGGATAGCCCTTCTAGGAAGTGGTATCGCTTGACATAGCAGTTGTCATCAGCACGAGGAACATAGGGGGGATCAAGATAGACAAGATCGACTCCGCCTGCTCCAACTTTGAAGACATCTTTGCGGCCTGCCCTATTGCGCCGACCATTGGAAAATACAGCTTCGTTAAAAACCTCAATCTGTTCGAAGAAGTGCTCTTCTATTGAGAGACGTAAATCACGCCGCCCGTCATCGTACTTGGAAAGATCGCCGGAGATTGTGAACACGCCTCGTGGCTGACGCTTTACACAGGAGCGCATCAGAGCGCTCATGGCTAACGCTTGTTGTGCAGGATTGTCGAGTTGCCTCAGATTGCACGATACGCGATCCAGGAAGCGCAAGTCCTCTGGAGTATAGAAAACACCGGAGAATGTTTCTTCGATGAAGTGATGGGTGTTGGCCGGTTCTGCCAAAAGGCGCTTAATCGCAGGACCATCGAGATGCACCGTGTTGTTCTCGATGAGTGCCTTCCCAAGTGTTGCCGAGAGATTAAGAAAATCACTGGCCACAGCGCGGCGATCCATCGCCTTAATCAGATAGGCTACTGCGTTACTGCCGCTGAACGGATCGAGTGCTGTTTCAAAGTCGAGTGTCGAGAAAACTTCATGGATCCACGGAAGAAGACGTCGCTTCGAGCCCATGTAGCGCAGCTCGGGGAAAAACTCGGTCTGCTCAAGAGCTTTAGGCCGTTGCGCGGGCTTTGGCGCGGCTTTCAGTTCTGGTCTGACGATGCGAAGGTTTTGCTGCCTCATGGTCACTCTTTGTTATTTTTTCCTAGTCTACACAATACCTTGCGCTTAGAAAAGGTCAGTTGTGCGGTATCGCCTTGGGTGGAAACATGAAACCATGGTTCCATGAAATCATGACATCAGCGTTTGGCGGCTTGGTAGGCTTCCCACATGGCCAGGAAAAGCTGAGACTTCGCCCCTTTAGAGTAGCCGAACTCCTCCCCTGCCCTCGCGCTGAACGCGTCAAACACGCTCGGCGGCACCATGACTTGCAGAGGTTTGTTCTTACCCTCTGAGGGGCGTGGATCGGCCTTGATGACGTTCTCAGCCTTCTCACGTGCCGGCGGAGCGCCTTTCTTTAGAATCGATGTGTTCGCCATCACGCCACCTCCTTCGCGGCTGTGACCGCTGCCAGGTGGTTGATGATCGACTGGGCCAGTTTCTCGGCCTTCTCGTTCAGGGTTCGGTGTGGTGTCTCGGTGATAACCTTTCCTGCATCGTGGGCGATGCCATAGGCCGTCGAGACGGGCACGAAGCCTTCAAGCGTCGTGTAGTCGGTCTGCTCAAGGTAGGCCCGTGCGGCATTCAGCTCGGCTTCGCTGTTCGTCGTCTTCACAAGCGCGAACGCGATCTTGCCAGGATCAATGCCGGAGTCCGCCAAACTGTGCGCCAGCTTCACGGCTGGGCGGAGGTCATCCTTCGTCTGTCCGGTCGGAATGACCGTCAAGTCAGCCACGCGCGCGATCTCAAGCGTCTGCTGCGAGGAATGTGGCCGCCCGTCGAGGATATACGCATCGAAGCGCCCTGCCTCGGCCAGAGCCGTCTTGATGTTGCCGAAAGGCTGGACCTGGATTTCAGGCTCGATCTTCGCCTCGGCGCGATCCGCCGCCCACTCCGTGCATGTGGTTTGTTGCGTGTCGAGGTCCGCTATCTTGACCGCGAACCCGTCTTTCGCCAGCTCGCGCGCGAAGAGCCGCGCGAGGGTAGACTTCCCTGCCCCGCCCTTCTGCGAGACCATCCCGATAATATAGCTCATGATGTACCTGCTCGATTTGTTTTTTCACATGGTACCATGAAACCATGTTTCATCAACACCTTGTTATCATGACGTCATGTTATCTTGGTAAGTGGGAAACATGGGTCCATGATACCAACATACCATGGAACCATGTTATCATGGATTCCCGCGCCGTGCGTGCCAGCTTCGGCAAAATCCGATGAAGCTGGCCTTCGGATGTGTCGGCGTCTCGTCCTTGGTGCCGAGCCAATGGCTGGACGAGGAGGACACAGTCCCTGTGGCGCATATCGTCTTTTGCCGCGTGCATTCGCAGCCGCCGGACCGGCCAGCCGTGCCCGCGGCCATGCTGACCCCGATGGCCGTGCGGCCGGATCGGCAGCGCCAGGGCCTGGGCCTTGGGCTGATGCGCCATGCGCTGGCGGAGCTGGAGGCTGCGGGGGAAAGGCTGTTCTTGGTGTTGGGCCATCCGGACTTCTACGTCCGCGCCGGCTTTTCAAGCAGCTTGGGCGCGCGCATCGAAAGCCCTTGGTCCGGCACCCCCGCGTTCATGGCCCGCGGCCTCGACGTGCCACACGGTACGCTGGTGATGCCAACGCCGATCGCGGCGTCCTAAAGGCTCAGGCCGTCGCCAAGTCTTGAAGGCCGGCCGTTGGTCCTTGATCCCCCAGGAGCCGGTGCGGCCTCGGCGATGCGCGCTGACTCACTGCGCCGCCTGCGCGCGGCCTTGTGAGGTCAGTTGCAGGAACACGTCTTCCAGGTCGGTCTCGTCGGTGGACAGGTCGCGGACGGTCAGTTTGGCGGCAGACAGGGCGGCGAGGATGGCGTCCATTTGTCCGGCCTGGCGGCTCAGGCGGAAGCTCAGCCGGTGCGGCGGGTGCAGGTCGACCGGAAAGCCCGCCAGGCTCGGCGGCACGGCCTGAAGCGTCTCGGCCACCTCCACCATCAGCGATTTCTCATCGATGCGCGCCAGCAGATCCCCGGTGGCCTCGCAGCACATCACCTCGCCATCATTGATGATGGCGATGGTGTCGCACAGCTGCTCGGCCTCCTCTAGATAATGCGTGGTCAGCACGATGGTGGTGCCGTTGGCATGCAGCTGGCGGACATAATCCCACAGCAGTTGGCGCAATTCGATATCCACCCCGGCGGTGGGTTCGTCGAGCACCAGGATCGGCGGGGAATGCACCATCGCCTTGGCGACCAGCAGCCGCCGCTTCATCCCGCCGGACAGGGTGCGCGAATAGGCATCGCGCTTGTCCCACAGATGCACCGCCTTCAGCAGTTCCTCGGTGCGCCGCTCCGCCTTGGGCACCCCATACATGCCCGCCTGCACCTCCAGCATCTCCGCTGGTGTGAAAAAGGCATCAAAGATCAGTTCCTGCGGCACCACGCCAATGGCGGCGCGGGCGTTGCGCGGATTCTTATCGATGTCGAAGCCCCACAGCTTGACCCGGCCGGAGGTCTTGCTGACCAGGCCCGCCAAGATATTGATGCAGGTGGATTTGCCCGCCCCGTTGGGACCCAGAAGCCCGAAGATGGAGCCGGCGGGGACCTGCAGATCGATGCCCTTCAACGCCAGCTTCGCCTTGTCGCCCTGCCCATAACGCTTGACCAGAGTGCGGATGTCGATGGCGGCGTCGGACATGGCGGGCACGGACTCCTTCAAGCGTATGACCTCGTCTATGTAGGCATTTCGCCGTCCGGTCACAAGCAAGACACCGGCCCAAGCCGCGCCCTTGCGCACGGCTGCCCCGTTCGTTAAGCCCAAATCCCCAATGCCCGCCCCGGTTTCCGCCCTGATGCCCACGAAGGCCGCCGCCCGATGAAGATCCTGTCCGGCAATTCCAATCCGCCGCTCGCCGAGGCGATCGCGGCCTATCTGAACATCCCGCTGACCAAGGCCAGCGTGAAGCGCTTTTCCGACCAGGAAGTGTTCGTGGAGATCCACGAAAATGTCCGCGGCGAGGATGTGTTCGTGATCCAGTCGACCAGCTATCCCGCCAATGACCATTTGATGGAATTGCTGGTGATGATCGATGCGCTTCGGCGCGCCTCAGCCCGGCGCATCACCGCGGTTCTGCCCTATTTCGGCTATGCCCGGCAGGACCGCAAGCCCGGGCCGCGCACACCGATTTCCGCCAAGCTGGTGGCCAATCTGATCACCACCGCCGGGGCCGACCGGGTGCTGACGATGGATCTGCATGCCGGCCAGATCCAGGGCTTTTTCGACATTCCGACCGACAATCTGTTCGCCCTGCCGGTGCTGTGCCGAGACATCAAGGAGCGCTATCAAGGGCAGGATCTGATGATCGTGTCCCCCGATGTTGGCGGGGTGGTGCGCGCACGCGCCTATGCCAAGCGCCTGGGGGCGCCGCTGGCGATCATCGACAAGCGCCGGGAGGCGGCCAATACCTCAGAGGTGATGAACATCATCGGCGAGGTCGACGGCAAGACCTGCATCATGGTCGACGATATCGTCGACACCGCCGGGACCTTGTGCAATGCCGCCAATGCCTTGAAGCAGGCCGGCGCGGTGCAGGTGTCGGCCTATGTCAGCCACGGCGTGCTGTCCGGCGGGGCGGTGGCGCGGGTCGGCGCCAGCGTGCTGACCGAACTGGTGATCACCGACAGTATCAACGCCACCGAGGCGGTGCGCGTGTCCAAATCCACCCGCCGCATCACCATCGCGCCCCTGATCGCCGAAGCCATGAACCGCATCAGCCATGAGACGAGCGTGAGCAGCTTGTTTGATTAGAGCAACATCGGACCGATCGGACACGCTGTGCGATGCCGATCGGTCGGATAAAGTGGCCCGGCCCAGTGCAGGCGGGCATGAACGACCGCGATCATTTGCAAACATTTGCCCCGCTGTCGAACTGGCCACGGACCCAGCGAACCATCTGACCGGCGATTTTGACGGTCTCCTGCTTCCAGTCCGTCAGTTGATTGCTTTGAGCCTCGTCGACATTGCTGGCCAGCCAGGTATCTTCGACAATGTCCGGATTGACGCTGCGCGCGACAGCAAGACATGACAGGGTCTTCAACATGCCGCGCTGGACGCACGCGGTGACCCGGAGGCCAGCCTCGATTTGGTCGCCGGCCGCTGCATAAACGTAGATCTCGTCTTCCAGAAAGAGATCCTGCGAGCCCAAGGCCTGCCGACCCTTTTCAAGGACCTGAAGCGCCTGTTCCTTGCGACCGGCATCGGCCATGGCACGCGCATAGGCGCCTATCTGCTCGCCCGTCGCATTCGGGTTTTCGGCCCCATATTGCAGATTCTTCAGCGCGCTGGCGCGATACTGCTCCGCGGATTGCACGTCCTGCGCCGCAGCTGCTTGCTCAATCCGACCTTGGAACAGGCTGAACCGCAAAAGACCCGATTGCCCCGCCGCGCCGGAGGCATGTGTGAGCCCTTCAGACACGGACTCCGCTGTTTGGCCTTGCTCTGTTGCGCGAATATGGTCGCTAACTTTCCAATAATCGCTCAAGATCTGATGCAGGGGGCTGTTCTTCTCCTTGACCAGATCAAAATAGCGCGTGTCGCCCCAGCCATCGTAGCTCAGTTGCGCGTCGTTATAGGCGGCCTTCTTATAGGTTTCCCATTTGAGATACCGCTCTTCTTCGTCGAAATAATCGCAACCGAGGCGGTCAACGGCGCGGAACACGCTGGTCATGACTTCCAAAGAGGTGGTTCGCGCCAATTCGCGCTTGACCTCGCCGGCGATGTTTTCTGTCAGCAGCCGGGAGGTGCGATCGCGCGCGAGTTCGAAATAGCGCGCCATCACCGCCTTGGTATCGGCAAATGCGCTACCAACATTAATGAGAAATTCACCAAAGGATTGCGGATTATACGTGTCTTTTGCCGCAACGATGAGATCAAAGCCGAACAAGTCGGCTTGCTCCTCTTCAGAGCGGACCCAACTGGGCGTCATGACCGCTTTAGCGAAATCTCGGAATGCTTGCGATCCCAACGCCAGCTTGCCGGCGGTCCCCTCGCTGGTCATGGTTTCTTCGTCTTTTACTTCCGCCTTAAATAATAAGGACCCGATACTAAGCGCGCGTGCCAGCTTGTCTTGCTGCTCTCGGAACGCATCGGCACGAAAGTGCCCAAGAAGAATATGACTAAGCTCGTGCGCAATGAGGCCCGCATACTCGTCACCGCCCTGAAGTTCCTTGAGCATCTCGGTGCTGATTAAAATAACATGCAAAGGGGTCACCAGAGCCCGGGCGTAAGTATCGTGATAAACCATGACACGAACGGTATCGAGTGCGTCCCCTACTGCCAAATGGCCGGTCAAGTCTTTAATGATCGCCTTAGTATAGGCCTCCAACGGCTCCATACCTTCGACGATCTCAAAGTCTTGTGCCCGCAAGTGGGCCAGCACAACATCTTCGGCATCAGGATAGCTTGCTCGCGCGTCGGCCATATTCGCCTGGTAAACCGCCTTTATCTCTTCGGCATCGATACGAGACGTCAGATCCGTCGAAAGGGGGGCATCGCTGTTGGCCAAATTGACCGCAACGGGCCCACCACCGCTACCCATATTACACGCGCTGACACACGCCATAGCAGCCAATGTCATCATTAGATACACCAATCTGGTGCATGCGTTGATCATATTTTCCCCCTCATTCTAGCAAGCATCCAAACGGTCGAATAGGTTGCCGGTTACGTGCCCCTTCCCCGATCCGCGACTGGCTGCCAGATTTGTACTCAGGCTTGCCACCGGTGAAGGTCTTTTGGGCGCCGTTCTGCCAGACAGTGGCGAGATATCGGATTTTCGAACAAGAACCGTTTTGCCGCCGTAATCAAAGCGGACAGCAATGCCCTTAAAAAGGCAAACAGGGCGCGCTTGACGAGCGAACGCCTCACTCTTGACTGTTTCTATCACGTTCTTGTTTTGGTCATATAAATTCAAATTAGCGTTTTTGAAGACGATATCGCTTGCAATAGCGGGTAGGCACAGTTGACTGGCGATGCACAGCGCCAAACACATCCACAAACGCATGGTTTTCCCTCCTTAGTCGATGTTTCTTCACGCATTACACTTGAACTCATCCTGCGTCCCAAAGCGCGCGGCCCTTCCGTCTCCCTTTAGAAAAATTGTAAAGGCTGGAAACGTGCTTGAGAAGAACAACGCGCTTATCCAAACCCCAACTTCGATCCGAACGACAGTGTAGGTAAAGGCTGCGATCAAAAACATGCAGACAAACCATATTGAAACCAGTGCACAATATTTCAACAGCGAAATAATATATAGATCGGATTCTCGCGCCTTGTTCGCAATACCGACGCCAACCAAGGAAGACAATACGTAAAAGAAGGTGACCAGCCCGATGATGAAGAAGTCTTTATTTTGCCGCAGCCGGACAAACTCAGCGCCTTCGTTCAATAAATTTTCTAGGCTGACGGCGTGGAGAAAGACGCCCGGGAGAAGCCCAAAGGGTGTTTCGATGCGGTCATTGCCCGCGACTACGAATTCGCCGATCAGGATGATCCGCCGATCCAAAAGGTCTTCAAGAAACCCAGACGTCTGGTCTTGAGAAGGGCGAGAGGTCATAATATCCTCTGCGTAGACGAAATCGATATAAGGGCAGGACGGGTGCTCAACGACACTTTTCGCCTTGCGAAGACCGGAGGTGAAAGAGACCCAAAGCACCTGCATGACTGTGGAGAACCGCGCGAAATCTTGACTGCTATCAAGTTCGCACGCTTCGCCTCCGAACGCTTGGAGATAACGGCTTTGATCTCGACTTGCGGCAATGCCCCATTGCGGCACTAGCACTTCGCGGGTCCACTCCAGGCGGGGGAATGAGCCGGTTCCAGATCCCTGTGTGCTCTGCTCAGGCGGAGCGCTTGCAGCCTCCGGCAAGTCTTCGCACGCGGAATAGTAGATAGCGAGCGGCTGTGCCGCGCATACGTCCTGAAAGATCGCCATGGCCGGAGAGGGCATCTCCGCTCGTTCAAAAAAATAAAGCGGATATCCGTCCTGAAAGCCTGAAAACGAGACCAGTGCCGGCTTGGCTTTCGGTACGGCGATTTGCTCTCCCGTCTCGGAGACCGTCAGACCAGCTTCGATGTCGGGATGAATACCGGTCCACCAATAGTCCCCTGCGGCATCCTTCCAGGCGGTAGACGGCAAGGACTGGCCTCGCGCATAAGCCTCTCCGTCCGGCGGCACCGTTGCCAGCCTGAAAGGTGTTGCAGGGGCAGCGTCTTGGCCAATTTGCAGCATCCATTCCAGCCGCGACCGGCGATCAGTCGACGGATCATAGGCTTTGAAAGCGCGTCCGCAGTTTAGCCCGTCATGAAGATCAGCAGCATAATCGTCGAGATCAGACGCAAGAACAACATCAAGAAAAACGGCCCGTGGCTCGAAATCCTTTAGCCGATTTAGTAAGCACGCGTAGTCATCGTAAGACGGCGGCCACCGATCGGGCTCCGCTAGCTCCATCCAAGTATCGGTCAATAGCACAACCACGACCTCATTGCGCATTTCAGGGTTCCGCGCCGCTCCGACAATGCTCTTGACCAACTTGCTGGCCTGTTGACTGGATGCCGAGCCCATCCCAAACGGATCAAGAAAATGGATGAAGATGCCCAAGACGGACAAAAGCGCAATTTTCGCTCCGAATAACAAGCGCATATGTTTACGATCGCCGGACGTTTCCGGATAAATTAAGTATCTCAGCAAATAGTCTGCTTTACGTATAAAGCCGCCGTTCCGCCGATCGATTGGTTCAAACGACACGGTCCTACCACCCTTGACCTGTTATTATTGGAGCCCCCCGGTTCATATGGTTAATGAACTACCATCGTCATCCGGAAAATTTCAATCCCCAATGCGACAATCGGCTAATTGGCGCAATAATATTATGAATTTGAGACAATTTCTAACAAGGCTGATCGCCTTGGGCGTAGCAAGGCGGGCGAGACAGTCGTGACGACGGGCACGAGCGAGAAGTCGTCTATACCGACTCGGGCGCCTGTCGACATACTCATTCCAAGTGTATAGCTTTCAGCCTATGCGTCAGAACGAATAGCAGGTCTAGGCTATTCGCCAATCCATCGCGATCGCGGCAGATTGGATGAAAATGCTGGCCTTCTATAAGGCGAGCACCTTTATCCGACCGAGGGGTATCGCGCAGTGAGTCCCATCGGTCCGATGGTGCTCAACCTCAGACCAACCCTGGCAGGTCGCGCTTATAGTCTTCTGTCTGTTCCACGATATGGTCCCAAAGCGCGCGGATGCGGGCGGTGGTGCGCAGGTCGGCGTGGGCGACCAGCCAGATGTCCAACTCCGCGCAGACCAGATCGGGAAACAGCCGCACCAGCCCCTCAACACCTTCGGCCAGCACAATGGGCAGACGGCCGATGCCCACGCCCTCGCGCACCGCGCCGATCATAGTGGTGGCGGAATTGGTGCGAACCACGGTGGTTTCCGGGGCTGGCAGCTGCGCGCGGCTGGTTTCTCGCTTGTACGGCGCGGTCTGCGCCTCATACCAGCCGACAAAATCAAAATTGGCCATGTCCGCGACGGTGCGCGGCCGGCCGTACCGGGCCAGAAAGCCCTCCGCGGCATAAAAGCTGTATAGGACAGTCGAGAGCCGCCGCGCGATCAGCGAATTCTGTTGTGGCCGAAACAAGCGGATGGCGATATCGGCCTCGCGCGCGCTCAGATCCGCGACCTGATCCTCGATCACTAGTTCCACCTCGATGCCAGGATAGCGCTCGCGGAACGCCCCCAGGCCGCGGGTCACCCACTCGCCGGTGCTTTCGATGGTGGAGACCCGCACAATCCCGGAGGGCCGGCCGTCGCGCTTGTCCGCTGCGCGGGCGATGGCGGCCGTTTCGTCGCGCACCCGCCGGGCATGATCCAGCACCGCCGTGCCGGTTTCGGTCAGCGCCATTCCCTGCGCGGTGCGAGCGAACAGCTTGGCGCCCAGGCGCGTCTCCAGTGCATCCAGGCGCCGGCCCACGGTTGGCTGGCTGGTGCCCAAGTCCTTGGCCGCCGCGCTCAGACTGCCGGTCTCGGCCACCGCCAGGAAATGCCGCAAATCGTCCCAATCGAACAACATTTTTGTATAGCTGATATAGTCAATTCTGTAATCTAAAACACATATGAAGATGATATTTGCCTCCCCGTCAAGCCACCCGATCTGCAAAAGGGGATGACCCGATGTTGCGACAGCCGATGAAAACCCTCAGCCTGGCCGCCCTGATCGGTCTTGCGGGGATAAGCCTGCCGGCCGCTGCCGGCTTCGACGCCGCGGACTATGTGCACCTGGCCCAGAAAGCCTATGCTAAGGGCAAGCTGGACAAGGTGCGGCGCCACGCTGAACGCGCGCTGGACCGCACCGAAAGCCCGGTGCTCCGCGGCGCGGCCTACAGCCTGATCTGCATGGCGGATCTCAATCAGGAACTGTTGGAGTCCGCGCTGGCGTCTTGTCGGTCTGCGGTGGATGAGCAGCCGGACAATTGGCGGTCCCTCACCAATCGGGGCGTGGCGCTGATGAAAGCCGGCCAGTTAACTGCGGCTTTGGACGATTTCGAACGGGCGCGCACATTGGGTGGCGAGCCCGACCTGCTCGCGGACAATATCGCAACGGTTCGCCAGCGCCTGGCTGCCAAGTAAGCGCGCCGCGGCCCGAGGTGGGGCCGCGGATCCGTTTCGGTGGCGCCTGCGCCATGTCTGGCATCTCAGTCATGACACAGGCGCCCCATGCCCGGGGCGGTTCAGCTGCGGTTACGGTCCGATTGGATCGGCCCACCAGTCGCGCAGGCTCGATCAGCGGCCGCCGCCGGAGCGGCCCTGCTGGGTGTCCGCGCGCGCCAGATCGATTACCCAGGCGCAACGGCCATCGTCAAACAAGCCGGCGGTCAGGACATCGCCTTCGATGCGGCCTTCGAACACGCTGTCTTCGCCATCGGGGATCGCGTAAGTGCCGGTGAAAAAGCCGTCAGAGGTGACGATGCCGGTGATGCGCGGGTCCCCGTCCGTGTCCCCATCCGTGGGGCCGCCGCGCAATTCGCCGTCTTCGATGGTGATGCGGTGCGACGTCTGGCGCATGCACTCCGTGCCGTCGCTCAGCGGCTCGACCAGCCGCGCCTCTCCGGTATAGGTGCCGTCAAAGCGGTCAGACACCGGCTCGGCCAGGGCGCTCAGCCCGGCAGCGCCGGCCAGCGCCAAGGTCAAGCCCAAGGGGCGGATCGTCTGTTTCATCTGAAACCTCGCACAGTGCAAAGGATCGATCGGGCCGCGACCGTCCAGCGGTCGAACGCGACCGGTTCTGAGACACAAAACGCGTCGGGCCCCGGAACGGCCATCCGCGCTCACGCGGCCGTGATCACTCGCCCTTGACCGTGATCGTGTGAGCGCGGGCGCGCGCGTCCTCCGTCTTGGGCAGGCGGATGGTCAGCACGCCGCGCTTGAACTTGGCCTCCGCCTTGTCCGGATCGACCCCCGGGGGCAGCGGCAGCGAGCGATAGACCGAGCCGTAGGAGCGCTCGGCCAGATAATAGCCGCGCCGCTCCTCCTTATGCTCGTCGCGCTTTTCGCCGCGGATCACCAGGGTCTCGCCGGTGACGCTGACATCGATATCGTCCTCATCCATGCCGGGCAGGTCGACGGCGACCTCCACGGCCTCATCGGTCTCGGCAATATCGGTGCGGGGCGTGGTCATCGCCGGGGTTGCACCGCCCATGCGCTGGAAGAAATCCTCGAACAGGGAACGCATGTCGCGCTGCAGGCTGGGCAGGGCGGCGTCAGTGTCGTCATGACGGCGGGGTGTGCGGCGGCGCTGCGGGCCCCAGGGCAGCAGATCATTGATGTGCATGACTGTCTCCTGATGTCTGTTTCGGTGTCGTCAGCCGGCTTTCACGTCGATCGACCGGGCCTGGGCCTGGCGGGCCTTGGGCAGGTCCAGCCGCAGCACTCCGTCAGCCAGGCGCGCCTCGATCCTGTCGGCGTCGATCGCCTCGGACAGCCGAAAGGCGCGCTCATAATCGCCTTCGCTATATTCGGCGTAGATGCGGCGGAAGCCGTCCGGCGCGATCGCGGCGACATGGCCGTGGATGCGCAGGATCGTGCGCTCCAGCGTCACCTCGATGTCCTCCGGGGCAACGCCGGGCATGTCGGCGATCACCACCAGCCGGTCGGCGGTTTCATAGATGTCCGCATCGGGGCGGTAGAGCAGGCCACCGCGATGCGGCTCGCCATCAGCTGCGGACTGGCTGCCGCGGCGTTCGGCGAGGGGGTTTGTGTCTGCCATGAGATCTCGGTCCTCTCGCAGGTCAGGATTGAATGGCGATGCGGCGCGGCTTGTCCGCCTCCGATCGCTTCAGCTCGACCACCAGCACGCCGTGGACGACGCGAGCGCTCACCGCCTCGGGGTCGACACGGAACGGCAAGTCAATGGTGCGCGCGAAGCGGCCCATGTCGCGCTCGCGCACCAGCCAGTCCGCCTCGGCCTCCTCCGGTCGTTGCCGCTCACCCTCGATGCGCAGCCGCGCATCTTCCACGGTCAGACTGATCTGGTCGCGGCTGAGCCCGGGCAGCTCGGCGGTCAGCACCAGCCGATCCTCGCTCAGCCAAAGAGTCACTGCGGGAGACAGCCCGGCAGCCTGGCCGGGCTGAAACAGGCGCTCCATCTGGGCATTCAGCCGCGCCAATTCACTGATCGGATCCCAGCCCAGGCGCTGGACAGGATAGGTCAACATCCACCTCCTCCATGGCTTCGGACAAACGCAAACCGCGTCGTGCCACACCGCGGCGGATGGGGAATTGACCGATTGCAGGGATTGGCGGGGAAATTTTGGGTGATCGAACTGGATTGGAATATCAGCGAGGAAGCGGGCCTGAAGCGAATTGAGTTGAATTTCCCCAAAGCGGACAAGAAACGGTAGAGGCAGAAAAAGCGCTCTCAGAAACAGCAAGCCAGCTAGAGCCCGTTCGCTTGTTGATCCGCTCATCCCGGCGAAAGCCGGGATCTTTCACACCGCCGAAGCCGAGATCCGGGATAAGCCCGGGATAAGCGGACTTAAGGGACGGCTGCCGGTGATGCGCCGGTCGTTCAAGCGCGCCTCACGCCACCATCGCCGCCTTGTCCACCGCGGCTTGGACGCGTTCCATGACGGCGGCGTGCAGGGGGCCGTTGGTGGCGATGATCCGGGGCAAGCGGGGGATCGGGCCGTTATAGGCGTGCGGACCGGCCTCGCCGCTGTCGAAGCGCCCGCCGGCCTCGGTCAGGATCAGGTCCGCGGCGGCCATGTCCCAGTCCTGCTTGGGCTGCAGCGTCACCGCGGCATCGACCCGTCCCGACGCAACGAAACACACCCGTAACGCGATGGAATTCCAGTTGCGGCAGCGGGTGGCAGGCCAGGCCAGGGGCCAGATCTTCTTGGAGCGGAAATAGCCCGGATCGCCGGCCAAGCGGCTATCGTCCAGCACCGTGCGGTCGGACGGGTGGATCGGCTCACCGTTCAGCCGCGCGCCGCAGCCGGAGGCGGCGGCGTAGAGATCCTGGCGCAGCGGGCGATAGACCACGCCCAGGCGCGGCCGGCCCGCCTCCACCAGCGCCACGGAAATGGCAAAATCCGCCGTGCCCTTCATGAAGGCACGGGTGCCGTCGATCGGATCGACCACCCAGACCCGCTCCTTGGTCAGGCGCCTGGGATCATCCTCATTCTCCTCCGACAGCCAGCCATAGTCGGGCCGGGCCGCCTCAAGCCGCGCCTTCAGATAGCGGTTGACCGCGATATCCGCCTCGGTGACGGGATTGTTCTTGGCCTTTTCCCAGACCCGGAGCTTGCGGTTGAAATAGTGCAGCGCGATGGCGCCCGCCCCCCGTACCGCATCGACGAGTAGGGCGAAATCATCGCTTTTGAAGCCTTCGGGCATGCTGCCTCGCTTTCACGCCCCCGCCACGGTCATGGTGTCGATCAAAACTGTGGGCGCGGCCATGGGTTCGTCCAAGACCAGGTCATTGGCCGGGGTCAGCCGGCTGAACATGTCGATCAGATTGGAGGCGATGGTCAGTTCATGCACCGGTGTGCTCAGCCGGCCCTGCTCGATCAGGAAGCCGGCCGCGCCGCGGGAATAGTCCCCCGTCACCGGATTGACGCCCATGCCCATCAGCTCCGTTACATACAAGCCCCGGTCTATCTGAGCGATTAACGCATCGGGTGTGACATCGCCCGCCTCCAGATAAAAATTGCTGGTCGACACGCCCGGCGGGCCGGACAAGCCGCGGCTGGCATGGCCGGTGGGCGGCAGGTCCAGCTGGCGGGCGCTGGCCAGATTGAGCAGCCAACTGGTCAGCACGCCATCGTCGATCAACGCCAGGCTGGACACCGGCAGCGTCTCGCCGTCGAACGGCCGGCTACCCAGGCCCTTTTTGAGCGTCGGATCATCGATGATGCGGATGCCCTCGCGGAACAGGCGCTCGCCCTTTCGCTCCTTCAGAAAGCTGGTGCCACGCGCCAC
Source organism: Rhodothalassiaceae bacterium (assembly GCA_050331575.1). Taxonomy (GTDB): domain Bacteria; phylum Pseudomonadota; class Alphaproteobacteria; order Sphingomonadales; family Rhodothalassiaceae; genus JBHJGS01. Next base: position 64,326 of record JBHJGS010000014.1, on the reverse strand, counting down.
CGCGGGGCCAGACACGGCCTGGGACAGATGGCCCAGCAGGGTCTTTGCCACGCGCCGGTCGAAGATCACCGGCAGGCTGGCCGATCCGGGCTTTTGCGCCCCCAGCCGGCGGACCGCGCGCTCGCCCGCGCATCGGCCGATCGTCTCCGGATCCGGCAGATCGGCCCGGTGGCGGCGGCGGGCATAGTCATAGTCCCGCACCATGCCGCTCGTCTCCCCGGCCAGCACCACGGCACTGACACCGTAGCGCGTGCCGGCATAGGTGCCATAGAAGCCGGTGCTGGTGGCCAGGGCCACCTGCGTGCGCGTGGCCGAGGCATGGCCGCCTTCGGAATTGGTCACGCCGGGCACCGCGCGGGCGGCCGCCTCAGCCACCCGCGCCGCCTCGGTCAGATCCGCGGCCTGCCAATCACCGCCATCGTCCAGATCCAGCCTCGCCGACGGCGCGGGGCCGGGGCGATCGGCCAGGCCGGTATAGGGGTCTTCCGGCGCGGCCTTGGCCATGGCGACAGCGCGGTCGGCGGCATCGTCCAGGGAGGCGTCGTCCATGCGGGACGTGGCGATGGCGGCCTGGCGTCGGCCCACCAGCACGCGCAGGCCAAGCTCTTCAGACTGCGCCCGTTCGGTATTTTCCACCTCGCCCAGGCGCACCTGCGCGCTGTCGGCGGTTTGGCGAACATAGAGGAGATCGGCGGCGTCGGCGCCGGCGCGGGCGACTTGTGCCAGCAGCCGGTCCATCAAAGGTTTCGGGTCAGTGTCGGTCATGGCGCCCGTGTCATGCCAGCCGGCATGCGCGCTGCCTAGCCCGTTTTCGCATCCATAGGCGTTTCAGCCCGGCCCCGTTAGGCTCGGTCACAAAGAAGCCCCCTCATGGGAGTGCCCCGGTTCTCCCGGTTCGACGCGTTTGGGCCGCTTGGTCATGCTTAAGCGGGGTCAGTCCTCCGTCTCGGCCCGGCTAGGCTACGCGGCGGTGCCGAAAATATAGCCCAAGAGTGTTGTTAGGACCGGCAAAAGCACGCTGACCAGCACATCCTCAATCAGCTTCAGAAGGAAAGCCCTGCGCGACTCCCGCTGCTGTTCGGCCAGCGTCACGATGCTATTCAGTTCCTCGCGAAGACTTTGAAGCGTTTCCAAAGACTGTTCCAAAGACACTGACGGTTGCTCTGACCCTTGCTCTGCGACCTGCGCGGCAATGCTGTCGATCAGCTTGGGCACATCGCTGCCGGGATCGCGTGGCGCCCAGATGGAGAAGAAGATGAACAGCAGGAATTCGGCGATGAGGCCGAGCACACCCCAGGTAAGACCAACACCCGCTCTTTCTCTGCCCGTTAACGGTTTGTGCGCCACCTGCGGCGTTGTCAGGCTTGGTGTCGGGATCTTGCAAAATCGGGTGGCGCCCCGGAATCACCGGACTCATCAATCAGGCGGAGGGTTTGCAACCCCGATGAGGGCGAGCTGGCTGCGCCCAATGCCGGCTTTTGCTGCCTCGCCGCTTCTGTCCCGTCGTCGCGCTCTTCACCCGCCGGCATCTGACCCCTCCGCCTGTTTGCTCAGCGCCTGGCCAGGCCGGCCTGTTCCTAAGCCGCCGTCAGGCCGCGCCACCCTGCTTCTTGATGCGGCTAAATTCGGGCGAGAACAGACGCTGCAGATTGCCGCCGCTGCGCTCGGCCGACACCACGACGCGGTCATGCTCAACCTCGCTGGTGGCCCAGTCATAAACCGCCAGCGCATTCTGCAGCAGCTCGGTATATTTGTCCGCGCCGACCCGCTGCTTCAGACGGTCGAGAAAGTCCTTGTCCACCATCACCCGAATTTCGGCCTTGCGCGCCATGTTAAAGCTCCAAAAACTGTCCATTTAATTTCCAATCTATATCCGGCCGCAGTGCCGATCAAGTCGGCTTAGACAGGGCCGGGCGCAAGATCGCGCGCAGATGTCCAAACGGTAGGCCCGCGCTGCTATTGCCAGATGGCCGTGCCGCGCCCGGGCAGGCCCAGGCGCCCCCACATCTCGGTCACCTTGTCCACCACATCCTGGTCCATGCGGATCTGGCGGCCCCATTCCCGGTTGGTTTCGCCGGGCCATTTGTTGGTGGCGTCCAGGCCCAGCTTGCCGCCCAGACCGGAGACGGGGCTGGCGAAGTCCAGATAATCGATCGGAGTGTTCTCAACGGTGACGAGATCGCGCACCGGGTCCATGCGGGTCGACACCGCCCACATCACATCTTTCCAGTCGCGCGCATTGATGTCGGCGTCGACCACAATCAAGAACTTCGTGTACATGAACTGGCGGAGATAGGACCAGGCGCCCATCATCACCCGCTTGGCGTGGCCGGCATAAGCCTTTTTCATGGAAATCACCGCGATGCGGTAGGAGCAGCCCTCCGGCGGCAGCCAGAAATCCACGATCTCTGGGAATTGCTGCTGGATCAGCGGTATGAACACCTCGTTCAGCGCCTCGCCCAGCACCGACGGCTCGTCCGGCGGCCGGCCGGTATAGGTGGACAGATAGATCGGATCCTTGCGCAAGGTGATGGCGGAGACTTCGAACACCGGGAAGCGCTCCACGGCATTGTAATAGCCGGTATGGTCGCCATAGGGGCCCTCCTCGGCGGTGTCGTCGAGCAAAACATGGCCCTCGATGACGATCTCGGCTGAGGCCGGCACCTTCAGCGGCACGGTCTTGCAATCGACCAGCTCGACTTTCTCCCCGCGCAACAGGCCGGCGAACTGATATTCCGACAGCGTGTCCGGCACCGGGGTCACCGCGGCGACGGTGGTGCCGGGGTCCGCGCCGAGCACGGCGGCGGCCGGCAGCGGCTCCGGCCGCGCCTCCTTCCAGCGGGCGAAATGCTGCGCGCCGCCGCGATGCTTCAGCCAGCGCATGATCGTGCGGCTGCGGTCGAGCACCTGCATGCGGTAGATGCCCAGATTATAGTCATCCTCGCGCCGGGTGCCCGGCCCCTTGGTGACGATCAGCGGCCAGGTGATCAGCGGCGCCGGCTCACCAGGCCAGCAGCCCTGCACCGGCAGGCGGGTCAGATCAACGGCCTCGCCGGTGAAGACCTGCTGCTGGCACGGCGCCCGCGCGATGGTCTTCGGGCGCATCGCCAGCACCTGGCGGGCCAGCGGCAGCAGATCCCACGCCTCGCGCACCCCGCGCGGCGGTTCGGGCTGGCGCAGAAACGCCAGCGTCTCGCCGACCTCGCGCAGCTCGTGCGGCTGGCGCCCGATGGCCGCGGCGACGCGGCCGACCGTGCCGTACAGATTGACCAGCACGGGAATGTCCGAGCGCGTGCCGTCGGGCCTGACCGGATGCTCGAACAGGATCGCCGGTCCGCCCTCGGCGATGACGCGGGTCTGGATCTCGGTCATCTCCAGGTGCGTGGACACCGGCTCGGACACGCGCACAAGCTCACCGGCGCGCTCCAGATAGGCGAGAAAATCGCGGAGGGACGCGTAAGGCATGGGCCGTTGGCTTAGACGTCGTTGCCAGACCGAACCAGATGGCCCGGCGCCGCACCCTCACACATGGATCGCCCGTCCGTGCACCGCCAGGGCGGCTTCTTTCACCGCTTCGCTGTGGGTGGGGTGGGCGTGGCAGGTCAGCGCGACATCTTCGGACGAGGCGCCGAATTCCATGGCCAGCGCGGCCTCTGCGATCATCGTTCCGGCCATGGAACCGATAATGTGCACGCCCAGCACCCGGTCGGTCTCCGGATCGGCGAGGATTTTCACGAAGCCCTCGGTATCCTTGTTGGTCTTGGCGCGGGAATTGGCCAGGAACGGGAATTTGCCGACCTTGTAGGCAATGTCGGCGGCTTTCAGCTCCTCCTCGGTGCGGCCGACGCTGGCCACCTCCGGTTGGGTATAGACCACCGCGGGGATCACATCATGATTGACATGGCCGACATGGCCGGCGGCATATTCCGCCGCGGCCACACCCTCCTCCTCGGCCTTGTGCGCCAGCATCGGCCCTTCGACGACATCGCCGATGGCGTAGATTCCTTCGACCTTGGTCTGAAAATCCTTGCCGATCGGGATGCGGCCCTTGTCATCGGCGGCCAGGCCCGCCTTGTCCAGCTGCAGCCCGTCGGTGTTCGGCTTGCGACCGATCGACAGCAGCACATAATCGCAGGCGATCTCCTGGGTCTCACCGCCCTTGGCCCGCTCGATCACCACGGTGGCGCCGTCCTTTGCGGTCTTGACATCGACGACCTTGAAGCCGGTCTTGATGTCCATGCCCTGCTTTTTCAGGATGCGCGCGAACTGCTGGGAGATTTCGCCGTCCATGCCCGGGGTGATGCGGTCGAGGAACTCCACCACGGTGACCTTCGCGCCCAGCCGCCGCCACACCGAGCCCATTTCCAGCCCGATATAGCCGCCGCCGATCACCACCAGATGCTCCGGCACCTCATTCAGGTCGAGCGCCTCGGTGGAGCTGACGATGCGCCCGCCATCCGGCGCGATGCCGGGCAGGGTGGCAACGGAGGAGCCGGTGGCGATGATCACCTTCTTCGCCGTCACGGTCTGGCTGTCCTCACCAGTGACCACCTCGATGGTCTGCTTGTCCTTGAACCGGCCATGCCCTTTCAACCAGGTCACCTTGTTCTTCTTAAACAGCAGCTCGATGCCCTGGGTCAGACCCTTCACACTGTCATCCTTGGCCTTCAGCATGGCCTGCAGGTCGAGCGAGACGCCGTCGAAAGCGACGCCCCACTGGCCCAGATGCCCGCCCTTTGCTTCCTCGTAGAGGTGGCTGGCGTGCAACAGCGCCTTGGACGGGATGCAGCCGACATTCAGGCAGGTGCCGCCCAGGCTTGCACGGGATTCGATGCAGGCGGCCTTCAATCCCAGTTGGGCGGCCCGGATCGCCGCCACATAGCCCCCGGGCCCCGCCCCGATCACCACCAAATCGAATTGCTCGGCCATGGGATGCTCTCCTGAGATGGTTGCGGCATGCAGTCTGCCTGCCCTTAGCCGCTCAGCCCGGGGAACGAAAGCCCGAAGTGGGATGCCGCCGCGTCACGCCTTATCGCTCTCTCCCCGGTAGGAGAGCACCTCTTTCCCTCTCCCCCTTTCCCCTCTCCCCCTTGCCCCTCTCCCCTTGTGGGAGAGGGAGGGGCCCGCCGCGCGCCAGCGCGGTGGGAGGGTGAGGGGTCGGGGGGCGGGGGGGCCCCCCCGCGGCGGGGTGTTGTGCCCCGGGCGCCCCCCCCCCCCCCACCCCCACCCCCCACCCACCCACGGGAGAGGGGGGTTATCACACCCCCCCATTACCCACACCCCAAGTGGGGGGGGGGGGGGGCCCCCCCCCCCGCGCCGGGGGGGGGGGGGGGGGGGGGGCCCAGCGCCGGGCCCGCTCTGCTGCGGTGGGCAGAGGGGCGTGGGGCAAGCGGGCGCGATGCCGCATGGGGTTTTCCGACGCGGACGGGCGGGGTATGGGCTGGAGGCCCTGCCGACTTTTTTGCCGTGCCTTTTCGTCCTGCCCTTTCGCCCCGCCTTGGAGCCCCAGCCCATGACCGTTGCCCTGCTTATCCCGCCGCGCCGCCGCGATCTGGGTGGCTTCCAGGTGTCTCGGCTGCTGCCGCATCATACGCGCCGGCTGGTCGGGCCGTTCGTGTTCTTCGACGAGATGGGGCCGACCGACTTCGCGCCGGGGCAGGGCCTGGAGGTGCGCGCGCACCCGCATATCGGCCTGGCCACGCTGACCTATCTGTTCAAGGGCCGCATCCGCCATCGCGACACCACCGGGGCGGACCAGGTGATTGAGCCCGGCGCCGTCAATTTGATGATCGCCGGCGGCGGCATTGTGCATTCAGAACGCTCCACGCAAGGCGATATCGCCGCCGGCCACCATCTGCACGGCCTGCAGCTGTGGCTGGCTCTGCCCAAACAGCACGAACAGGGCCCGGCCAGCTTCCACCATATCGCGCCGATGAAGACGCTGGAGCGCGAGGGCGTGGCGATCACCGTGGTGCTGGGGGACCTGGACGGCGTGCGCTCCGACGTGCCGTTCCCGCACCCGGCCTTGATGCTGGACGCACATATGCCCGCCGGCGCGTCGCTGGCCCTGCCGGCAGGGCCGGACCGCGCGCTGTTCACCACCGACGCCGGCGTGCAGGTCAATGGCGAGGCGTTGCAGCCCGGCGCCCTGGCGGTGCTTGCCCCGGGCGCGGTCACTGTCACCGCCGATCAGACGGCCCGGCTGATCCTGGTCGGCGGCGAGCCCCTGCCCGAGCCGCGCCATATCGACTGGAATTTCGTCGCCAGTGATCCGGCCTTGATCGCGGCAGCGCGCGAGGACTGGATCGCGGCGCCCGGGGCCCGCTTTTCCGGCCGCTTTGCACTGCCCCAGGACGAGACTGACTATATCCCCCTGCCCGGCCAGACCGAAGGCGCCGTGAAACCGAGCCTGGACTGCCCGACCAGTTGAGCCGGCTCACCCGCGCACCGGCACCGGCCGTCGCACCTCGCCGCGATGGGTGATCAACAACACAGACACCCCGGCCAGCCAGAGGATCGACAATAAGCCGACACCGCGTTCGAACAGGCCGTCCCAGGCATCGGGCACAAAGAAGAAGGCGGGCCCGCCAAACATCCACATCACCGCGATCGCCAGGCTGGCATGAGACCAGGCTCGGCCGAACATGATGCCCAAGCCATTGGCCAACAGGATCGCGGCAATGCCGAAGCCAATGCCCAGGAAATACAACAGATAGATGTGGATCTTCAGCCCGCCGGGCTCATAGTCGCCATATTCGCCGTGCAGCCCCATCACGAACACGGCCAGGCCGAGCGCGATCAGCAGGTAGCACCCGCCGCGCCAGCGCGGCGTCTGCACCGGCAGCCGACCCAGGGCGAAGCCGACCGCGGCCATGCCGAGTGCATAGAGATAAAGGCCCGTGTCCTGGATCCAGGCGTGGCGGCCGGCAGCCAGATCGCTGATGGTGTCTTCGACAAAGCCGGTGCTGTCATGCACCCAGACCCCGATCAGGTTGGTGGCGATGGCGGCGATGCACCCCAGCAGGCCCAAATAGCCGGCTATTCTGGCGGAGCGGGCATGGTCAAGGCGTTTGATGTCAACAGGCATGGTCAGGCGCGTGTGGTTCTAAGGAAGAGGCCGCCGGGCCAACGCACAAACCGCGGCGAAAGATGCAGATTTCTCTGGTTGCCAACGGGGCATCCTATGGCGCGGGCAACTTCATCTGACCGATTGGTATCGCACTGCGACTCCAATCGATCAGATGTTGCTCTCACGGCGGCTGCTTCCTATCGTGACGGCGATGGCGGCGGGGGCAAGAATGGCAAGGGCATCGGGCTGGACGGACCCGGACCAGGTGGTCCAACAGGTCTTTGGCTTTCCGGGCTTCCGGCCGGGTCAGCGTGCCATCGTCGACCGTATTCTCGCGCGCACCCACTGTTTGTGTGTCATGCCCACGGGTGCGGGCAAGTCGCTGTGCTATCAGGTGCCAGCCCTGATGCAAGACGGCCCGACCATCGTGGTGTCCCCCCTGACCGCGTTGATGGATGATCAGGTCGCCGGGCTGAGCGCCAATGGCGTGGCGGCCGCGGCGATTCATTCCGGCCGCGATCGGTCAGACAATGTCGCGGCCTGGCAAGCGGTGGCGGCGGGCCGAACCAAGCTGTTGTACCTGTCGCCTGAGCGGCTCATGGCGCCGCGAATGCTGGCCGCGCTGGCGCAGCTACGACCGCCGCTGTTCGTCATCGACGAGGCCCATTGCGTGTCCAAATGGGGGGCGAATTTCCGCCCGGATTATGAACATCTGACGGCTCTGCAGAGCCGCTTTCCCGAGGCGGTGATCGCCGCCTTCACCGCCACAGCAGACGCAGCCACCCGGACCGATGTGGCTGAGAAACTGTTCGGCGGCTGCGGGGACATCGTCGTGCACGGCTTTGATCGGCCGAATATCCGCCTGGGCGTCGCGGCAAAGCAAGCCGGGCTGGCCCAGGTCCAGGCCTTCCTCCAGGCGCGGCAAGGCCTGTCGGGTATCGTCTATTGCCTATCGCGGGCCAAAACCGAAACCTTGGCGGACCAATTGCGCGACCTGGGGCTGCCCGCCATCGCCTATCACGCCGGCATGGACGCGCAGACCCGTCGGGCGCATCAAGAGCAATTCATGGCCGAAGCCGGAGCGGTGATGGTCGCCACCATCGCCTTCGGCATGGGCATCGACAAGGCCGATATTCGCTATGTGCTGCATTTGAACCTGCCGGCCAATATGGAGGCATATTATCAGGAAATCGGCCGGGCCGGCCGCGACGGAGCGCCGGCAGAAGCGCTGATGTTGTATAGTGCCGGCGATATCACGCAGCGCCGCCGCTTTATCGACCAGGACGGCGGCCCTGAGGCGCATCTGCGGCGCGAGCATCAACGGCTGGATACGCTGATCGGCTATTGCGAGGCGGTCACCTGCCGCCGCGCGGTGCTGTTGAGCTATTTCGGTGAAACCCAACACGGCGACTGCGGCAATTGCGACACCTGCTTGGACCCTCCAACGCTTTGCGACGCCACGCGGCCGGCTCAGATGCTACTGTCCGCTGCCGTGCGCACCGGTGAGCGGTTCGGCGCGGGACATTTGATCGATATCGTGCGCGGCCGCGCGACTGAGAAGGTCGCCGCGCGCGGGCACGACAGGCTACCGACCTTCGGGGTCGGCGCCGATCACCGCCCGCGCTTCTGGCAGGGACTGGCACGTCAGGCAATCGCTCAGGGGCTTTTGGCGATGGCCGAGCATGGCGCGCTGCGACTGACCGGGACCGGTCGGGCAGTGCTCACCGGTGAGCAACGCTTTGCGATCCGGGCCGATACCGGCGCGCGGCCAGAAAGATCCGGTCCCGGACCGGACACGCAGGCTCTGCCGGCCGACACCGACCTGCTGACCCGGCTAAAGGCCCTGCGCCGGGAATTGGCAGCAGAACGGCAAGTGCCGGCGTATGTGATCTTTGCCGACGCCGCCTTGCTGGAAATGGCCCGCCATAAGCCGACCGATCTGGACGCCTTCGGACGCATCACCGGTGTTGGACCAAAGAAGCTGGCCGATTTCGGCGATCGCTTCACCGCCTTGATCCGCGATCAGGCAGCCGGTTGAGCGGGCCCGGCGTGGCCGCGCATTTCCGCGCGCACCTGTTGGCGCAACAGATCGATGGGAATGCGCTGCGGCCCCGCGTTCACCCACCAGAAGGTCCAGCCGTTACAGGCGTCCGCGCCTTGCACATGCGCGCCGATCTGGTGGATCGAACCGGTGCGGTCGCCGCAGACCAGGCTGCCGTCGGCCCGGACCTTGGCGGCGTAGCGGCCGCGTTGGTCACTCAAGACTTGGCCGGGACGGACCAGACCCCGCTCGATCAGCGCGCCGAACGGCACACGCGGTTCGGCTTTGGCCGAGCGGGTCACCTGCAGTGTCTCCGCCGTGTCGGGTCTGATCGGGGCGAGCCGATCCTGAGCGGCGGCGACATAGGCCGGGTCGCGTTCGATGCCCAGGAAATGGCGGCCAAGCCGTTTGGCCACCGCGCCGGTGGTGCCGGTGCCGAAAAACGGGTCGATGACCAAATCGCCCGGCTGGGTGCTGGCAAGCAAGACCCGGTAGAGCAGCGCTTCGGGCTTTTGCGTCGCGTGCAATTTCTTGCTGCCACGCTTTAGCCGTTCCGACCCGGAACAGATCGGCAAATGCCAATCCGAGCGCATCTGCAAGCCCTCATTGAAGGTCTTCAGGGCATGATAATTGAAGGTATAGCCGCGCGCATCGGCGGAGCGGGCAGCCCAGATCAGCGTCTCATGCGCGTTGGTGAACCGGGTGCCGCGGAAATTCGGCATCGGGTTGGTCTTGCGCCAGACAATATCGTTGAGGATCCAGAAACCCAGATCCTGAAGCGCTGTACCGACCCGGAAGATATTGTGATAGCTGCCGATGACCCACAAGGTGCCGGTGGGTTTCAGCAGACGCCGCGCCTGGGTCAGCCACGCCCGGGTGAAGCGGTCATAGGCGCCAAAGCTGTCAAACCGGTCCCAGGCGTCCTTGACCCCGGCGACTTCGGAATTGTCCGGCCGGTGCAGCCGGTCCTTTAGCTGAAGATTATAGGGGGGATCGGCAAAGACCATGTCCGCGCAACCGTCCGGCAGGGCCTGCAATTGCTCCACGCAGTCCCCCTGAATGATCCGGTCGACCGGCAGATTATGGTGTGTGCCGGACATGCTGATCCTCTCATGCGGGCATCCCTGCCCTGGCAGCATGAGTCGGCGGAGTCCGGTGGTCAAGCGAAAAATCGCTTTCTATCAGGCAGTTGCGCAGGTCTTTTGAGCCAAAATCTTGGCCACCGGGCCAAAGCTCTTGCGGTGATGGGGGCTGGGGCCCACCATATCTAGCGCCTTCAGATGGCTGCGCACGCCATAGCCGGCATTGCTGTCCCAGCCATAATCGGGGTAGTCCCGATGCAGCCTCGCCATCAGCGCATCGCGATGCACCTTGGCAATGATGCTGGCCGCCGCGACTGAGGCGGACACGGCATCGCCGCCGATAACCGCTTCGGCCGGGCAGGCCAGATCCGGCGGCACATCGCGACCATCAACCAGGCAAGCCGCCGGGCACGGCGACACGCGCGCCAGCGCCCGCCGCATGGCCAGAAAGCTTGCCTGCAGAATGTTCAGCTGATCGATCTCCGGCACGCTGGCCTGGCCGACCGCCACAGCCCGGGCGCTGGCCCGGATGTCGCCGGCCAGCTGCGTCCGGCGTGCCCGCGATAGCGCCTTGCTGTCCGCCAGACCCTCAGGCAGGGCGGCGAAATCCAACACCACGCAGGCCGCCACCACCGGACCGGCCAGCGGACCGCGGCCGGCTTCGTCCATGCCGGCGATCACGCCGCCGCATAATGCGACCAGGCGCTGCTCATGGCGGAGATCGGGCGGCGGAACGGCGGCAGGCATGGGCGGAACAAGACCCCGCCGTCGGTGCCGCCGTCAACAAAAAGGCGATGCCGCGGGGGAGACGGCATCGCCTGGTCCGGCGGTGACAGGCGTGGGGGAGGGCGGTCCCGCGCCTGATCCGTTGCACTCCGCCGGATCAGCTCATCAAAAGCGCGCGGGCGCGCTGGGCGCGCCAGCGGGTGCGCAAGGCCCGGCGCGCGGCGCGCCGCTCATGCAGATAACTCGGCCGGCCGGCCTGGGTGGTGGTGGTCATGAACATCTCGGGTTCCTTTATCCTATCTGGTGCCCGCGCCATTTTTGCTGTGGCGCTTGGGGGCGTTGCTCGCTGCCCTTCCCAAATACGCCGCCGCGCCCAAGGCCACAAGCGCATCCGCCGCAGCCGGCTCTCGCTTTGTCGCATCGCCACGATCAGCCGACCGGCGGTTACGACGAGGCGAACAGGTCCAGCTGCCCGTCCAGCCGCGGCGGCACGAACAGGTCGGTGCGCAATGGCGGCGTTCGCGCCTGCAGACCCAGGCGCTCCGCGGCAAGGCGGAAGCGCTTGGCGATCAGATCGGCATAAGGCCCCTCGCCGCGCATGCGGCTGTGAAACGCCGGATCATTGTCCCGGCCGCTGCGCACCTGCCGGATCAGATGCAAGATCCGCCGGGCTGCCTGCGGCCGTGTCTCCTCCAGCCATTCCGCGAACAGCTGCTTGACCTCATGCGGCAGCCGCACCATGACCCAGCCGGCCTCGCAGGCGCCGGCCCGGGCCGCTGCGGCCAGCAGCGACTCAATCTCGTGATCGTTCAGACCCGGGATGATCGGCGCGGTCATCACGCCGGCCGGCACACCGGCATCCGATAGAATGCGCAGCGCATCGAGCCGGCGCGGCGGTGTTGAAGCGCGCGGTTCCATGGCCCGCGCCAAGGTCCGATCAAGCGTGGTCAGCGAAAGCGCCACCTTGGCCAGGCCTTGCGCGGCCATCGGGGCCAGAATGTCCAAGTCGCGCACCACCATATGCGATTTCGTCACGATGGTGACCGGATGGCGGCATTCGGCCAAGACCTGCAGGATCGAGCGGGTGATGCGCCAGCGCTTCTCCACTGGCTGATAGGGATCGGTATTGGTCCCCAAGGCGATCGGGCGCACCTCATAGCCGGGCTTGGCCAGCTCCCGCCGCAGCTTGTCCGCCGCCTCGCGTTTGGCGAAAAGCTGGGTTTCGAAATCCAGCCCGGGGGACAGCCCCATCACCGCATGGGCCGGCCGGGCATAGCAATACACACAGCCATGTTCGCAGCCGCGATAGGGATTGATCGACCGGTCGAATGGAATATCCGGCGATTGGTTGCGGGTGATCACCGTTCGCGCGGCCTCCGCCGTGACCGTCGTGCGCGGATTGCTCAAATACTGCTCTGCGGTCTGCCAACCATCCTCCACCGGCGCGCGGGCAAGGCGTTCGAACCGGCCATCGGGGTTGGAGGCCGCAGCGCGACCGCGCCGCGCGCTTGGTGGGCGCCAGGTAGCGGATTTCAGCGGGTGCAGCGACTCAGTCATAGCCTTAGTCTATCCCATGAAGCGGAACATAACAAGAACATTGGCAGGCGGCTTGCCGCCCGGGCGCGCGCTTGGCAGGGTGGCGGCCCCACCGCTGCAGGAGACCAAGACCATGATGAAAGCGCTGATGGTGCAGGAGCCCACCGGGCTGGACGGCCTGACCTTGAGCGATGTGCCGGTGCCCGATCCCGGGCCGGGCCAGGTGCGTGTGAAGGTCGCCGCCTGCGGCATCAATTTTGCCGACACGCTGATGATCAAGGGCGCCTATCAGGTCAAGCCGGAGCCGCCCTTCTCGCCGGGCATCGAGATCGCCGGCACGGTCGATGCGACGGGCGAGGGGGTGGGGCATTTGAGCCAGGGCCAGAAAGTCGCCGGCGTGCTGCCTTATGGCGGGCTGGCGGAATATGCCGTGATGGACGCGGTGCTGGCGCTGCCCTTGCCCGACGATATGGACTTGGCCGAGGCGGCGGCCTTTCCGGTCGCCTACGGGACCAGCCATGTCGGCCTGGACCATCGCGCCCAGCTGAAGCCGGACGAGACCTTGGTGGTGCACGGCGCCGGCGGCGGTGTCGGCCTGACCGCGGTGGAAATCGGCAAGCTGATGGGGGCTAAGGTGATCGCCACGGCGGGCAGCGCGGAGAAGCTGGAGGCCGCCCGCGCCAAGGGGGCGGATCATCTGATCAATTACAGCGAAGAGGATATCCGCGAGCGCATCAAGGCGCTGACCGAGGGCCGCGGCGCGGACGTGATCTATGATCCGGTCGGCGGCTCGGCGTTCGAGGCCTCGCTGCGCGCCATCGCCTTTGAAGGCCGCATTCTGGTGATCGGCTTCGCCTCCGGGACGATCCCGCAGGTGCCGGCCAATATCCTGCTGGTGAAGAACATCTCCGTGGTCGGCCTTTATTGGGGCAGCTATTCGGCGAAAAAGCCCTCCGTGCTGGTCGGCTCGCTGCAGACCCTGTTCGGCTGGTACCGCGAGGGCCGGATCAAGCCGCATATCTCTAACCGTCTGACCCTGGATCAGGCGCACGAAGCCATCGCCCTGCTCGCTGAGCGCCGCTCCACCGGCAAGGTGGTGGTGACATGTTGAGCAAGGATCGCTGTGCGCAGGGCTGAGGGCGGCGGCCGCAAAACCGCGGGGGCCGCTGGGCGAACCCACCCCCTACCCCGCCGGCTTAGCCCCACCAGAAATTGGTGATGTGGTAGAGCAGCGGGGCGGAGAACAGCAGGCTGTCCAGCCGGTCAAGCAAGCCGCCATGGCCCGGCAGGGACCGGCCCCAATCCTTCAGTCCGCGGTCGCGCTTGATCGCGGACATCACCAGGCCGCCCAGAAAGCCCGCCAAGGTCAGCGTAAGCGCGATCAGGCCGGCCCGCCACAGGCCGAACGGCGTCAGACCGTGCAGCAATATGGCCAGCAGCACCGTCAGCGCGACACCGCCGACCAGCCCCTCCCAGGTCTTCGCGGGAGACAGAGCCGGAGCGACCGGATGCCTGCCGATCAGCTTGCCGCAGACATATTGCAGCACGTCAGACATCTGCACGGTGAACGCCGCCCAAGCGATCAAGCCCAGCCGGTCCGCCATCGGCCCGATGTCCAGCATCACCGGCGCGGCCAGATAGGACAGGGCATAGACACACAGCATCGCGGCGAATTGGATCTTGGCAGTCCGGCCGAAAAAGTCGGTGACATCGCCTTTCAGCGCGGTCAGCACCGGCAGCGCCAGAAAGCCATAGACCGGCAGCAAGATCACCGCGATGCCGGCGCGGTCGAACCAGATCAGCGCATATTGCAGCGGCACCAGGCCATAGCTCAGCAGCGCCAGCCCGCCATGATCGGCCGGCCGCGCCCCGGTCAGGGCGAGGAATTCCCGCAGCGCCAGAATCGACAGCAGGGCACAGAGCAGCACAATGCCCGCCTTGCCCGCGACAAAGGCCAGGCCCAGGATGGCCGCCATGAGCCACCATGCCCGCACCCGCTTAGACAGGTTGCGGGCCAGGCGTGCGCGTGCCGGGCTGCCGGTTCGGGCGTGCAGCAGCCAGGAGGCCAGGCTGCCAGCACCCAGAAAGGCGACGATCGCAGCAATCAGGCCTGCCAGCGGGGTCAGAGTCGTGGTCATGCCATCTGCTCCTTCGTCTCAAGCAGTGCGGATTGGCAGCGTGCCAGGAAGGCGCGCTTCGCCTCCCCGGCGTGGGCGAATAGCGGTGCGCCGAGGCCGACCCGGCACAGCAGCGGCACCGGCAGGCAGGCACCCTTCGGCAGCACCAGCTGCTGATTCTCGATCCACACCGGCACCACCGGGGTGTGCGGCCGTGCCTTGATCAGATGCGCCAGTCCCGGCTTGAACGGCAGCAGCGGCTCGGCTGTGCGGTTGCGCGTGCCCTCCGGGAACAGCAGAAGCGATTGGCCGGCGTCCAGCGCGTCGGCCAGCCGTGCCACCGGGTGATCGCGCCGGCACATCGGCCGGCGGCTTATCAACAGCGCCTGAAACACGCGCTCAGCCAGCACGCGCCGCACCGCGCCGCGGCCCCAATAATCCTTCCCCGCCACCGGCCTCAGGGTCCGGCGCAGGCGCTTCGGCAGGGCCGCGCGCACCAGCAGCTGGTCCAGATGGCTGCGATGATTGGCGATGAACAGGGCCGGGCCAGGCAGATCCGGCAGCGCCGACGCCGGCGTCACCCCGGTGAGGCACCGCGACGCCGCCTCCAACACGGTGCGGAGCGCCGCCGCACCGGTCCCGATCACGCTCATGCTGTCACCCCGGGCATCGGGCGCAGACGCCGCAGCATGGTCAGCGCCATCAGACAGCCGCCGGCGCCCGCCAGGACCCAGCCAAGGCCGGCCGGCAGCGGCGCCAGTGCTGCGATCAGCCCAAGACCGGCCAGACCGGCGGCGCGGTCGCTCTTGCCCATCGGCCCGTCATAACGGCGCGGCCCGCCCACCGCCTGGGCCAGCACCCCGGCGAATTCGGTCAGCACCGCCCACAGCGCCAGCACCGCCGCGGGGCCCAGGCCGATCGCCGGCAAGCTGCCCAGCGCTAGGATCAGGGCAGCATCGCTGAGCACATCGCCCAGCTCGTTGAGCACATCGCCCGTGCGGCTGGTCTGGCCATGGTCGCGCGCCATCATGCCGTCCAGGGCATTCAGCGCCATGCGAACCAGCAGAAACGGCGCCAGACCCGCCAGAAGCCACGCTGCAGCTCCAGACAGGCTGAGTGCCACGGCATAGCCAAGGGACGCGCCCAGCGCCGCCACCGTCACATGATTGGCGCGGACGCCGGCGCGCACCAGCCCGCGAGCGACCGGGCGCAGAAGCGCCTGAAAGCGCGGCTTTAGGGCATAGAGCGTGACCATGGCCTCATACCTCCTTGGTGGCGCGGATCAGTCCGAAAATGCCCAGTTGTTCCATGCGCAGCCCGTCGATGCGCAAGCCGGCGTCGGTCAGCCATTGCCAGGTCAGCGCGATCGGACGCAGACGCATGGCCCAGGGCCGGCCGGTGTGGGAACGCAGCACCCGGGCGATGAATTCCAGCTGCGGATGGTCCGGCTGCACCGTCAGCAGCAGCGTGCCGCCGGGCGCCAGCAGGCGCGCGATCCGGTGGCAATGCGCGCGCACCTTGGCATCGTCGTCGATGATCTCATGCAAGCCGAAGACGATCACGATGTCCTGCTGGCCGAGGGCTGCCAGGTCGGCGTCGTCAAAGGCATCGGCGCGTTCGATCCGGGCGGTCAGCTGGCGGGCGGCGGCGTGGGTCCGGGCCCGCTGCAGATTGGCCTCGACATAATCGCGCAGAACCGCATCAACCGGCTGATCGCGGCAGGTCGCCAGCGCCTGAAGCACCGGCTGCGCGCCGCCGCAGGCCAGGTCGGCCAGACGCACCGGTTGATCGCCCGCGCGTCGGCGGATTTCCTGCTGCACGGCCGCGCTCAACAGGGCGCCGCGGTTTCGGATGCCGCGCCAGCCCGGCGCGTTCAGATAGATCCGGTCAATCAAGCGGCCCAGCCGACCGCTTCCCTTCGCCTGGTTGGCATAGACATGATCGAGCACCAGCCCGCTGTCGAAGCCATGGCGCCGGCCAATGGTCAGTCCTTCGGACAGGGGCGTCAGAAGATTAAGCAGGCGGCGCAGTCCACCATACCACCAGGCCTTGGGGTTCAGCGGGTGCAAGGGCTGGGTCAGCACATGCAGGGTCTTTGTGCTCATCGGATCCTCCGAGTCCGTAATTGAACGATAGGTAATTCCTAGCACGTGACTGAATCGTGTTCAAGAGGAATCTGCTTGCCCGCCGCGGCGCCCTCCGCCAAAGGCCCAGACGTCATGTCTGTGCCTCGCCCTTCGATCTTCGTTGCCGTGTTCGTCTGCATCCTCCTGGTGCTCGGCTCGCTGGTGCAGTTGGCGGCGATCGATTTGGTGCTGCCGGCAGTGCCATCCTTGCCTGAGGCGGTGGGCGGCGATGCAGCGGCGGCCCAGCTTGTCGTTGCGGTCTATGTCGCCGGCACTGCGCTGGGTCTGCTGCTGTTCGGGGCGGCGGGGGCGGTGGTGGGACGGCGGCGCCTGTTGGTCGGCTCTGCGGTGAGCCTGGGCGCGGTTTCTTTCGCTGCGGCGGCGGCCGACACCATGGCGGCCCTGATTGCCTGGCGCTTTGTGCAGGGGCTGTTGGCGGCCGCGCCGACCGTTTATGCGCCGGGCATGATCCGGCTGCTGTTCAGCGAAACCGGCGCGACCCGGGCGATCGGGGCCTTTTCCAGCATTGAGTCGCTGGCCCCGGCGATCGCGCCCATCATCGGGGTGTGGCTGCTGGGCTTGGGCGGCTGGCGGCTGTCCTTTCAGGTCACCGGCGCAGCCGCATTGGTTCTGGCAGCTTTGTTGCTGCTGTTCTACCGGCTGTTGCCAGCCACCCCGCCGAGCTGTGTGACGCGCAGCGGCTCGTATCTGCGGTTACTGCGCTCACCCACTTATCTGCGCTATGCCTTGAGCCAGGCCTTCGTCCTCGGCGGTCTGCTGATTTTCGTGTTCGGGGCGCCAGTGGTGATCGTGCGCACGCTGGGCGGCAGCTTGAATGATTTCATCGTGATGCAGGTCGTTGGCATCGCCTGCTTCATCCTGGCCTCTAATCTGAGCGGTTGGTTCGTCGAACGGGTCGGCGCGGAGCGGATGATCGGCATTGGAACCGGGCTTGCCGCTTTGGCTGGCGGGGCGCTGCTGCTTCATGCGCTTCTGGGCGGGCGGCAGCCGTGGATGCTGGTCATCTTGTTCGCGCCTCTGAACGCCGGCCTGGGCCTGCGCGGCCCGCCGGGGTTTTTGCGCGCGATCATCGCCGGCAGCGGCGATGACGACCGGGCCGCGTCGCTGATGATCCTGGCAATCCTTGGCACGGCCGCTGCCGGCACGGCTCTGCTCGCGCCGGTGATCCTGCATGGCCTGCCGGTCTTGTGCGCGGCGGTCGCGGCAGTGGAGTTGGTGGCCGTGGCCCTGCTGATGGCGGTGAAGCCGCTACCGGACAGCAAGCAGGCTTGACCTTCGGCAGGGGTCAGGCGCCGGTCAGGATCTCGTCAGGATCTCGTCAGGATCTGGCGCAGCAGATCCGCATAGATCGCTGTCAAGCCGTCGATATCGCTGACAGCGACCTGTTCGTCGACCTTATGCATGGTGGCGCCGACCAGGCCGAATTCCACGACCGGGCAGTAATCCTTGATGAAGCGGGCATCCGACGTGCCACCGGAGGTGGACAAGGTCGGTGTGCGGCCGGTGTGCTGTTCGATCGCGGCCACCAAGGCGTCGACCAGCGGCCCGCGCGGCGTCAAAAACGCCTCGCCGGTCACCAGGGTGTCCAATTCATATTCTACGCCGACGGCATCGAGCGACTGCCGCAGGAGCGGCTCCAGTGAGCCGCCGGAATGCAGATCATTGAAGCGAATGTTGAACCGCGCGCTGGCAACGCCGGGGATCACATTGGTGGCGCCATTGCCGACATCGACAGAGGTGATCGCCAGGGTCGACGGCTGGAAATGCGCCGTGCCCTCGTCCAATACCAGCGCATCCAGCGCTGCCAAGAGCCGCAGCAGCTTTGGAATTGGATTGTCGGCCAGGTGCGGATAGGCGACATGACCTTGGGCGCCGCGCACGGTCAAGTGCGCGTTCAAGCTTCCGCGCCGGCCGATCTTGATCATCTCCCCCAATCTGCCGGGATTGGTTGGCTCGCCGACCAGGCACAGATCCGGGACATGGCCATGGGCAGCCATCCAAGGCAGCACCATGCGCGTGCCGTCGGTGGCCGGGCCCTCCTCGTCGCAGGTGATCAGAAAGGATAGCGAGCCGACCGGGCGCTCCGGCACCACATGCTCTGCCGCTGCGACCATGGCAGCAACCGCGCCCTTCATGTCCGCCGCGCCGCGGCCAATCAGCAGGCCTTCGGCCAACACCGCGTCGAATGGATCGACGCTCCAGCGGTCGATTTCGCCCACCGGTACGACATCAACATGGCCGGCAAAGCAAAGATGCGGGGCGCCCGTGCCCCAACGGGCGAACAGATTGTCGACCTCCCCGAACACCAGACGATGGCAAACGAAGCCCAGCGGCGTCAGCAGGCTTTCCAAAACATCCAACGCGCCCGCCTCGGCCGGTGTGACGCTGGGGTGCCGAATCAGCGCCTGGGCGATTTCCACCGCCCGCGAGACCTGCAGCCGCGGCTGCGCAAGGCTCATGCCCGCAGCAATTCGTTAATGCCCGTCTTCGCCCGGGTCTGTGCGTCGACGCGCTTGATGATCACGGCGCAATTCAGGCTCGGCCCGGCGGAGCCATCCGGCAGCGGTTTGCCCGGCAGGCTTCCGGGCACGACCACGGAATAGGCCGGCACGCGGCCCTGGCTCACTTCGCCGCTTTGCCGGTCGACGATCTTTGTGGAGGCGGTGATGAACACGCCCATGGCCAGAACCGCGCCCTGCTCGACGATCACACCTTCAACCACTTCGGAGCGCGCGCCGATGAAGCAATCATCCTCGATGATCGTCGGATTGGCCTGCAGCGGCTCAAGCACGCCGCCGATGCCCGCGCCGGCGGAGATATGGCAGTTCGCCCCGATTTGGGCGCATGAGCCGATCGAGGCCCAGGTATCGATCATGGTGCC
Source organism: Rhodothalassiaceae bacterium (assembly GCA_050331575.1). GTDB lineage: Bacteria > Pseudomonadota > Alphaproteobacteria > Sphingomonadales > Rhodothalassiaceae > JBHJGS01. The sequence goes on along the minus strand of JBHJGS010000014.1, from coordinate 44,727 downwards.
GCGGCCGATATGCGCGCCCAGATTGACGAAGCTGGGCATCAGCACGGCATCGGGCCCGATGAAGGCGGAACGGCGGACGAAGGATCCTGGCACCGCGCGGAACCCCGCGGCCTGAAAGTCCTTCCGCGTCCAGCCTTCAAATTTCGACCGGACCTTGTCGAACCAGGCGGTATTCAACCCCGGACCACCCTCGATCAAAACCATATCATTGAGGCGAAAGCTGAGCAGCACAGCCTTTTTCAGCCATTGATGGACGACCCACTGCCCGTCGACTTTTTCAGCCACGCGCAAGCGGCCAGCATCAAGCCCGGCCAACGCTTCGTCCACCGCTGCGCGAACCGCTCCGTGCGTGTCCGGGCTCAGGCTGGCGCGATTGTCAAAGGCATCCTCAATCAGGGTCTTCAGGTCGTGCATCAGGTCGAAATCCGCATCTATGCCGCAAGAATGGGAGGGGCGGCGTAGGCGGCGCGGCGCGCACTGTCAATGCCGCCCCGCCGCCGCTGCCGGCCTGCCTCACAGGGCCTGGAGCATATGCTCCGCAGAAGAGACGCGGAATTCCCCGCCGTCTTCCACAAACAGCTCGGTGATCACGCCATCCTTGGCGATGAAGGAAAAGCGCTGCGAGCGCAGGCCCATACCGAACTGGCTGCCGTCAAATTCCAAGCCCAGCGCGCGGGTGAAATCGCCATTGCCGTCAGCAAGCATGCGGACATGATCCCCTGCTCCGGCCGATTTGCCCCAGGCATCCATCACAAACACGTCATTCACCGCCAGGCAGACAATCTCGTCGACGCCCTTCTCGTGCAGAGCCCCAGATTTTTCAATGAAGCCCGGCAGATGCTTGGCTGAACAGGTGGGCGTGAAAGCGCCGGGCACAGCGAACAAGGCCACGGTCTTGCCGGCGAACAGATCATCGGTCTTCACGGCATTGGGGCCGCTGTCGGTCATCTCCATCAATGTTGCAGACGGGACTTTCTCCCCCGCGGCGATCGGCATGGCTCAGCTCCTGAAGTATATGGGTTTAAGCCGCCCTTATTGCCGCCGGCTAGTCCAGGGTCAATGTGCGTTCCACAGCATGCTTGCCGGCCGATACGGTGACGGTCACCGTCTCGCCGCTGAGCGACCGCCGCTCCGGCCCGCCATCGACGGCGACGACGAAGCGGCCGCGCGTGCCATCCTGCAAAAGGGCGAAGGCCGGCGCTCCCAGCCCGAAGGCGGCGTCGACCTCAATGAACAGGTCCGGCTGATCGAGCTGCTGATCCGCGGCGATGATCACGCTCAGCGTCTGCCGGCCGGCGGGCCCGCGAACCGTGATCTCTTCCACGCGCACCGGCCCTTGCGCGGCCTTGGCGGGCACCCGTTCCAGAGCGGCGGCCACCAGTGCGGCCTGGGCTTTCGGCGCGCGCTGACCGGGTGTCAAGGTCATCTCATAGGCACCCTGATGCGGAATGCAGATATCCGAGCAGACCATGAAGTCCGCGGCCACCTGCAAGTCGACCGGCCGGCTTGGATCCTCCGCGGTCACGGTCACCGGCAGCACCAATTGGTCGGCATAGCCAAAGCTCTCGATGCCGAAAAAATCGAAGCGATCCGGCAGCGGGAAAGCGATTTCGGCATCGGCTAGATTGGATGAGCCGTCAAAGCGGAGCCGTGGTGGCAAGCCGGCCTCGCCCGGGCTGCGCCAATAGGTCTTCCAACCGGGCTGCAGATCAACCTGCCAACCGATGATCCAGCCATCCGATGTCGCCGGGCCTGCGATCAGGCGCGTGCGTGCGCCCTCATGGCCGCGCCACTGGCTGGCGGCCAAGGCGGCGGCCAGCAACGAAATCCCAAGAGCGAGCGTCTTTATCATGGCGCAGATATAAGCGAGGATGGGGGCGAGTCAAAACCGCTCGGCAACGAGCCGGTTTGCCGTGTCGGAGCCGGCGCCTTAGAATGCCCGAGAAAACAGCGGCCAGAAGGGCTGCGTAAGGAAGCAGGAGACAGACGGTGCAAGCATCTCTGGCCAAGGGCCGCTATCTGGAGGGCCAGCTCTTGCTGGCGATGCCCGGCATCGGCGATCCCCGCTTCGACCGAACGGTGATTTACCTGTGCACCCACTCCGAGGAGGGCGCCATGGGCCTGGTGATCAACCGGCATATGGAGTGGCTGACCTTTAAGGAATTGCTCGAACAACTGTCCATTGATGTGGAGGGCGAGGCCCCGGAGCTGCCGATCCACGCGGGCGGGCCGATGGAAACCGGCCGCGGCTTCGTGCTGCACACCAGCGACTATGTGCAGGAAACCACGCTGGAAATCAGTTCGACCATGGCGCTGACGGCCACCGTGGACATCTTGAAGGCGATTGCCGCAGGACGCGGGCCGCGCCGCCATCTGTTGGCGCTGGGCTATGCCAGCTGGGCGCCGGGCCAATTGGAAGGCGAGATCCAGGAAAATGTCTGGCTGACCGCCGCCCCAGACGAAAGCTTGATTTTCGATACAGCGTTCGAGGCAGTCTACACTAAGGCGTTGGATCGGCTCGGCATTGATCTGTCCTTGCTGTCAGGCTCCGCTGGCCATGCGTGAGGGCACGGCTTGCCCTGGCGGCAGCGGAAAGTCGATCTCGATGCGCGTGCCGGCACCGCTGGGCAAGTGCAAGGTCCCGTCGATCTGCTGCAACAGCGCCTGAACCAGGGCCAGCCCAAGCCCCGGCGCCGTGGTCGCACCCGCTCCATTCTTCAGGGATTGCGGCAGACCCAGCCCATTATCCTCAACGATAAGCCGCGCCATGGTGTCGCTGCGTTGATCCAGCTCAAGGATCAGGCTTCCGCCGGGCCGGTCGACGAACGCATGACGATAGGCATTGGCGATCAGCTCGTGGACGATCAGCCCCAGGGGCAGCGCCAGATCCACGGTACAGGGCAGCGGCGATACGCGCAGGCGCATCTGGATGTGCCGGTGCGGGTCGTAATGCTGCGCCAGGGCGGCTGCCAATTTGGTCAGATACGGGGCCAAATCGAAGTCGGGAAACGAGTCTGCGGCCGGCAACAGACCGAAAAAGCTGCCCAGCGCCTCAAGCCGATTCTGCACATCCATCAGGCTGCTACGGACATTCTTATCCGCGCTGCGTTCGATCTGAACGCCGATTAGGCACACCATCAATTCCAAATTCTTCATCACGCGCTGATGCAGTTCCTGCAACAGGCGCTCGCGCGCGGCGTGGCTGTCCTCCAGCGCCTTGGTCCGCTCAGCAACCTTGCTCTCCAGCACGTCATTCATGACGCGCAGCTGCTTTTCCAACTGGACCTGATGGGTGATGTCGATCTGACTGCCGAAATAATAGGCCAAACGCCCGGTTTCGTCATACAGCGGAGAAATGAACAGCTGATTGTAGAAGGTCGATCCGTCCTTGCGGAAATTCTCCAAAGTGACAACAATCTCGCGTTGGTCCGCCAAGGCGCGGGTGATGATCGCCCGCTTGGCGGAATCCCGCTGTGCGCCCTGCAAGAAACGACAATTGCGGCCCAGCACCTCGTCCATGCCGTATTGCGTCAAATCGACAAACGCTTGGTTGGCAAACACAATCGGATTGTCACTCTGGTAGGGGTCGGTCACCACCATCGGCAAGCGGGCCTGATGCAACGCCGCGGAGAGGACGGTCTGCCAATCCCGTCCGGGCTGTTTCCGCGTGTTGGCCATACCTCCCAAGCGACCTCTTACCTGATGCTGCAACCCAATGGGTGCGATACGGCAAGCGCAGAAGCGCGGCCACGCCCCATGATTGGACGACTATAAGTGAAATTCATGTCAGCGCAAGATTAATTTACTATCAACTGTCTTATGCTTACCAAAACATAAATTACTTCAAGATTTGAATCACAAGCTGCGTAAAGTCATGCGGCAATTTTGCAATCGAAGGCCTCACGGATCTCTTCATAGGCTGGTAAATCTTGGCTTGGGCCAATGCTTGCCATGGTCACGGGGCCGCCGGTCAGGCACCGTTCACCGACTCGGACGACGGCGGCTCTGTCGACCGCGTCGACCCGGTCGACCAACTCCTCGATTGGCAGGATGCGGTCATAGACCAGCAATTGCCGGCCCATCTGTTCGACCCGCGCGGAGGTGCTCTCCAAGGACATCAAGAGCCCAGCCTTCAACTGCGAGCGCGCGCGGGCGATTTCCTCAACGGTTACATCCTGGCCCAATTGGCAGATTTCGTGTGCCAGCAAGGGCATGATCTGCGTTGCCGCATCGGGATCGGTGCCGGCATAGATCCCCAGCAGGCCGGTTTCCACATGGGTCGAGACGAAGCTGTGCACGGTGTAGGCCAACCCCCGCACCTCGCGCAGTTCTTGAAACAGGCGTGACGACATGCCGCCGCCTAAGATGGTGGTGTAGACATGCAGCGCGTAATAGTCCGGGTCGTCAAATCCGAAACTGGGAAATCCCAGCGTCAGATGCAGCTGCTCCAGATCCCGTGTCCAGCGGATCTCGCCGCCGCCATACGCACCGGCGGACAGGCTCCGGGCCCGACCGGCCGGCACATCGGCAAAGGCTTCAGCGACCAGCGACACCAGCTCGTCATGGTCGACGCCACCCGCGGCGGCCACCACCATCGTGCCGCCGCGATAATGCGCATCGCGATAGCGCCGCACCGCCTCTGCATCCAGGGCCGCAACGCTTTGCTCGGTTCCCAGGATTGAGCGGCCCAAGGCCTGATCCGGAAACGCCGCCTCCTGCAATAGGTCGAAGACGATATCGTCCGGCGTGTCTTTGACCTGGCCGATCTCCTGCAAGATCACCTCTCGCTCGCGCTCCAGTTCGACCGGATCGAACTGCGAATGCTGCAGGATGTCGGCCAGTAGATCCACGGCCAGCGGCACATCGTCTTTCAGCACCTTGGCATAAAAAGTGGTGTGATCGCGCGAGGTATAGGCGTTCAGATGCCCACCGACCGCCTCGATCTCCTCGGCGATGGCCCGGGCGTTGCGCCGGTCGGTGCCCTTGAACAGCATATGCTCCAACAGATGGGTGATGCCGTTCTGCTCCTCGCTTTCATAGCGGGCGCCGACATCGATCCACACGCCGATGGTGGCGGATTGCAGATGCGCCATGCGGTCAGAGACAATGCGCAGGCCGTTGGGCAAGGTTGTTTGGCGAACCGACATACAGCTTACCTTAGTCTTAGGGGCTCAACATTCCAAGACTGATATATCAGTCCGTTATGCGGCGAAGTCCAAACACCAGGTAAATTGCCAGCAGCACGGCCGCCAGCGCGAACCAGGTCACGGCGTAGGACAGATGATTGTTGGGCAGATCCAGGCGGGTCTGGCCGCCTTCGGGGCCGGGCGCGTCGCTGACATCGGCGTCCAGGATCACCGGCGCCACGGCCCCCAGATCCGCCGCCTCGGCCAGCGCGGCGATATCGGCGGCAAAGAACAGGCGCGCCTCGCGGTCTGGCTCCGGCGTGAACGCGTTGCCCGGCCGGGTTACCCGCACAATGCCGGTGACGCGGACCGGTCCGGGGATCTGGCCTGCCGGTCTGGCGGCCGGATCGCGCGCGTCGTCGGGCACCCAGCCGCGATTGATCAGCACCGGAGCGCCGCGCTTGCGGATCAGCGGCGTGATCACATACCAGCCGCCGGTGCGCTGGCGGCCGGCAAAGACATAGGCTTCGCGGGCGTGGGCGAAGACCCCCTCGACCCCGACCCGGCGATAATCCCACAGCGCCGGATCCTCGATATCGGCGGGCAGAGGCACCGGTTCGGCGGCGAGGCGCTGCTCCAACCGCGCAATCAGATCCTGCTTCCAGTGCAGCCGCTGGACTTGCCAGACGCCCAAGCTGATCAGCACGGCCAGGCCGATCAGCGTCATGATCGTGGCGGGCAAGCCCGGTCTAAAACGTCTCATCCCGATCCTTGGAAGACGCCTCGCGGGCGTCAAAGCGGAACTGGTAGGCGATCAGCAGCGCCTTGGCCACGCGCAGGGCATACAGGCTGCCCAGCGCCAGCAAGGGCGGCCAGATCAGCAAATGCAACGCATAAGGTGGGCGAAAGATCGCCTCCACCGCCAGGGCGGCCCCGGTGAATAGGGCACCCAGGACGAAGATCGCGAACACCGCCGGGCCATCGCCGGGATCGGCGGCGGCCATATCGAACCCGCAGGCCGGGCAGCGCGTGTGCAGGCGCAACAGGCCCGCGAACAGCGGTGCGTCCCCGCAGCGTGGGCAGCGCATCAGCAGGCCGGCGCGCCAGGCCGGGACGAAAGTGGACCGCTCGGTCAATGCGTCGCAGTGCCCGCCCCAAGCACATAGATGCACACGAACAGGAACAGCCACACCACGTCGACAAAGTGCCAGTACCAGGCCGCGGCCTCAAACCCGAAATGCTTCTCCGGCGTGAAATGGCCGCGATAAGCGCGATACAGGCACACCGCCAGGAAGATGGTGCCAATAATCACGTGAAAGCCGTGAAAGCCCGTGGCCATGAAAAAGGTCGAGCCATAGATGCCGCTGGACAGGCCGAAGGCAGCCTCGGAATATTCCAGCGCCTGAAAGCATGAAAAGACGATGCCCAGAAACACCGTCAGCGCCAAGCCCTGCTTCAATCCCTCGCGGTCGTTGTGCAACATGGCATGGTGCGCCCAGGTCACCGTGGTGCCGGACAGGAGCAGGATCAGCGTGTTGATGAACGGCAGATGCCAGGGATCAAAGGTTTCGATGCCCTCAGGCGGCCAGACGCTGTTGATCGCGCGGCTGGGAAACAGCGAGGCGTTGAAATAGGCCCAGAACCAGGCCACGAAGAACATCACCTCTGAGGCGATGAACAGGATCATGCCGTAGCGCAGGCCGATCTGCACCACCGGTTTGTGAAAGCCGGACAGGCTTTCCTTGACCACGTCGCCCCACCATTCATAGGCCACGTAGATCACGCCCAACAGGCCGATCACGAACACATAGGTCGCCCAGTCCTTGCCATGCATGGCGAAGACCGCACCGATCGCCATGACCAGCACGGCCATGGACGCGGCAAACGGCCACGGGCTCGGCTCTACCAGATGATAGTCGTGTTCAACATCATCGGCCATATCGCTCTCCATCGGCGCCCGCCAGCCTCAAGCGTCGGGGCCCTTATCGCGGAAAAAAGTATAAGAAAGAGTGATCTCGCGAACATCGTCCAAGGCAGGATCCTCAGCGATGGCCGGATCAATATAGTAGGTCACCGGCATGTCAACCCGCTGGCCCGGCGCCAGGGTCTGCTGGGTGAAGCAGAAGCAGTCGATCTTGCGGAAATAGGGCCCGGCCTTGAACGGGGTGACATTGAAGGTGGCCGTGCCGTGGACGGTGCGCCCGGTCCGGTTTTCAGCCTCATAGAAGGCCAGCGCATTCTCGCCCACGCGCACCTGCTGAGACGGTTGCACCGGCGTGAACGCCCACGGCATGTCGCGCGACACATTGGCGGCAAAGCGCACCTTGATAACGCGGTCAAGCACCGGGCGGGCGCTGTCTTGCTCGCGCGTGACCGTGCCGCCATAACCGGTCACCCGGCAGAACACCTCATAAAGCGGCACGGCGGCATAGGCCATGGCCACCATGGCGGGGATCACCAAGGCCAGCGCCAGCGCCAGTTTGGCATTGCGGTCCATCACACTCAGCTCAGCTTCACCAGGGTCACCAGAAAGGTCAGCAGCACAAAGCCCAGAAGCGCCAGGGCGATGGCGACATTGCGCTGCCGACGGGCCTTTTCCTCTTCCGGGCTCATACCAGCCCCGCGACCAGCCGCTCCGCAGCCAGAATCAGGAATAAGAAGAACAGATAGGCGATCGACGCCTTGAACAGGCCGCGCGCGGCGCGGGTGCCGTCGCGTTCCCGCCAGGTCGCCCAGGCGTGCCAAACCATCCAACCGCCCAGGCCGGCCGCAGCCACGCCATAGACCGGGCCGGCCAGACCGGTGGCCACCGGCGCCAGGCCAACCGGGGCCAGCAGCACGGTATAGCCCAGGATCTGCCGCCGCGTCGCCCGCGGACCGGCCACCACCGGCAGCATCGGCACGCCGACGCGGGCATAGTCGGCCTGGGTGAACAGGGACAGCGCCCAGAAGTGCGGCGGCGTCCAGAAGAAGATGATGCCGACCAGGATCAGCGCGTCCAGCGAGACCGTCCCGGTCGCTGCGGCCCAGCCGATCATGGGCGGAAACGCCCCGGCGGCCCCGCCGATGACGATGTTCTGCGGTGTCCGCCGCTTCAGCCACATGGTGTAGACGATGGTATAGAAGGCAATGGTGAGCGCCAGCAGGACCGCCGCGGTCCAGTTCACCCACAGCCCCATGCTCATCACCGAGAAAGCCGCCAGCACCAGGCCGAAGCCCAGGGCATCGCCGGGTTTCAGCGCACCCATGGGCAGGGGCCGGGCAGCCGTGCGCGCCATTGCCGCGTCGATATCGGCGTCATACCACATGTTCAGCGCGCCCGCAGCGCCAGCGCCCACCGCGATCAGCAGGATCGCCACGAAGCCGATCAGCGGATGCGGCGCCACCGGCGCGGCGATCAGGCCGACCAGCGCGGTGAACACCGACAGCCGCATCACCCGCGGTTTCAACAGGGCTACATAGTCCCTGACGCCGGGGGCCCCCGGCGTCAGCGTCAGATCAGCAGCATAACTGGTCGGCAAAGCGGCCTCACTTAAATTGCGGCAGACGGTTGAACTGGTGGAACGGCGGCGGCGAGGGCAGCGTCCATTCCAGCGTCGTGGCGCCTTCACCCCACGGATTGTCCGCACATTTCTCGCCACGGGTGATGGTGTACCAGGCCACCCCCAAGAACCACAGCAGGCCGACACCGGTCAGATAGGTGCCCCAGGACGACACCTCGTGCCACAGGGCATAGCCTTCATAATAGTCGATATAGCGGCGCGGCATGCCCGACAGGCCCAGAAAATGCTGCGGGAAGAAGATGATGTTGACGCCGATGAAGGTGATCCAGAAATGCACCTGGCCGGCCCATTCCGGATACTGCCGGCCGCTCATCTTGCCGATCCAGTAATAGAAGGCGGCGAAGATGGCGAACACAGCGCCCATCGACAGAACATAGTGGAAGTGCGCCACGACATAATAGGTGTCGTGCATGGCTTGGTCGATGCCGGCATTGGCCAGCACCACCCCGGTGACGCCGCCGATGGTGAACAGCGCAATGAAGGCGATGGCGAACAGCATCGGCGTCTTGAAGTCGATCGAGCCGCCCCACATCGTGGCGATCCAGCTGAACACCTTGATGCCCGTGGGCACCGCGATGACCATGGTGGCGAACACGAAATAGGCTTTCATGTCGACGCTGAGGCCGACGGTATACATGTGGTGCGCCCACACGATGAAGCCGATGAAGCCGATCGCCACCATGGCATAGGCCATGCCCAGATAGCCGAAGATCGGCTTCTTGGAGAAGGTGGAGATGATGTGGCTGATCATGCCGAAGCCCGGCAGGATCAGGATATACACCTCCGGATGGCCGAAGAACCAGAACAGATGCTGATACAGCAGCGGATCACCGCCCTCGGCCGGGTTGAAGAAGGCGGTGCCGAAATTCCGGTCGGTCAGCAGCATGGTGATGGCGCCGGCCAGCACTGGCAGCGACAAAAGCAGCAGGAAGGCGGTGATCAGCACCGACCAGGCAAACAGCGGCATCTTGTGCAGGGTCATCCCCGGCGCGCGCATGTTCAAGATCGTGGTGATAAAGTTGATCGCGCCCAGAATCGAGCTAATGCCCGCCACGTGCAGCGACAAAATGGCGAAATCCATCGACGGTCCAGGATGGCCGACTTTGGCACTGAGCGGGGGATAGGCGGTCCAGCCGCCGCCGAAGCCCTTCAATCCCGGGGCGCCTTCCACGAACATGGAGATGCACAAAAGGATCAGCGCCGGCGGCAACAGCCAGAAGGAGATATTGTTCATCCGCGGGAACGCCATGTCCGGCGCGCCGATCATGATCGGCACGAAGAAATTGCCGAAGCCGCCGATCATCGCCGGCATGACCATGAAAAAAATCATGATCAAGCCGTGGCCGGTCACCGCCACATTGTAGAAATGCTTGGCCGCGGCGACCGCGCCGTCGGCGTCGGACATGCCCAGCATCTGCACCAGTCCGGGGAGAAACTGCAGGCCCGGTTCGGCCAGCTCGATGCGCATCAACAAAGATAGGATGAAGCCGATCACCCCGGCGATGACCGCAAACCACAGATACATGATGCCGATATCTTTGTGGTTCGTGGAGAACAGATAGCGGCTCAGGCCCGTGGGATGGCCATGATCTTCGGTGTGCACGGCGACGGTGGAGGCGTTGGCCATGACGATTATCCTTTCAAGAGCATCCTAGCGGGCAGCGGCAAGCCGGGTATCGGACACGAGCCGGGTATCGGACAGGGGGCGGGCATCGGCATAGACCTGCACCGCCCGGTTCTTCCAGGCGTCGAACTGTTCACGCGTGACCACCTCTATCGCGATCGGCATATAGGCATGATTGATTCCGCACAGTTCTGAGCACTGGCCGTAAAAAGTCCCGGTGCGCGTGGCCTTGAACCAGGTTTCGTTCAGCCGGCCGGGGATCGCGTCCATCTTGTTGCCGAACGCCGGCACGGCGAAATTATGAATCACGTCCGCCGAGGTCACCTGCAGCCGCACCACCGTGTCCACCGGTACCACCACGCGGGTGTCGGTATCGAGCAGGCGGTGAATGTCGACATCCTCCTGGGTGCCGAGAAACTCCTTCAAGGTGTTCACGGCCGCCTGCCGGGCCGGCTCATTGCCCGGCTCGAACAGCGCCTCATCCAGCATATAGGCGTCGAAGCTAAAGCCCTGATCGATCTGGATGCCGTCCGGGCCATTGTCCTGCTGGGGATATTCATAGCCCCAATACCATTGATAGCCGGTCACCTTGATGAACAGCTCGCCCTGCGGAATGCGGTCTTGGAAGTACAGAAGATTGAAGCTGGGGATGGCGATCAGCACCAGGATCAGCACCGGAATGCCGGTCCAGATCACCTCGATCAGCGTGTTATGCGATACTTTGGACGGGTTGGGATTGGCTGTGCGCCGAAACTTCACCATGCAATAGACCAGCAGCGCCAACACCAGCAGCGTGATTAGCGTGATCAGAATCAGCAGGCCGGTGTGAAAGTCCGACAGCCGCTCCATGATCGGGCTGGCCGCGGGCTGCAGGCCCAACTGCCCGTCCTCAGCGCGCCCATCGGTTTGAGCCAGCGCCACAGCCGGCGCCGCCAAAAAGGCCATCAGGCCATAGGCCATACGTGCTATCATGTGCCGTACCATCCAAAAGCAGCTGTGCGTTTGCCGCGTCTCGGGCGCGTTGCTCTTCTGCGGGGGATATGGGCGGTGTCCGGCCCGCAGGCCATAGGACATAAGCCCGCATAAAATCGCCGAGGGCCTTGGGCCTCTGACGCCGGCAGCGGCGTTTCCGCGCGGTGATACATGAGCCCTCCGGTCTCGGCAAGGCCTGCTGTCTGAACTGAATGACACAAACGGCACCGGCTTGCCGCCGGGCCCCAAGGCACGCCATATCTACAGACCAGAGGTTTGAAGGAGAGTAAATTATGACCAGCCCCGCGCCCCTGATCGATCGCGACATTGCCGGCCGGCTGACCGACCGCACCTTGGCGGGCATGGATGACGGCGAGCTGTTCGTCGAGAAAAGCACGCACGAAAGCCTGGGGTTCGATGATGGCCGGCTGAAACGCGCCAGCTTTGATGCCTCCGAAGGCTTCGGTCTGCGCGCGGTGGCGGGGGAGGCGACCGGCTATGCCCACGCCACCGACCTGACGCCGGAGACCATTGAGCAGGCGATCGACGTGGTGCGCGCGGTCCGGACCGGCCATCAGGGCCGGCTCGCACTGCCGCCGGTGCGCCCGAACCGCCGGCTCTATCGGGCCGAAGACCCGATCGGCGCGGTGCCGTTTGCCGACAAGGTGGCGCTGTTGCAGGCGATTGATGCCTATGCCCGGCGGCGCGATGCGCGCGTGGCCCAGGTCAGCGCCTCGATCGCCGCCAGCCATCGCCACATCGCCATCATCCGCGCCGGCGGTGAGCAGGTGGAGGATATCCGGCCGCTGGTGCGCATGGGCATTCAGGTCACCCTCGCCGCCGGCGACCGGATGGAGACCGGCCAGGTCGGCTTCGGCGGTCGCCACGATCTGGCCCGGCTGACCGATCCGGACCACTGGCAGCCGATGGTGGACGAGGCGCTGCGCCAGGCCGCGGTTAATCTGGACAGCGTCGCCGCCCCGGCGGGCGAGATGCCGGTGGTGCTCGGCCCCGGCTGGCCCGGCATTCTGCTGCACGAGGCGATCGGCCACGGTCTTGAAGGCGATTTCAATCGCAAGAAGACCAGCGCCTTTGCCGGACTTCTGGGCGAGCGCGTCGCCGCACCGGGGGTGACCGTGGTGGACGACGGCACGCTGGAGGAACGCCGCGGCTCGCTGACTATCGATGATGAAGGCACGCCGACCGACCGCACCGTGCTGATCGAGGATGGCATCTTGAAAGGCTATATGCAGGACCGGCTGAACGCCCGGCTGATGGGCATGCAGCCGACCGGCAATGGCCGGCGCCAGTCCTTCGCCCACGCCCCGATGCCACGGATGACCAACACCTATATGCTGGCCGGCCAGCATGATCCCGACGAGATCATCGCCAGCGTTTCAGACGGGCTTTATGCCAAGGATTTCGGCGGCGGCCAGGTCGATATCACCTCGGGCAAGTTCGTGTTCACCTGTACCGAGGCCTATCGCATCCGCAACGGCCGCATCGCGGAACCGGTGAAGGGCGCGACCCTGATCGGCAACGGCCCGGACGTGCTGACCAAAGTTTCCATGATCGGCAATGACATGGCGCTGGATCGCGGCATCGGCACCTGCGGCAAGGCCGGGCAGTCCGTCCCCGCCGGCGTCGGCCAGCCGACCCTGAAGGTCGACCGTCTGACCGTAGGCGGCACCCAAGCGGGATAAGCCGGTCTCGGCGCCGGGGTCGGCCGGCCGCCGCCGCCCATTCAGTCGATCCCCACCACCTTGTGCGTCTGCACGCTCAGCCGCCATTGCGGATTGGCCAGGCAGTAGGTGACGGCATCGGCGGTGTGGGTGGCGAGGTCGGGGCCGTCCATCGGCTGCAGAAAGAAATGCTGGAAGGCCAGATCCGCGAACCGTTCGGGCGGCGCGTCGGCCTGGTGATACACCAGTTTTAGCTCATGGCCCCAGCGCTGCTTCAAGGCGGCGGTGGATTTCGGGCTGACGCAGATCCAGTCCAGCCCGGGCGGCGCTTCGATCGTGCCATTGGTCTCCACCGCGATCTCAAAGCCCGCCTGGTGCAAGGCGGCGATCAGGGGTGGGTCCAGCTGCAGCAGCGGCTCCCCGCCGGTGCACACGATCAGCCTGCGGGCGGACCCCTGCCACAGTTCCGCCGCCTTGGCCGCCAACGCCGCAGCGCTATAGCGCCCGCCATTCTGCCCGTCGGTGCCGACAAAGTCAGTGTCGCAGAATTGGCACACAGCCGTTGCCCGGTCCGCCTCGCGCCCGCTCCACAGATTGCAGCCGGCAAAGCGGCAGAACACGGCAGCCCGGCCCGCCTGGGCGCCTTCGCCCTGCAGGGTCAGGAACAGTTCCTTGACGGCATAGGTGTCGGCCATCCGGTCCTATCGATAGCGTGTCGGGTCGGGCAGGCCCGCCTCGTCAAAGCCCTGGGCGCGATAGTGGCAGCTGTCACATGCCCCGCACGCCGCACCCGTGTCATCAGGGTCATAGCAGCTGAGCGTGTCGGCGAAATCGATGCCCAGGCTGTGTCCCTTGCGGATAATTTGGGCCTTGGTCAGCGCGATCAAGGGCGTGTGCACGCGATAGGGCCGCTGATCGCGCACCCCTGCGGCGGTGGCCAGCCCCGCCAGGGTCTCGAACGCGCCGATGAAGGCGGGCCGGCAATCGGGATAGCCGGAATAGTCCACCGCATTGACGCCGATGAAGATATCTTGCGCGCCCAGGCTTTCCGCCATGGCCAGGGCGAAGGACAGGAACACCGTGTTGCGCGCCGGCACATAGGTCACCGGGATCATAGTCTCCGCCTCCGCCGGGCCGTCCTTGGGCACGGCGATGTCGTCGGTCAGCGCGCTGCCGCCAAAGGCGCGCAGGTCGATCTCGATGATGCGATGGTCGCGGATGCCCAGGCTGGCCGCCACCTTGGCCGCGGCGTGCAGTTCCACCGCATGGCGCTGGCCGTAGCGGAAGCTCAGCGCATGCACCGCATAACCTTCGTCGCGCGCGATCGCCGCGGTGGTGGCGCTGTCCAGCCCGCCGGACAGCAGCACCACGGCCTTGTTGGGTCCGGGCTTATAGGGCGCGGTGTCCTGCATCGCCTACTCCACCGGCGGCGCGCGGAAGCTGGCCTCGTCCAATTCCCCCTCCCATTTGGCAACGGCGGTGGCCACGCTCAGATCGCCGGTGACATTCACCAGCGTGCGCATCATGTCCAGCGGGCGATCGAACGCCAGCAAAAAGCCGACGACAAAGCCGATGCTGGCCTCTGGAATGCCGATGGTGGTCAATACGCCGGCCAACAGGAACAAGCTGGCCGAGGGCACCGCTGCGGTGCCGATGGACACCAACGTGGTGGTCAGCGCGATGATGCCATAATCCGCCGGCGCCAGATCCAGGCCCAGCGCCTGGGCGGTGAACACCGCGACAATGCCGACATAAAGCGCCGTGCCGTCCATATTGATGGTCGAGCCCAGCGGCAGCACCGAGGAGGCGACGGGCTTGGACACGCCCAGATTGTCCTCCGCCACCGACATGGTCACCGGCAGCGTGGCGGAGGAGGAGGAGGTGGAGAAGGCCACCAGCTGGGCATCCAGCGCGCCCTGAAAGAAGCGCAGCGGCGGCAGCTTCAGCACAAAACACATGATCGCGCCATGCACCAGCAGGATGTGCACCAGGCAGCCGCCATAGACCACCAGCGCCAGGCCGAGCACATCGATCAGCGCCTCGACCCCGCCGGTGCCGACCAGCACGGCAACCAGGGCCAGCACGCCGAACGGCGCCACCTCCATGATCAGATGCACGATGCGGATCATCACCTCCGCACCGCTGTCCATGATGTCGGCGATCGGCCGGCCGCGCTCGCCGATCAGCAAAATGCCGATGCCCAGCAGGATGGCGAAGAAGATGATCGACAAGACGTCGCCGGTGGCCAGTGCTTCGGCGGGATTTTCCGGCACGATGGTCAACAGCCGCTCGGTCAGCCCCTGCGCCTCGGCCAGCTCCTGGCTCTTATCCTGCGGAATGTCCACGCCCGCGCCGGGGCGGAACACCACCGCCACGGTCAGGCCGATGATCAGCGCGAAGAAGGTCGTGGCCAGATACAGCCCGAAGGTCTTCAGCCCGATCGAGCCCAGCTTGGCCGGATCGCCCAGCGCCACCACCCCTGCCACCAGGGTGAAGAAGATCAACGGCACCACCAGCATGCGGATCAGCCGAATGAACAGCGTGCCGACCCAGCCGATCGCCTCGGCATTCTCGCCCAACACGAAGCCCACAACGATGCCGACAAGCAGCGCACCCAAAATGCGCTTCCAAAGCGTGATGGCAAACCAGCGACGCAGCATAAGGCAGGACCTTTTTTATGATTATCAAGACAGTGCGCGCAGACCATGACGCGCGGACATGGGGGGAATCAAGGGGGCCTGGGATGGGGAGGGGAGCCGGCGGGTGATGGTGGTGGGGAGCGGCGGATGAAGGTGGAAGGGAGCGGTGCCCCCGAACGTCCCCGCCTCTAACCCCGTCATTCGCCGGCTCGACCGGCGAACCCATGGTCCCGCCGCCCCGTCGCTTGAGAGATGGACCCGCCGGTCAAGCCGGCGGGTGACGGTAGTGGGGGGCGGCAGGTGACGGTTGAGGGGGGGCGGCGGGTGACGGTGGCGGCGAACCGGCGGGTGACGGGGATGGGGAGGGGCGGGGAGGGCTTGCGCTTAAGGCAGTGGCACTTGCTCCTGGGCCAGCAGGTCGATGCCGCTGTCGGCATAGGCCCGGCGCAGGGCGGCGAGGTCTTCCTCGATCAGCGTATTGACCCGGCCGACCCCCTCTCTGACCGCCTGATCCGCCCGGGCGACATAGGCGCGGGCCGCCTGGCTGGGGGCATCCTTGGTCGAGGCGACATAGAAGACGGCCTGGCCCAGCTTGGAGGACACCTTGTCGCCGGTATAGACGATGCCGCGGGTGCCCTGCGGCACGCGGAACGTCGCCTCCGCCTCGTCCAGCGCGCTCTTCAGCTCCTCGGCTTGTGTCTTCAGATCCGCCAGCGTCTGGGCCCGCTCGCCCTCGGCCGCGTCCTCCGCCTCGCCGATCAGGGTCATCAAGGTGGTGACATCGCGCCGGGCGTCATGGATCCGCCGCAGCGCAGCATTCATCGCGCCCTGTAGGCCCTGCAGCCGCAATAGCGTGGCGTGACTGGCCTGCATTGCCTCAGCGTCCATGGTCCAGGCCGGGTCGGCCGTCACCTGCGCCTGGCCGCTCTGCTCGATGCCATCGAAGCGCAAGGTGATCGTGTAGGAGCCCGGTAGCACCTCAATACCGGCGGGCTTGGTGCCGTCCTCGCGGGGCTTGGCCGGGGGGGCGGGATCGATGCCATCGCGGCGCATGTCCCAGACGATGCGGTTGATGCCCTGCTGCACATCGGCCTTGAAGATACGAATCACCTGAGCGGCGCTGTTGGCGACCTCAACCGTCACCTTTCCCTTGTCTTCAGGGCTCTTGTCTTCGGGGCCCTTATCTTCAGACATGTCTTCCGGCGTGTCCTCCGCTTGGCCCTGCGACGCAGCGTCCGCACGGTCCTCCTCGGTGCCGGCCTCTTCCGCTTCGGCCTCCTGCGAGGTCAGATCGGCGTCCGTCTCGGTTTCCTTTGCCTTGGCTTCGCGCTGTGCGGCCTTGCGGGCGCGCTCCTGCGCCTCATCGGGATGGGGCAGATCCTCGCCGGAGGCGACGAAGGTGATCATCACACCATAGGGCTCATTGTCGGCACGGAATTCCGCGGAGCCGGAAAAGCGCATCGACGGCGGCTGATTGGGGTCATATTGCTGCGCGTCGGTCAGCGTCAGCAGCTTCAGACGCTCGGTGAAGTCGGAGTCGCTCAAGCCGCGCAGCGCCCGATAATCGTCGATCACGAAAGCCGCCCGGCCGTGGGTGCCCAGCACCAGATCCGTCTCGCGCGCTTGGATGGCGATGTCGCGGACCGAGGCGGTGGGCACACCGGCGGTCCATTTCGCCCAATCGCTGCCACCGTCCAAGGACACGTAAAGCCCGCGCTCGGTTCCAACGAACAGGAGGTCGGGATCCTCGATGTCCTGGCGCACCGAATGGACATAGCCATCAACGGCACTGTCCCGGGCGATGCGGCGAACTTTCTGACCATAGCCCTCGGCGCGGTAGAGATAGGTGCCCATATCGCCCATGCGGTGGCCGTCCACCGCGATGAAGGCGGTGCCGGCACCATGCGGGCTGGGCTCAATCATCGGGACTTGGGCGCCGTCGGGCATGCCGCTGAAGCGCTCTTCCAGGCTGGTCCAGCTCTTGCCCCCGTCCTGCGTCACATGCACCCGCCCGTCATCGGTGCCGACCCAGATCACGCCCTTCTTCACAGGAGACGGCGCGATGGCGACGATGGTGGTGTGGTTTTCCGCGGCGGTCACATCCGAGGTCAGACCGCCGGACTCCTTGTAAGTCTGCTTGTCCGGATCATCGCTGGTCAGATCGCCGCTGATGGTGGACCAACTGGCACCGCGGTCGGTGGATTTGTGCACGAACTGGCTGCCATAATAGATCGTCGCCGGGTCGAACGGGTCCTGCGCCAGACCGGCATTCCAGTTGAAGCGCAGCTCGACATCCGGTTCAGGCGGCTGCGGCCGGATCAGCCGCATCTCGCCGGTCTGCAGGTTCCAGCGATACAGATTGCCGCCCTGGCTCATGGCATAGCCCTGATCGGCGATCTGAGGGTCCGGCAAGGTGTCGAAGCCATCGCCGAACGCCACCTCGCGCCAATGGAAATTGCGGATGCCGCCCACGTCCCGCACCTCGGAGGGCCCGCGCCAGGAGCCATTGTCCTGCAGCCCGCCGTAAATGTGGTAGGGATCGGCATTGTCCACCGCGATGTGATAGAATTGCGCCAGCGGAAGATTGCGCACATAGCGCCAGGTCATGCCATGATCGCGGCTGATCGCGATGCCACCGTCATTGCCGACGATAATATGCTCCGGGTCCTGCGGATCGATCCAGAAGGCGTGCGTGTCGATATGCACGGTGTTGGAGGTAGCGCAGCAGTCGATCGCCGGCAGATAGTCAAAGCTCTTGCCGCCGTCGATCGATAGCTTCACGCGGGAGCCGACGCGATAGACCCGGTTCTTGTCCGCCGGGTCGACGCGGATATCGCCATAATAGAATGGCCGGTCATTGATATCGGGGTCGGTGTTGACGCTTTGCCAGTGACGCCCGCCATCGTCGGACCGCAGCAGGGCGGAGGTTTTCGCCTCGACCAGGGCGTAGACCCGCTTAGGGTCAGACGGCGCGATTGCGAAGGAGGCGCGGCCAAGCTCGCCCTCCGGCAGCCCGTCCTCCGGCGTCAATTCCGTCCAGCTGTCCCCGGCGTCGTGAGAGACATAAAGGCCCGAGCCAGGGCCGCCGGACTTGAAATACATTGGCCACCGACGGAACTGCCACATCGCCGCGAACAGCTTATTGGGGTTGGAAGGGTCCATCTGGATGTCGGTGGCGCCGGTCTTGCGGTCGACATAGAGGATCTTCTGCCAGGTTTTGCCGCCGTCCTCGGTCTTGTAGACGCCACGATCGGCATTTTCGCCCCACAGCTCACCCAGCGCCGCGACATAGGCGATGTCCGGATCGGTCGGGTGCACGGCAATGCGGTGGATCCGTTCGGTCTTCTCCAGACCCATGCGCTGCCAGGTCTCGCCGCCGTCCAGGGACTTGAAGATGCCCGCTCCCACCGAGGTGGAGTTGCGCGTATTGCCCTCGCCGGTCCCGACCCAGACGATGTCGGGATGCGCCGGATGGATCGCCACCGCACCAATGGAATGCACCGGCTGATCATCGAAGGTCGGGGTCCAGGTCAGGCCGCCATCGGCGGATTTCCAGATGCCGCCGCTGGCCGCTCCCACCAGGATGGTGCCAGCGTCGCCGGGCTCTGCGTCGATCGCGGCGACCCGGCCGGACATGGCTGCCGGCCCAACCAGCCGGGCCTTCAGGCCGTCCAGCAGGGTGGGGTCGACGGCCTGGGCCGAGAGACTGAACGAGAAACTGGCGAACAGGCAGATCAGCGAGCGTTTCACCATAGCATGGAGCATCCTGGGCAAGACGGGACGGAGAAACTTGGCAGCCTAGGCAGCGTTGCGAATTTGTCAAACCCTGCGTGAATTCGTGGCCGTGACGGTTGCATCGACTTGCGTTGCGGTGCCGCAGCGCTCTATTTTCACGGGTAAAACCGAAAGGGCGAGACGGGGGGCGTATTGCTCAATGGCGTCGCGGGCTCGGCGCAAGGCCCGTTCGGGCTGGCCTGGCTCCAGATCGAGTTCCTCGCAGCCGCGGCGGTCGTGCTGCTCAGCCTGCTTCTTGCGGCCTGGGGTCTGGCCGGCCGAATACGGGCGCAAAAGGCGCACCGAGCGCTGGAGCATGAACGCGACATTCTGTGCACGGCGATCAGCGCCGGCGGCGCTGGCTTTCTGGCGTTGGACCGCTGGGGCGGCATCGTCCATGCCGGCGACAATTTTGAACGGCTGCTGAACCTTCCGGGCCGGCCGGACCGGTTGGAGCATCTCGCCGCGGAAACGTCGCTGGGGCCGGACGGCCATGACGAACTGATCGAGCACCTGGAAGTCCTCAAGCGCGATGGCGAGCCCTTCACGCTGCGTCGGCCGATCCGCACCGGGGAACGGATTGTCCAGATTAAGGGCCGGCGGACGCCGGGAACCCTGAGCACCGGGCCGCTTCTGGTGTTATCTGCGCGGGATGTCACCCACGACGCTCAAACCGCCGCGCAAATCGACGAACAGTCCGAACGGTTGGATCAGGAACGCCAGCGGCTGGCTGATTTGCTGAATACCGCGCCGTTTCCGATCTGGCGCTTCGGTGCCAATCTGAAGCTCGCCTGGGCCAACCAGGCCTATGTCGCAGCAGTCGGCGCCCGCGATCTGGAGGAGGTGCTGCGCCGCCAGCCGGATCTGGTGGACGCCGCGCCTTCTGGCGGCATCCGGCACTTGGCGCGACAGGTTTTGGCCGATGGTCGCGCCTTGGTTCAGCGCCAATTTGGCGTCATCGATGGGCGGCGCCATTCGCTGACCCTGACGTGCGTGCCGCTGAGCGACGGGGCGGCAGGCTATGCGGTCGACAGCACCGATGAAGAGCAGGCGCGCAGCGAATTAAAGCGCTATCTGGATAGCCAGTCGGACATGCTGAACCTCTTGTCCACGCCGGTCGCCATTTTTCGGCCGGATCAGCGCCTGCGCTATTTCAATTCCGCCTTCGCCAAGCTGACCGACTTGGCGCCGTCGTTTCTGGACAGCGAACCGGCGCATGATGAGTTGCTGCAGGCCATGCTGGAGCGCCGCCGCCTGCCCGAACAGGCGGATTTTGCCGCGTGGAAGCGCCAACGACAGCGATTGTTTCGCAACCTGATCGAACCGGCGGAGGAGATGTGGCACCTGCCGGACGGCACCACCTGGCGGGTGGTGACCCAGCCGGAGCCGATGGGCGGCGTGCTGATGCTGTTGGAGGACGTCACCAGCGACTTGCAATTGAAACGGTCGTACAACACGCAAATCGCGGTGCAACGGGAAACCTTGAACAATCTGCGCGAAGCGGTCTCGGTGTTCGGGGCGGACGGCCGCTTGAAGCTGTATAATCCGGCCTATGCCGATCTCTGGGGTCTGGATACCGACTATCTGGAATCGGAACCCCATGCCGCAGAGGTTCTGGAACGCTGCCGGCCGCATTTTCAGCATCCGGACTATTCTTGGGAGCAGACCACGAGCCATTGGCTGGGCAAGCTGATCGACCGCGAGCCACATGCCGGCCGTGCCGAGCGGCCGGACCGGCGGATCATTGACTGGGCGGTGGTGCCGCTGCCCGACGGTCGGACCTTGGCGACCAGCGCGGATGTCACCGAGGCGGCGAGTTATCAGCGCGCCTTGCGTGAACGCAATGAGGCATTGGAGGCAGCGGATCGACTGAAGACCGATTTCGTGGCCAATATGTCTTACGAGCTGCGCACGCCGCTGAATTCGATCATCGGCTTCACCGGCCTGCTGATGGACCGCCGCCGCGGCCAATTGGACGACAAGACGGCGGAGTATCTCTCCTATATCCGCGACAGCGCCGACCAACTGCGCGACCTGATCGACTCGATCTTGGACCTGGCGCTGATTGAGGCGGGCGGCATGACCTTGGACATGACCGAATTTGCCATCTGCGAATTGCTTTCCGATGTGTCCCGGGCGGTAGAGAAACAGATACGCTCCGGGCAATTGCTGTTGAGCGTAGAGTGCGACGGCCAGACCGTTGGCCGCATGCATGGAGACCGCAAGCGCTTTCACCAAGCCTTGCAGAACCTGGTTTATAACGCGATCAAATTTACCCCGCCGGGCGGCCATGTTGCGATTGGCGCGGAGCGATCCAACGGCATGATCCAATTCTGGGTCACCGATGACGGTATCGGCCTGGATGCGGAAGATATGGACGCTTTGGCGCAGAATTACGCGCAGATCCCGCGCGACGGACAGGGCAATGGCCGCGCACTCGGGCTTGGGCTGCCATTGGTGCAGAGCTTCGTCAAGCTGCACGGCGGCAGCATCGATGTCCGCTCAACACCGGAGGAAGGCACCACGGTGACCTGCCGTCTGCCAGCCGAGCCGCCGCCCCCGCTGAGGCCATGACCGCGTGCCGCCTGGCTGACGAGGCAGCCGCAGCCGCCCTTGGCCAGCGCCTGGCCCGGGCCCTGCGCCCTGGCGATGTGATCGGCCTGAGCGGACCCTTGGGGGCCGGGAAAAGCGTTCTGGCGCGGGCGATCGTGCGCAGCTGGTTGGGCGCCCCTGATTTGGAGGTGCCCAGCCCCACCTACACTTTGGTCCAGCACTATGCGCCCGAAGATCCCGGACAGCCGGAAATCTGGCATGCGGATCTTTACCGGCTGGACGCACCGGAGGAGTTGTTGGAAACCGGATTGATGGATGCGTTCGATGACGCCGTGGTTCTCATTGAATGGCCGGAAAAGGCCGGCGGGCTCTGGCCCGGGCATGGCATGGTCCTGCGCCTGGATCTAAGCGAAAACGGCGCACGCATCGCCCAGGCTGCGGGCGTGTGGCCGGACCGCCTGGCCGGAGCGTTTCGATGAGCCGAAGCTTTGAGGCACTGCTCGCACGCGCCGGGTGGCAAGATGCTCAGCGCGCATGGCTTGTGGCGGATGCCAGTTTTCGCCGCTATTGCCGCCTGACCCTGAACGGCGCGACCCGACTGTTGATGGATGCGCCGCCGGATCGGGAGGATGTCCGCGCCTATATGGCCATCGCGCAGCATCTGCGCGCCCGCGGCTTAAGCGCGCCTGAGGTGTTCGCCGCGGATCCGGCCCAAGGCTATCTGCTGATCGAAGATTTCGGACCGCGCACCTATAATCGGGCCTTGGCGGAGCGGCCGGGCGATGCGCTGGGGCTCTATACCCGCGCGGTCGATGTCTTGGCGGTGTTGCACCAGGCGCCCGCACCGGACCAGTTGCTCCTGCCCAACGGCACGACCTGGCCATTGCCGCGCTATGATCCCGATCTAATCGCGGATCATGTCAGTCTGTTCGGCCAATGGTATCTGCCCGCGATCGGTCGGGATCCGCAAGCAGCCGCTGCAATTGAAGCGGCGGTGACGGCGCAGGCCCCGGTGCCAGCGCGGCCGGTGCTGTGCCTTCGCGACTATCATATCGATAATCTGATGGTGCTGCCCAACCGCTCCGAGGTCGCGGCCGTGGGCCTTTTGGACTTCCAGGATGCCGTGGCGGGCCACCCGGCCTATGACCTGATGTCGCTGGTGGAGGATGCGCGCCATGATGTTGCAGAGGCCGATCGGCTCATCCGGCACTATCTGACCCGCACAGGCCAAGCCGAGGAGCCGTTTCGCCGCGCCTTCGCGCGGTGGGGCATGGTCCGTCACCTACGCATTCTCGGCACCTTCGCGCGGCTTTGGCGCCGCGATGGGAAGGACCGCTATCTTCAGCATATTCCCAGGGTTTGGCGGCACCTTGACCGCGCGGTTGAAGCTGCGGGCGAGACAGCGTTACAGAAGGCCTTGGCGCAATTGGTGCCTGCGGAGCAGCGCCGCCTCCCTCTGACACCTCCGCCTTCAGAGCTTTGAGCGATGGCCGACAGCGTCCGCACCACTGCCTACCATGATGTGCGCCTGAGGCTGGATGCGCCGGTCCCTGCCAACGCCATGGTGCTGGCCGCCGGGTTGGGCACGCGCATGGCGCCGCTGACCGAGACCCGGCCGAAGGCTCTGGTCGAGGTTGCCGGCCGGAGCCTGATCGATCGCGCGTTGGACCGGCTCGGGCGCGCGGGCGTCACCCGAGCCGTGGTCAATCTGCATCATCATGCCGATATGCTCGAAGCGCATCTCCAGGCGCGCAGTGGTCCGCCTGCTTTGACCTTCTCCGATGAACGCGCCCGGCTGCTGGACACCGGCGGCGGCGTCAAGGCCGCGCTGCCGCTGCTCGGCGATGCGGCCTTTTTCGTGGTCAATTGCGACGCGTTGTGGCTGGACGGCTTGAACGACACCTTGAAGCTGATGGCCAGCGCCTGGGATGAAACCCGCATGGACGTGCTTTTGCTGATCGTCCTGGCGGTCAATGCGGTGGCGTATTTCGGCACCGGTGACTTCGTCATGGACGGTCTCGGCCGGCTTGCCCGCAAGCCGGAACGGGTCATCAGCCCCTATGTGTATGGCGGCGTGGCAATCGTCTCGCCCAAGGCGATGCAGGACGCCCCGGATGCCCCAGAAGCCCCAGACGCGCCGGACGCCCCGGTCTTCTCGATGAACAAGATTTTCGACGCCTGCGCCCATAAGCAGCGCCTCTATGGCATGATTCACGAGGGCCAATGGGCCCATGTCGGCACGCCGGAGGCCGTCCGAACCGCCGAGCGCCGCCTGTTCAGCTGATGCCTGGCTGGTACACCATGCCCACCGGCGCGGGGTTCGTGGATGCGCTTGCCGAGACGCTTCTCAGCCGTGCCGCGGCAGATCCGCTTGCTCTGGCCGACACCCTGATCCTGCTGCCCAACCGCCGCGCCGCCAAGGCGCTGCAGGACAGTTTCTTGCGTTTGAGCGAGGGTCGGCCGCTGGCCCTGCCGCGATTGCGTCCGATCGGCGATATCGATGAGCCGGCGCTGGAACTGACCCTGGCTGACGCGCTGGATGTGCCCGAGGCCATGAGCGAACAGCGCCGCTTGATGTTGCTGGCCCGCCTGATCCAGGCTTGGGCCGAGCGGACTGGCCGTAAATTGGGCGCGGGCCAAGATCTGCGTTTGGCGCGCAGCCTGGCTGAGCTGATTGATGCCATGCAGACCGAGGGGCTGGACCCCCAGGACCTGAGCCAGCTGGTCGCCGAGGATCATGCCGCGCATTGGCAGCTCAGCCTGGATTTTCTGCAGATTGCCATCGTTGAATGGCCGACGCTGCTGGCCTCGCTTGATCGGATCGACCCAGCAGCGCGACGCGACCGCTTGTTGCGGGCGCAAGCCCAGGCGTGGGCGCAGCGGCCGCCGCAAACCCCGGTGATTGCCGCGGGGTCCACCGGCACGATTCCGGCCACCGCCGATCTGTTGATCGCGGTCGGCCGGCTGCCGAACGGTGCCGTGCTGCTGCCGGGGCTGGACCAGGACATGGATGAAGTCGGCTGGCAGGCCTTGGATGTCGGCCATTCGCAATACGCGCTGCGGCAATTGCTCGATCGCGCGAAGCTTGACCGCCAGGCCGTGCAGCCCTGGCCGCTTGGACCGCGCGCGGCAGCCCGAACCGCGGCCGTGCAGGAGCGTGTTCGGGTGGTGCGGCGTGCGCTGGACCCGCCTGCGCTGGTTGATCGCTGGGCTGCTGAACCGGCCCCGGCCGCGGCGCCGCGCCGTATCGATTTGCCGACCGCCCGGCATGAGGCCGCGTTCATCGCCTTGGTGTTGGCGGAAGCGCTGCAGATCCCGGGGCGGACGGTCGCGCTGGTGACCCCGGATCGAGCGCTGGCTCGGCAGGTGCGCGCGGAACTCAGCCGATGGGGCATCCAGGCCGATGACAGTGCCGGCGAACCGCTCGATCAGAGTGAGCCGGGACGGTTTCTCAGGCTGATACTCGACGCCGCGCGGGACGGCTTCGGCCCGGTGGCGCTTTTGTCCCTGTTGAAGCACCCGTTGTGCGCCCTCAACGGCGATCGTGCGCAAACGCGGGGTCTCGCCCGGGACCTAGAGATGCGCGTGTTGCGCGGGGTGCGCCCGTCTGCCGGGCTGGATGGGCTGGCGCGCATCGCCACAGACCTGGCGGCCCCGACACGAGCCAAGCTGGCCGATCTGATCACGGTTTTGCGCGGGATCGCGCGATCGTTCAAGGCGCCCCGACTGTTGTTGGATCAGGCGCTGCGGGCCCATCTTCAGGCCGCCGAGGCCTTAAGCCGGACCGAGCAGTGCCCTGACCCGCTTTGGCGCAACGAGGCAGGCGAGGCCTTAGGCGAGCATCTGGCCCAGTGGATTGAAGCCGCCGAGGCCGATCAAACCATGGTGGTCGGCGCAGACTATCCGGCCATGTTCGACGCCATGCTTGAGGGGGCGGTGGTCCGGCCGGCCTGGGGCGGCCATCCCCGCCTGGCCATCTGGGGACCGATCGAAGCGCGTCTTCAGCATGCCGACCGGCTGGTCCTGGGCGGGCTGAATGATGGGATCTGGCCGCCTGACCCCGGCCACAACCCTTGGCTGAGCCGGCCGATGCGCCAAGCCTTCGGATTACCACCGCTGGAGCGTCGTATCGGTCAATCCGCGCATGATTTTGCCGAGGCGACCGCTGCCCCGGAGGTCATCCTGACCCGGGCTGAGCGCGTTGATCATGCCCCGACGGTGCCGAGCCGCTGGCTGACCCGCCTGGCCGCCTTGGGCGCCGGCGCCACAGCGGATGCGCGGCTGGCCTGGTTAGCAGCGCTTGAGCGGCCGGACAGCATCCGTCCGACTGTGCCACCGCGCCCTTGCCCGCCAGCCTCCGCACGGCCGCGCCAGCTGTCGGTCACGCAGATCGAACGGCTGATGCGCGATCCCTATGGCCTATATGCCCAGAAGATTCTCCAGCTGACGCCGCTGGATCCCTTGGAGGCCGATCCCGCCGGGGCAGAAAAAGGCCAGATCATTCACAAGGCATTGGAGCATTGGGCCTCCGATCTGGGCGGAACATGGCCGGACACGGCCTCAGAGCGGCTGATCGCCGCCGGCGAAAAGGCCTTCGCCGCTTTGATCGAGCGGCCGGCGGTGCAGACCTTCTGGTGGCCGCGCTTTTTGGCCATGGCCCACGCGGTGGTGGCTGAGGAAACACTGCGCCGGGCGGCCGGGCATGTGCCAATCCAGATCGAGGCCATGGCGGTCTATCCGGTCGCCGAGGGCTTCACCCTAACCGCGCGGGCCGACCGCATCGATCGGCTGGCCTGCGGCGGGCTGGACATCATCGACTATAAGACCGGTCAGGTGCCCAGCGTTCAGCGGCAAAAGGCCGGCTATGCGCCGCAATTGCCGCTTGAGGGCTGGCTCGCCGAATCCGGTGCCTTCACCGGCGGGCAGCGCGCCTCCGTCGCGTGCTTGAGCTATTGGAAACTGTCCGGCGGCAAGGAGCCGCTCAATATCAAACCGATGGACTCACCACAGGAGCGCATCGCCCAGGCCCATGATCATTTGCTAACGCTGATCCGCCTATTCGCCCAGCCGGAGACGCCCTATCGCTCGCAGCCGCAGCCCGACCATGCCGCCTACGGTGACTATGATCATCTGGCCAGATTGGCCGAGTGGCGCGACAGCGTGGAGACCGACATCCCGTGGGACTGACCGCAGAACAGCGTGACGCCATCGAACCAGCGGCCAGCGTTGTGGTGGGCGCGTCCGCCGGGACCGGCAAGACGCATGTGCTGACCGCCCGGCTTTTGCGCTTGCTGCTGGAAGGGTCCGATCCGCGCGCGATCCTGTGTCTGACCTTTACCAAGGCCGCCGCGGCGGAAATGAAGACCCGGGTCTCGGGCGAACTGGGCCGCTGGACGCGCTTGAGCGATGCAGCCCTGGCAGCCCGGCTGGCCGACCGTCTTGGCATCGCGGCCGATGCGGCGATGTGCGCGCGCGCCCGGCGTCTGTTCGCCCAGGTGGTCGACCTGCCCTCGGGTCTGGAAATCCAGACCTTTCATGGCTTCTGCCAATCCTTGCTGAAGCGCTTTCCGCTGGAAGCGGGACTGGTGCCGCATTTTCGTGTGGCGGAAGAGGCCCAGGCAGCAGATTTGCTCGGCCAGGCGCGCGATCAGTTGTTGGACGCCCCGGACGCGGCGTTGAGCCGCGCGATTGCGCGATTGGCCGCGGTGGCGCATGAGGACGCCTTCGCTGCGTTGATGCGTGCGCTGGTGCACGAACGCCCCCGCCTCGCCCGCTTGCTGGTCGCTGTGCGCACGCCGCAGGGATTGGATCACGCGCTGCGGCGGACCACTGGGGCGGAACCGTTGGACGAGGACGCCATTCTCGCCGACGGCTTGAGCCAGATCGACCCCGCCGACCTCAACCGACTGCAAGCGCTGTTCGAGCGGCATGGCGGCAAAAAGGAACAGGCCTTCGCATCCCGTCTGGCCCAGGGCTACCCAAGCCTGATGTCGGTGTTTTTCACCAACGACAAGGCGCGCCGCAAGGGGCTGCCATCCAAGCAGGTCTGCCGTGCCGATCCGGCCGCGGAAGCGCTATGCGAGCGCATCTGCGGCGCCCTGGAGGCGCTTGAGGACCGGCTGGCACGGGCGCGGCTGTTCGCCAATAGCCGGGCGGCGCTGACCTTGGCCCAGGCCCTGATGGCCCGCTATGGCGCCTTGAAGGCGCGCGATGCGCTCCTGGATTATGATGATCTCATCCTCGCCAGTGCCGCACTGCTGGCTGATCCCGGCCGGGCGGCGTGGATCTTGTATAAGCTGGATCAGCGCCTGGAGCATATCCTGATCGACGAGGCGCAAGACACCAATCCCGAGCAATGGCAGGTTGCCGGCGCCCTTTGGCAGGAATTCTTCGCCGGATCGGGCGCGCGCGGCGCGCGTGTGCGCACCGTCTTTGCCGTGGGTGATCAGAAACAATCCATATATGGCTTTCAGCGCGCCGATCCGGCTGGATTTGCGCGGGCACGCGCCGCTTTGACCCAGTTGGCCGCCGGCGCCGGCCATCGCTTTGCAGCGGTGCCGTTGAATCGGTCGTTTCGCTCCACCGCCGCCGTGCTCGACACCGTCGATGCCGTGTTTGCCGACCCAGAGCTTGCTGGCGGTCTGGGCGAGACGGAGATCCAGCACCAGGTTCACAGGATTGGCGCCGGCGGCGAGGTCTGCCTTTGGCCGATTGAGCCCAAGCCGCGTCAAGACGCGTCTGAGCCGTGGCGTCCGCCGCTGACCCAAACGGCGCCCCAAGCCGCCGAGGCGCGGCTGGCTGAACGGATCGCCTGCCATATCGCCCAGTCGGTTGAGGGCGGCGAGATCTTGCAGGCGCGCAATCGACCGATCCGCTATGGGGACTATCTGGTGCTGGTTCAACGGCGTGGCCGCTTCGTCGATGATTTCGCGCGGGCGTGCCATCGCCGCGGCGTCCCGATTGCCGGGACCGACCGGCTGCGCCTGAATGAGCATCTGGCGGTCTTGGATCTGATCGCGGCGGCACGCTGCGTGCTGCTGCCGGATGACGATCTGACCCTGGCCACCGTGTTGAAAGGCCCGTTGATCGGATTGGAAGAAGAGGCCCTGTTCGACTTGGCGTACGACCGCGGAGACGCCAGCCTGGTTCAGCGCTTGAAGGATCGTAGCCAAACGGCCCCGTTTGCCGATGCCTGGCAGCAAATACGCCGCTGGCAGGCCCGGGCGGATCGGATGCGGCCATACGAATTCTTCGCCGCTCTGCTGATCGACGAGGATGGACGCCGCAAGCTGTTGCACCGGCTTGGACTCGACGCCGCCGATGTTATCGATGCGTTCCTGGAAGAGACCCGCGCCGCCGAACGCCACGGGGCAGCATCCTTAGAGCGGGTCGTGCATCGTATCGAGCGCAGCCACACCGAACTGAAACGCGAGCAGGAAGAGGTCGGCGACAAGGTTCGGATCATGACCGTGCATGGGGCCAAGGGCCTGCAAGCGCCGATTGTTTTCCTTCCCGATACAACCGCCGATCCCGGCCTGCGCGCCGGCCAGGCCCCGCTGCTGATTGCGGACGATCCGTTCGCCGGGCCGCTGCCGCTATATCCGGCATCCAAGGAGCAGGAGGTGGGCGCGGCGAAGGCCGCGCGTGAGCGCCTGGTGACGTCGCAAGTGCATGAAGACCATCGCCTGCTTTACGTCGCCATGACCCGCGCTGAGGATCGGCTTTACGTGGCGGGCTGGCAAGGGCATGCCCGGCGCGAGCAGGAACTGCACGGGTGTTGGTATGAACAGATCCGCCGCGGTCTTGAAAGGCTGAACGGCGTGGAGCAACTGCCCTGCGGGACGCGTCGGTATCGCCAGTCTCAAGCCGCTCCGGTTGCCGCGGACAGCCCTTCCCCGGTTGATTGCCCTGAGCCGGCACCGCTGCCGCGCTGGCTGCGCCAGCCGCTGCCGGCTGAGCCGCAGCCGGCCCGGCCTTTGGCCCCGTCGCGCCCGGATCCGCAGCCGGCGGCGCGCAGCCCGCTTCAGGTGCTGGACTATCGGCGGGGACGCTTGATCCATCGCTTGCTGGAGATCCTGCCCGACCTGCCGCCGGCACAGCGGGCTGCCGCGGCGCGTCACTATCTCAGCCGGCCGGCGCATGGTTTGTCGACGGAGACCGCAGCGGCATGGACCGCGGAGGTCATGGCGGTTCTGAGCGACCCGGATTTCAGCAGCTTATTCGGGCCCGGCAGCCGCGCGGAGGTGCCGCTGTGCGGCGTGGTCGAAGGCCGCGTTATCAGCGGCCGGATCGATCGGCTTTTGGTCACGGCGCAAGACATTTTGATTGTCGACTATAAGACCAACCGGCCCGCACCCGCCGATGCCGCCGACATTCCAGAGGCCTATCGCCGCCAGATGCTGGCCTATAAGGCGCTGTTGCACGGCTTGTTTCCGAATCGTGCTTTGCGCGCAGCTTTATTGTGGACCGACGGGCCCCGGCTGATGCCGATTGATGTGTGAGGACGGGTCCATGGGCGGACCGACCAGGAGGTGCGGGCCCTGGGCGGCTATTGCGCGCCGGGCTCCGGCGCCGGTTTGGCCGGCTTGGGGGCGATCGCCAGACGCTCGATCAGGCAGGCAGACCCCGAGCGCGTGGTAATCCAATCAAAACCGGCGCAAATTTCCACGGCGTCGCGCTGGAAATAAAAGGTATTATGGTATCGAAGTTGCGGGCAATCCCGCCGCAGATGCATGACGATATCCGGCCCCGGATCGCGGCGCAGGATGACCGTGCGATTATCGACAATATCTTTCTTGTCGATGGAGCGCAGCGACACGCAGCGACGGGCATCATCCTCGCCGTCGGCAGCGAGAACGGGGCGAAACAGCGCCATAACAAGAAACAAGCAGCCAAGGGCAACGCGCATTAAGCAAAAAAACTGGTCGGACCCGCGAACGAGGCTCCTTGTAACCGAGACAGGCCCAATTGCAAATTCCGAAGCCTCTCGGCCGCGCCCGGCGGCGGCGGCCCGACCTGGCGATCTTCCAGTCCGGCCAGAGGATTGGGGGTCAGTGACCGGAACGCGCGGCGGATGGTGGCCTGGGCCGCGTCCAACTGATTGAAAGTGAATTGCGCACTGGTGCTTTCCGTCAGCCGGAAATCCTGATTCAATTCCAAAGCGAAGGAGCCGCCGATGCGCGACAGGCGGTCATCGCTCTCCTCCTCGTCAAGCTGGAAGACCAGGTCCGTGCCGAACAATGTGACCGGCTCCAGGCCAAGCCGTGCCAAGGCATCATTGCCGTCCGGTCCGGCCAGTAATTCCACGCGCGCGCCGTCCTGCGCCCCAATGCGCAATGCGTTTGAACCGGGCTGGATAGAGGCCTCGATGGAGCGGAAGCTGACCAAATCGATCCGCCGCGCCAGATCCTCCAAGGTATCATCGGCTTCAATGCGGATCTGCGTGGTGCGCCCGCCGGTGCGAATGCTGAAACTGTCGCCCTCACGCAAGCTGGTGCGCGAGACCAGCCGTTCATCTTGGGTTTGCAGCAACGGCCCGAGTGCGAAGCCCAGCTGGTCGACGACACTATCGCCGCCTTGCGCGGTGAAGGCCAAGGCACTGGCCTCGCGGTTGATCAACGCATCGCCGATCGGGGTGACCGTCTCAACCGTGCCGGTCGCCGCATCCAGACGCGCCACGAAGGCATCGCGTGAGCCGGCTCGCGGCGTTCCTTCAACATCTCCGCGGGCTGTTCCGGCCACGAAAATATCGCCCCCGGAAACCGTCAGGTCCACGATGGTGTCGGTTCCCGGCGAGCCGACGAACGAGATGAAGTCGCTGGTGAAGCCACCGCCGTTATCGGTCAGCCGCAAAACGAAGCCATCGCCATTCCCGTCAGCCGGATTGGCGACCGCGGCGCCGCCGGTGAAGGCACCGCCGGTCACCGACCCGGTCAAGTACAGGTTGGTGCCGTCCACCGCCAGGCCCGTCAGGCTGCCGCCGGACAAGTCGCCCAATGCCGCCGATGCCAATGGCGCGGTATCGATCGCCGCGATATCGCGCTTTTCCAGCACCGCTTGGCCATTCTGTTCGCTCAAAACCAGTAGATTGCCGTCCGCGGCCAGGGCCAGGCCGGCGACCTGGTCTGAACCGGCGGTGCCGAATTGGGTGCTTTGCACGATATCGCCCGTGACCGCGTCGAGCTGCAGCAAAAGCGCATCCTGCCCGCCGGCGCTGGCGCCCGCGACATTGCCGGAGGCCCTGCCGCCGACAAAGATTTCGCCGCCTGGCCCCACCACCACCTGGGTTCCGGCATCCTCACCGAAGCTGTCGAACTGGCGGGTGAACAAGAGTTCGCCCTGAGCGGAAAATTTCGACACCACGGTGTCGCTGCCGTCGAACACATCGCCGCTGACATTCTCTTCCGTGGTCTGACCAACCACAACGACATTGTCATCGGCATCGATGGCGATCTTGACCCCCTCGGCGGACTGAGTGGTGCCGAGCGCGCGTGAAAAGACCAGCTCACCCCGGCTGTTGAATTTGTTCAGGAACAAATCCCCGCCGTCGCTGACATTGATATTCCTGTCGAAATCGCCTTGCGTGGAGCCCAGGGCGTAAATGAAGCCGGCGCTATCCACTGCAACATCCCGCACAATGGTTTGTGCGGCGACATCGGTCTCCACCGCATCGCGTTCGCTGGGCAAAACAAAACCGTCGAGGAGCCCGAATGGATCGGGATCTTCTTCCGGCTCGCTGGCGGCCAACCCGTCCCGAGCCAGCGTCGCGAATGCATCCGTGCCGGCAATCTCGGTGGTCGATCCGGCGGTCAGCGCTCCGGCGATGTCCGCGAATTGCGTCAGAAAGCTGGTGGTCGGGGCGTCACCGGTCAACGGTCCGCTGGTGCCGCCCAGCACCAGCCCGGGCGAGGCCGCAGGCGGCACGATCTCCAGCGTTTCGAACGGCGAGCCGCGGATTTCCAGGCCGAAGTCGCCGTCCTCATTTTCGAAGATTTCGAACCGGCTGACAAAGGCCGGAACCGGATCGCCATCGGTGTCGAACAGTGGATTGCCGCTGAAATCGGTCGCCTGGACACTGGCGATCTCGCTGTTCAGAAGATCCGTCAGAGTTTCCAACGTCACCGACCCGCTGATGCTGGACAGATCGATGGCGATATCGGTGGTGACATTGTTGCGCGTGAACCGCAGCGTAAACTGCTCACTGCCGGTGAAGCCGGACAGCGCATCGCCGCGCTGCCCGCTCTGGATGACCTGCCCCTCGACGGTAAAGCTGTCCCGCCCGATTGCCACATCGGTGGTTACGCCGGAGGACCGCTCGCCAGACAGCAAAAACAGGTTGGGCAGATCCAACCCGTTGATATAGCTGCGAACCTCTTCCAGACCTTCCTGAAACCGGGCATCCAGTTCAGCCCGCCGCAAGTCGGTGATGCCGTCTTCGCTGGCCGCTTCGGCGAGCGTCCGCAGATCGTCCAACGCATTGAATATGATGAAGGTCGCCTGCGCTTCCGGCTCGCTGCGCGCGGCGCGAACGATGCTGTCGCGTTCGTCGATCAAGCTGTCCGCGCGCAAGATATCGCTGACACGGCTGGTCAGCGGGCGCTCGTCCTCGGCTTGGTCAAACGGCGTTTCCGCCAGCTGCGGACCTTGCGGCGCGCGCGGATCCGCGATGCTTGATGCCTGAGCACTGAGCGCAAACAAATCCCGGTTCAACGCCGCGCCAAGCACGGCAGGGTCCAAGCCGATCACCGGACGCGGCTGCGCAGCCTGCTGGCCGCCGGCGCCGAATAGGCCGCCACCCAACAAACCACCACCGCCAACCGGTCCAAATAAAGCCATGCCGCACCCGTCTGTCCGAGTCGCTCTCATCCACGCTATACCACCATAATCACGGAACTTTAATCCGAGATTACCGGCGCGGCCGCAAAGAGCCACGGCATGGCCGCGCGATCAGGTGGCCCGATCGTCGCTGGCTTGATCGCCGGACCGGGAGCGACTGAGGGTCGTCACCGCCGTCGCCTCCAGGACCCGGCCTTCCATGAAATCCTTGTCGAGCATGCCGGTCACCCGCACGCGGTGGCCCTGTTTCAGCTGCTGATAGCCAACCGCATCCAGCGGATTATAGCTCAGATACTCGGTTTCCACCTTGAACGTCTGGCCGTCATTGGTGGCCATGGTGAACCGGCCGTCCTCCGCGTCGACGGTTTTCACGGTGCCGCGCACCTGGGTCTGGCTGACGACCACACGGGTGTCCCATGCGCCGACGTCTTCCTCGTCCATCGCGCTGGCGTAGAAATAGGTGTTCAAATCCTCCACATAGACGCTGGCCGCTTCAATGGAGGCTGCTTCGAACAAATCATCATCCAGCAGACCATAAACCGTCACGCGGTCGCCGTCCTGGATGGCGATTGCCTCGCCAACAGTGTCCCAATCGTCCATTTCCACGGTGATCAGACCGTCACCATAGTCCAAGGTGAAGCTACTGGCCGTGGGTTCCACCGCCGTGCCGCTGATCGAGATCCAGGACTGGTCTGCTTTTTCATAGGGGTCTTGCGCGGCCAAGGGCGCAGACGAGAGCGCCGTGGCCGTCGCGGCGAAACCAACAAGGCGGCTCAAACGCATGATGGTCCTCCATAGTTGATCGAGGTAACGCTCGGCGGGTCGACGACCACACCGATGATCGCAAGCGCAACGGCGCGCCGGCCGGGGCGGTTCCCGGGGTCGTCCGAAAGGCCAATCCGGCCCCGGAAAATCTCGCTTTGGGCGAGGGCGCTGTATCGCCGGCTTGCGAAGCAGCCGGTCACGACGCTAGGAAGGCACTCCCTTCGTTTCACCCTTCCCGGACGTCTTGATGCGCGCGCTGCTCGAAACCCTTTACCTCGCCCTGGAATTCTTCAAGTGGCTGGTGATCATCCAAGCGATCATGAGCTGGCTGATCGCCTTCAACGTGATCAACACCTATAATCAGGTGGTCAACACCATCGCCACGATGCTGTATCGGTTGACGGAGCCGGCATTGCGACCGATCCGGCGCTTCATGCCCGACCTCGGCGGCGTCGACATTTCACCGATCATCCTGATCCTGATCATTTTCTTCCTGCAACGGTTGATCATCAACGGGATCTATTGAGCATGGCCGCGCGCCTGATCGACGGGCGCGCCCGCGCCAATCACGTGCTGCAGGCGCTGGCCGAACAGACCGAACGCTTGCGCGCCGACCACGGCCTGACCCCCGGCTTGGCCGTCGTGCTGGTGGGCGATCATCCCGCCTCGGCGGTGTATGTGCGCAACAAGGTGCGCCAGGCGGGTGCCACCGGGCTGGCGAGTTTTCATCACGCCCTGCCGGCTGACACCGAGCAAACCGAGCTGCTGACGCTGATCGCTCAGCTGAACGCGGACCCCGCCGTGCATGGCATTCTGGTGCAATTGCCCTTGCCCGGGCAGATCGACGCCCAGGCGGTGCTGCTGGCGATCGATCCGGCCAAGGATGTCGACGGCTTCCATCCGATGAATATGGGCGCGTTGATCACCGGCACGCCAGGGCTGGTGCCGTGCACGCCGCTGGGCTGCCTGACCCTGTTGCAGGATGTTCATGCCGACATGACCGGGCTGGACGCGCTGGTGGTCGGCCGTTCCAACATCGTCGGCAAGCCGATGGCGCAGCTGCTGTTGCAGCACAATTGCACCGTCACCATCGCCCATTCCAAAAGCCGGGATCTGCCGGGGCTGGTGGCGCGGGCGGATATTCTGGTGGCAGCGGTCGGCCGGCCGCAGATGATCGAGGGCGACTGGATCAAGCCCGGCGCCACCGTCATCGATGTCGGCATCAACCGCGCTCCCGCGCCCGACAAGGGGCCCGACAAGACCCGCCTGGTCGGTGATGTGGCGTTTGAAGCCGCGCAGGCCCGCGCCGGGGCGATCACGCCAGTGCCCGGCGGTGTCGGCCCGATGACCATTGCCAGCCTGCTGGCCAACACCGTAACGGCGGCCAAACGCCAAGCCGGGATTGCCTGACCCATGCTTGACCTGTTCCTGCCCGCCTTCACCACCTTTCTTGTCATCGTCGACCCCTTGGCGGTGGTGCCGATCTTCGGCGCGCTGACCGAAGGCGTGGCGCCGGCGGCCCGACGCGCCATGGCGATCAAGGGCACGCTGGTGGCCACCGCCGTGCTCGCCTTCTTCGCCCTGTTCGGCCGGGAATTTCTGGGTGCGATCGGCGTGACACTGCCAGCGCTGCGGGTCGCCGGCGGTGCCCTCTTGTTCCTGATGGCCATGGAAATGGTGTTTGAGAAGCGCACCGAGCGGCGGGAGCGCACCGCCGAACGCATCGAGGAAGAGCTGCATGTGGTCGACGTGTCGGTGTTTCCGGTCGCCGTCCCGCTCTTGGCCGGGCCCGGGGCCATCGCCACGGTGATGCTGCTGTTCAGCGAACATCAGGGCGATTGGCTGGCGATCGGAACGGTCTCAGCGGCGCTGGTCCTGGTGCTGATCCTGACGCTGGTGCTGTCGCTGCTGGTCGGCCCGATCATGCGGGCGATGGGGCCGACGCTGATGCAAGTGCTCACCCGCGTGCTCGGCCTGATCCTGGCAGCCTTTGCGGTGCAGTTCATCCTGAGCGGAATCGAGAGCTTTTTCGGCCTGTGATGCTTGCGTCTTGATCAAAGCCGCTCGATATGATCGAGTCATGCGGGAGAATAAGGATCGAGGGCCATCATGATCCGCTTGAGTTTAGGGCTGATCGCCAGTCTATCGATCACGGCTGCGGCATATGGCCAAGAGCCGGCCGGAGAGGAACCGCCGCGCATTCAAATTACACCGCGCCAGTCCGATCAGGTTCGCGACCAGCTTGAGGCCTATCCGGCCAATCCGAACTATGATGCCAGGGTGCATTCGGTGCTGGCGCTGCGTGCAGCCGAGGCGGCCTTGAGCGAGAATGACAGCGATGGTGCGCGGGACCTGCTGGAAGACACGCTTGATCAGCTCGATCCCTCCACGGCGGCGGGTCGGGCCGCGCAGGCGGCCGTGCGCGATGCCCTGGCAACGCTGGCGCGGCGCGCGGGCGATCTGAACGAACGACTGGGCCATGCCCGCGCGGCCTTCGGCGTTCTTGAAGAGGGCGATGCTGCGCGGCCATGGGCCCGCATCAAAATGGCCGCGGCCTATGCGGAGGCTGAGTACCAAATGCCCAACGCGAACTACCAGGCTGCGGCCCTGCGCCAATTGCGGCGATTGAAGCGCAATGACGATCTGCCAGCGGCGGTGCAGGATTATGCGGGGATCGTCGAGGCGATGATCAGCCGCAAAGCCCGCGGCGACGCGCGCAAGGCAATCGCGGTCATTGAAGAGATTGTGTCCAAGCCGGGGCAGCTTCCGGAAATTGTCAGCGGCGGCCGCATTGCGCAGATCCGCCTGCACCACCGGGCCGGCCGGGAAGAGGAGGCAGAGCGCCTTCTGACGGAGTTGCAAAACGCCAATACTGAGCTGGACACGCTGGAGGTGCTGCCGCTGGACACCGCGCGAGCGGTGCAGAGCGGTGGCGGGCATGGCCGCGCGATGGCCGAGCGTCGCTCGTTTCAGGCACAGGATCTAAGTCCCCCCCCCAGGGGGAACCGAGGGCTGGAAATTTGAAAGCCTTCTGGCGGGCAGTTGGGCGGAGGTCAGCTACTGTATCCGGCCAGACGGAACCGTCGATTCGGTGACGGTGCTGGACCAGGATGCTCCGGATCGCTGGGTGCGCAATCTGACCGGCCATATCGCGGCCAAGCGCTACACCGCCACGCACGATGACGGCGACTGTCGGTTCCGCTACGAGCGCTTTGAGGTCGCCACCAACCGGATTGTGCGCGCCAGTTCCCGTCTGAAGAGTCAGGGGGAAAGTCACTACTTGGTGACGACCGACTTGTTGGAGAACCGCCTGTTCGACCGGTCGCTGCTGGCGGTTCGATAAAGCAGCGGCGCGTGTTCCTTCGTGTGAATGGAGACTGAGATGAAATGGCAATGGATCGCGGCGATCGCCGCGCTGGTGGCAGCACCGGGCCTTGCGCAGGGTGGACAAGCTCCGAAAGTGGATGTTGTGCCGGAGGGCCCCGAGGCGGCGCTCACGCGGATGGAAGCCTATCTGGAACAGCCGTATCGGGATCCCGGCGTGGAGGCAATTTTGGTTTTGGAGGCGGCCGAGGCCGCCGTGGTCCGGAACGATTATGGCGCGGCGGAATCC
This sequence comes from Rhodothalassiaceae bacterium, assembly GCA_050331575.1. Taxonomy (GTDB): domain Bacteria; phylum Pseudomonadota; class Alphaproteobacteria; order Sphingomonadales; family Rhodothalassiaceae; genus JBHJGS01. The sequence goes on along the minus strand of JBHJGS010000014.1, from coordinate 6,581 downwards.
CTTCTGAAAAGCGGATTCGATCGCCTGGACGACAGCACAGCGGCCGGGCGCGGCGCGCGGGCGGCGGTCAAGTCGGCCTTAGCCCGGCTGGCCCGGCTGCGCGGCGATCTGCGGGAAAGTGTCAACCAGGCTCGCGCGGCGTTCGGTGCCTTGGATAACGGCGATCCGGCCCGGCCTTGGGCCCGCTTGAAGATGGCGACAGCCTATGCCGAGGCAGCTTACCAATTGCCGTTCAACAATTATCGGGTGACCGCGCTGAATCATTTGAACAAGCTGCAGACCGAGCCCGAGCAGGCGAAGGATATCCGCGATGCAGCGGCAATCGTCAGTGCCATGGTCAGCATCAAGGCCTTCGGCCATGCCCGCCGGGCCATCGCCGACATCGATGAGATCCTGGCCGATCCCTTCCTGTCGCCTGAGGTGCGGACGCTCGGCCTGATCGCGCAGGCCCGCCTGCACACGCGCGCGCATCGCACCGATGCCGCCGAAGCGATCCTTCAGGAGTTAAGCGCGGTGCTCCAAGAGTTTGCGCCAACGCTGGAAGTCATTCCTCCCAACCTTGAAAGCGTATCCTATCTCGCAGCGACGACAAACCGGCGGTCGAAGAACCGCCGCGGCGAAGCGCCAGCGCCGTAACAGCCGCTCCAGCATCACACCGCGCCAGCCAAGCTCCTCCGGCAGCGGCCCCAGAACAAACAGGAAGGCGCTTGTCGAAACGAAGGTCACGGGTGCGGCCAGCGGTGAGGGGGCGAGTCGCAACGGCGATCCGGTTGCAAGCGCTGAGGCGGCGGTCAACAGCGGCATCAGGGCCAGCGCCAGCACGCCATGGCGCCAGCCGATGCGGCGCGGATCCCACAGCCGGCGCGCCAGACCGGCAAGGCCCGCTCGACCAGTGTCCCGCGCGGTCAGGATCAACGCAATCAGGCACGGGCCCAAACCACCGGCATATAGAAACATCACCTGCGGCCAGGCCCACGGATCCCCCGCCGCCCAGGGAACCGCCCAAACGGCCCAGGTCCAAGCCAAAGTGGCCGCGGCATAAAGGCTAGCCATGCGGAGCGGATCAGTGCTCATGCGCGCCAGACGTCGCGGCCGGGCTAAGGCGGAAAGACCGCCTGCGCGCGGCGTGATCAGGCCTCGGGCAACGGACCGGGCCGACCCAGATGATAGCCTTGAAACAGATCGCAGCCCAGGGCCTGCAATTGCGCCCACATGTCTGCGTCTTCCACGCCTTCGGCAATCACGGTGACATCGGCCGCATGCGCATTCTGAACCAGCGTTTCCACCACGTTTCGGGCCAGGGAACTGGTCACGACTGCCTGCGTGATGGCCTTGTCGATCTTGATGAAATCCGGATCCAGCGCAATGAAATGGGCCAGATTGTTGAAGCCGGCGCCAAAATCGTCCAGCGCGATTCGGAACCCGGCGTCGCGGTAAAAATCCATAATCGCGCGCAGATGCGAAAGATCGGTGATCTGCTCGGTTTCCACCACTTCAAACACCACCCGCTCCGGCGCGATCCCGGCAGCCTGTACCGCCGCAACCGTCGTCTTCAGGCAGCTTTTCGGGTCATAGACCGTGCTGGGCAGGAAATTGATGAAGATGGCGCCGTCCGGACCCAGGCGGGCGGCGCTGGCGACGGCTTCCAGCCGGGCACTGCGGTCGAAATAGGCCGCCAGTCGTGGCGTCGACGCCGCCTCGATCATCCGGAAGGCCGGCACCGGGCTGCCGTCGGCATCGGTGCCGCGGGCCAGAAATTCATGACCGTAGACACTGCCGGCGGCATCCACGATCGGCTGGACATGGTTGGTGAGACCGCCCTCTTCGATGAACTGGATCAGCCACTGCCCGTGCACCATGGCGACATAATCGCTGCCGCGCATCATGCGGCGGAAATCGTCCAGCTGTGCGGCTGAGCCCGCCAGCGGAACCACCATCACATCGAGCAATTCGGTGCTGTGGCAGGCCGCCTTCAACGCCTCTGCCACAGCGCGATGCGGCAGATCGGCGATCATCAATTCTTCGGTGCGCGGATCATAGCGCAGATCGGTTACCAGCGCGCCCAGTCGGTCCTCGATCTTGCGGCGCGTGCGCCCTTCCGGCGCGCGCAGCAGCAGCCGATCGAAATCCAGCACAGGCGGCAGCCCGCAATTGCGGCATTGCGTTCGAAAGCGCTCGCCAGGGCTTTCGGGAGAAACAGGAACCAACACAGCCATGGGCGTCATTATAGACCGAACAAAAGCTACTATTTTCTGAAGAGCCGCCGGGGCTTTTGCCGTGCGGCGCGCTGTCGTAAAGCAGGAATGGACCACGCGCCGCAGGGGGGATTGCTATGGATTTGGGACTGGCCGGTAAACGCGCTCTTGTCACCGGGGCGAGCCGCGGCATCGGCCTGGCCACCGCCGCTTGTCTGGCGCAGGAAGGCGCAGCCCTGGGCCTGTGCGCACGCGGTCAGGATCGGCTGGACCAGACCGTGGCCGAGCTTGCCAAAACCGGCGCTCAGATTGCCGCCCGCCCGCTGGACCTGGGTGCCGGGGCCGCCGCGATCGGCGCGTGGGTTCAAGACATAGCCACAAGCCTGGGCGGCATCGACATTCTCATTTCCAATGTTTCCGGCGGGGCGCAAGCCGGCGAGGCCGGCTGGCGCGCCAATTTCAGCGTCGACCTGATGGGCTTCGTGCATCTGGTCGAAGCCGCCTTGCCCTCTCTGGCCAAGGGGCGCGATCCTGCGATCGTCGCGGTCGCCAGCATCGCCGCCTTGGAGGAATTCGGCGGGCCGCAGCCCTATAACGCCCTGAAGGCCGCGCTGATTGCGCATGCCGCGGACCTGTCCCAGGCGTTGGCGCCGCATGGCGTCCGGGTCAATACCGTGTCGCCCGGGGTCACCGTCGCGCCGGACGGGCCGTGGGATCAGCTGCGCCGCGCCCGCCCTGACCTTTATCAGGCGCAGGCCGCGCAGGTTCCCCTGGGCAAGCGCTTCGCCGAGGCGGAGGAGATCGCCCGGGTCATCTGCTTCGCCGCCAGTCCTGCCGCCAGCTATATGACCGGGGCCAATCTTGTGGTCGATGGCGGGCTGACCCGGCGGGTGCAATATTGACCGCCGCGGCAGCCCTGGCCGCCGCCTACCGGCTGATGGTGCGCATCCGCGCCTTCGAGACAAAGCTGCTGGATCTGGCCGAGCAAGGCCAGGTGCCAGGGGTGCTACACACCTGCCGCGGTCAGGAAGCGCCGGCGGCCGCGCTTGGGCTATTGCGCGAGCCGGCAGATCAGGTGACGGCGACGCATCGTGGCCATGGCGTGGCGCTGGGCTTGGGCGTGGACCCGGTCGCCCTGGCGTGCGAGATGCTGGGGCGCAGCGGCGGGCTGACCGCGGGGCGCGGCGGGCCCAAGCATCTCAGCGCTCCGGAGCACGGCTTGCTGATGACCCAGGCGATCGTCGGCGCGGGCGTGCCATTGGCGGCCGGGGCGGCATTGGCGGCAAAGCGCAAAGGCACTGGCGGCATCGGCATCGCGGTGACCGGCGAAGGCGCGATGAACCAGGGCGCGGTGCTGGAGACGCTCAATCTGGCGCCGGTTCTGGGTCTGCCGCTGATCATTCTGGTCGAGGCGAATGGTTTCGCCCAGACCACCGCGGCGGCCTATGCCCACGCCGGCGTACCGCTGGCCGAGCGCGCGCGCGGCTTTGGCTGGCAGGCCCGGGCGCTGGACGGGCAGGATGCCGGGGCGATCATGGCGCAACTGGCCGATCTGATGGCAGCGGTCCGCCAAGGCGGGCCGCCGGCTTTCCTCAGCGTCTCGGTGCCCCGGCTGGACGGATATTTCTCTCGGGATCAGCAGCCTTACCGCAGGCCCGCCGCGATCGCGGCGGACCGGGCGCGCGATCCCTTGCCCTTGCTGGCGCGGCAGGTTCGCGACGCCGTGATGATCGAGGCGGAGGAAACAGCCCGCATCGAGGCCGCCTTTGCCCAGGCCTGTGGGGCCCCGCCCGTCTATGTCGCTGAGGGCTGGGCATGCCGCGTCTGACCCTGGTCCAGGCGCTGAACCGCGCCCTGACCCATGCCATGGCGGCGGATCCATCGATCCTGGTGATCGGTGAGGAAGTGGCCGGAGGGGCCGGGGCGGACGGCGCGCGCGGGGAGGAAGGCGGCGCCTTCGGCGTCACCCGCGGGCTTTATGCCCAGTTCGGGCCGGAGCGCGTGATCGACACGCCGATTTCGGAGGCAGCGCTGGTCGGGCTGGCGGCCGGCGCGGCGGCTTGCGGCCTGCGTCCGGTGCTCGATTTGATGTTCGCGGATTTTGTCGGCACGGGGTTTGACCCGATCCTGAACGGCTTAACCCAGGCCCCGGCTCTCTATGATCGGCCCATGCCGGTGGTGTTGCGCATGGCCTATGGCGCCGGCGATGCCTCCGGCGCGCAGCACAGCCAGGCGCTGCATGCGCTGCTGACGCATTTGCCCGATCTCTTGGTGCTGATGCCCGCCACACCCGCCGATGCGGAGGGCCTGCTGCTGGCCGCCCTGGGCCAAGACAGGCCGGTGGCGCTGCTGGAACACAAGGCGCTGTATCAGGAGGCCGGGGATTGCCCGGAAACGCCGGTGCTGCTGCCGCTGGCGCGGGCGCGGCAGGTGTGCGCGGGCGCTGACGTCACCGTGCTGGCCACCGGGCTGATGGCGGTCCGCGCCGCCGCGGCCGCGCAGACGCTGGCTGCGGCGGGCATCGCCTTAGACCTGCTCGACCTGCGCGGCTGCCGGCCGTTGGACGAGGCGGCGATCCTGGCCTCCCTGGCCAAGACCGGCCGGCTTTTGGTGGTCGATGAGGGCCGGCCGCGCTGCGGCTTCGGGGCCGATCTGATCGCTTGGGCGGCGATCCACGGCTTTGCTGATCTGCGCGCCGCCCCCAGGCTTTTGGCCCCGCCCGACACACCGGTGCCGTTTGCGCCGGCTCTGGAAACAGCCTGGCTGCCGGATGCCGCTGTCATTGCCGCGGCTGCGCGCGCGCTCATGGCAGCCTAGGGCAACATCTGACTGACTAGGATCGTGACGCGACGCCAATCGCTGGGATAAGGTGCGCGCCCCATCGCCAGAAGGCGGGCATGGCGATCCGCGCGATCGCAAGCGCGATGGATCGGAGACTGCCCCCAGAGACTGCCCACAGAGACTGCCCCAGATACTGCCCACAGAGACTGCCCCAGATGATGCTGGAGCGTTTGTGATGGCCGGTGCGACGCAAGGGCTGGACAGGGCGCAAACCGCCTGTCTATAAGGCCGCTCCTGTCCCCCGGCTGGACATGCCCAGGTAGCTCAGTTGGTAGAGCAACGGACTGAAAATCCGTGTGTCGGTGGTTCGAATCCGCCCCTGGGCACCATTATTTTTCAATGACTTAGTCATATTCCCTCCATGTCACGCGCGTCTGTTTTGCAGCGCGTTTTGCAGAATTCGTTCTCCGAGCGTTCTCTAGCTTCGCAATCGCAGCCGTGGATTGGGTGGCCGTGCGGGCCAGATATCGCTCCAAAATGGCATGCGCGGAGCGAATAGAGTGGCGGGTAATCGCGCAGATCTCCGGCACCGAGCAGCCGGCGTCCGCTAATGCCGTCACAGCCGTGCCACGGAGATCGTTGAAGGTGACGCCTTCGATACCAGCGGCCGCCTTCGTTTTGCGCCAAACGTTGCGGAAATGGTCACCCTTCCAAGGCTGCCCATCGGGTCTGGTGAGCACCGTGACCGATTGAATCCCCGTACCTGAAAGTCGCTTTATCTCGTTTTGCAGCGCACGCTTAAGCCTCTGCGTCACTGGGATTGTGACAAAAGCGCCGGTCTTGTTCTGGGTAAGCCGTATCGCTTGACCGTCAAAGGCCGACCATGTGAGAGCAAGCAAATCGCCCTGCCTTTGGCCGGTTTCTAGCGCGAGGATGATGGCGATCCGCATTTCCGGGGTGGCAGCGGAAAGAAACGCATCGACTTGATCCGGCGACCAGACCTTATCCACTCGATCCGCCCTATATCGAAGACGAGGCTTACGCGCGAAGTTCTCGTTTATCAGCGCACCATCACAAGCCCACGACAATAGAATACCAAGCACCGTCAGCGCATAGTCAGCCTGGTGTGGAGACCGTTCGCTCAGACGATCGGATCGTGTCCCATTTCGTGGTGTAGCTCCGGTCTGGCCTCAATGGAATTGTCGAGGGGTCCTGGGGGCTATGAAATGCCCTTTGGCGGATGGGGTGCAGGGGAGCGCCGAAGGCTCCCTTGCGAGTGATGAAACGGCGATACGTTTTACTGGCTCTGGAGGGGCTCAATGCCCTGAAGGAGCCGCAGGCCGGGGGTTGCACAGGGGCGCGCAGCGGGCCCCTTGCCAAGATGTGTGGTAGTACCACACACATCTTGCGGTCTAATTAAGACCGGGTTTTCCGGTAGTACATTGATGATTGGGGCTCTTTGGTATGGGCACTATCGCTTTAGCTCACGCAGCCACAAGGTCTTGTGACGGCTGAGTTTTGGCGAAATCCGAGCCACGTTCACTTTTGAAGTAAGGGTTGGTCGAACGTGGGTCGGTGGTGGGGCCCCGCCCACCAGATCGGGTC
>JBHJGS010000013.1:0-13269 GCA_050331575.1 Rhodothalassiaceae bacterium | reverse complement strand
ACGCCGCGGACCTGATACGCGCGGCGCGCGACGGTCGCGAGCCGACGGCGACGCTCGTGCCGACCGTCGAGGACGGACTGGACGGCGTGCGCTTCATCACGAGAGCCTTGGAGAGCGCACAAACCGGTCAGTGGATCGCTCTCGATGATGTCGGCACGGACCGGAGTTGACGGGCGCCGGCGACTACCTGACGCGACGGAGAGATGGTGCCGCTGGACAGGATTGAACTGTCGACCTCACCCTTACCAAGGGTGCGCTCTACCACTGAGCTACAGCGGCCTTCACGTCCGGTCGCGCACGGCGCACCCGGCTCACGAGGCGCGTTCCTTAGCCCAGGGGCGTAGGCGGCGCAACCCCGGTTTTCGCCCGGTCGAAGCGGCGCCCGTCACGCTTTCGTCAGCCCCGGATCAACTGTATGGATCGATCTTCGCGGGCCCGCGCAGCCAGGATCCGTCCGGTTGCAAGCACGCATCGCCATAGGCATCGACCTCTTCGCCGCCGACAATGACGACGGTCTGATATTCACGGATCTGCAGGCACTCGCCCGGGGCAAAGCCAGGCTCGTGACGCGGCGGCGCGACCGGCTCTTGCCAGTCCTGTGGCTGGGGCCGCGGGGCAGAGCGAAACACGCTGCGATCGGTCGGAGCCACGACACGTTCTTGGATGATGACCCGGTCAGGCTGGCGGCTTTGCCGAATGGCTTCTGATGCCAAGATCCCGGCGCCGAGGCCGAAAAGCACGGCACCAGCGCGCGACCCGCGAGGGCGATACCCATATGGGTAATGCCGGAACCCGCGCCCATAGCGATAGCCGAAATGCCGCCGATGATGCCGCCAATAGGGGCGGTGAAAGCGGTGCCGGTGCCCGAAGCGGACGCCGCCGCCGACATGAACGCCGCCATGATAGACCTTCACGCCACCGGCTTGCGCCGGCGCTGCGACGCTTAGGGGAACCAGGGCCATCGCCATCAGGCCCACCAGCGCGCGTCGGAACCATTGCTGTCTCATGCCTCACCTCGTGTCTCGTTTGACAAAGATATGACGGGACACCGCTGAACCAAGCCTGAATTGGCCTCCCATTGTCTTTGAACGCCATTGCCTTGTCGTGACCTTGTCATAAGGCACTTGCCGCACCGCATTCGACTTATTTCATTTAAAAAGGTTTAGAATGGTTAGTCTTTCAATTTCGGACACGCGCCCCACGGTTTTACAGCAAATTAACGCCTGCGCCGCACCTTGGGTTGCCGAGCGCGGTGGTTCGCACGATCCGCGCGGCCGGCAAGGAACAAGCGGGCGGCATATGAGCACGGGCGCCACACGTCACAACAAGCGGCCATGGCTGTACCGCACACTGCTGATGACAGCGGCTTTGGCAACGGGCTGGCTGATCCTTCCGCTGGCGGCCGGCGACCAAGCCGAGCTTGCGAGCCGACCGGAGCCATCGCGCGTTGAACAGCAACCGCCTGCCCCTGTGGCGTGGCTGACGCTCAGCTTGGGACTGGTTCTTCTGGGGCTGACCGGGGCGAGCGCGGGGTGGGCGTTTTGGCGGCTGAGCCAGGAGCGCGCGCGCCGCGTGCAGGCGGAACGGCATGTCATGCTGGCCCGGCGTGAGGCCGAACAGGCCAATGCTGCGAAAAGTCAGTTTCTGGCCCGCGTCTGCCACGAGTTGCGCACCCCGCTGAACGCCATCCTCGGCTTTTCAGAAATCGTCAAAGACGAGATGTTTGGCCCCGTTGAGAACAGCAAATATCGCGCCTATGTGGTTGATATCCATACAAGCGGGCTGCACCTGCTGGGCCTGATCAACGATATTCTCGATATTGCCCAGCTGGAGCAGGACCAGGTCGAGGTCACCAAGGCTGTGTTCTCGCTCAAAGCGGTGGTCGATTGGGCTAAGGAGTTGGTCCATGCCGACCTTAAGCGCGCCGGTGTGGCCCTGGTGACCGACATCGATACGGACGTCGAACAGTTGGAAGGCTCCGAGGCGAGCCTGCGGCAGATCCTGCTGAACCTCTTGTCCAACGCCATCAAATTCACACCTGAAGGCGGCCGCATCACGATCCGCGCCGGGCAAAATGCCGAGGGGCGTGTGGTGTTGGAAGTGTCCGATACCGGCATCGGCATTCCGGCAGAGCATCTGCGCACCTTGATCCAGCCGTTCACGCAGTTGGAAAGCGCTTTCGCCCCGCGCCGCGGCGGCATGGGCATCGGGCTTTCCATCGTTCACGGCTTGTGCGTCAAGATCGGCGCCCAACTTGAGATCGACAGCCAAGTGGGCAAAGGCACATGTGTCCGCGTCGTTCTGAATACCGCCTCGGCGGCCTGCCTGGCCGCCTGAACCGGCGATTTGGATGCGCGGGCGCTTGATGGTATCCTCGCCGCTGAGAGTGACTCGTTGGGGAGAGATGAAATGCGCGATGGCAGCCTGTTGACCCCGGAGCTGGACGCGCCCGCGGCGCCGCAGCACCAGCCGGTCGTGGCGCAGTCACCCCGGGTGATGCTGTTGCTCGGCATGGCTGCGGCTGCGGGGCTTGGTCTGTTCCTGGGGGATCCCTTGCCGCGCCTCAGCGCGGATGCGGATCTGGCGCGGCTGTTGTGCGGGATGGCCGTGGTCAAGGCCTTGTTCGCCATACCCGTGGCGGTTGCCGCCTTCTGGCGCTTGGGCCGGCCGGCCGCCCCCGCCTTGGCCGGGCTTCTGATCGCCGCGCCCGCGGGCATGGCGTTCGCGGCAGCCAGTGTTTGGCAACTCAGCGCTCTGGTCTTGGCGTCCTTGGTGTTTCACACCGGCCTGATCAGCTTTGCGGTGGTTTCCCTCCGCAGCGCGGATCAGCCGAAGCCGCACCGACATCGGTAGCTGCAACGACGCCGGCGCCCCGATCGGCCGCCTGAAACATTATTGAGGCGCGCCGCCGGCGTTGAAGCGGCCGATATTGCTGAAGATTTGCTGGAAGAAATTCAGTGTTTTACCCCGGGTCGGCGTGGTATCGCCGCGCGGGTTGATTTCATTGCCGTCGGCCAGGGAATAGCGTGTGAGGCCTTGCAGATAACCGTCCGTGTCGAATTCGATTTGGACGATGGTCCGGTCGACAATGGTCTCATTAAAGAACGCGCGCTTGCGGGTAATCTGGTTAACATAATACCAAGTATTGTCCCGGAAGCTCGAGGCGGCGGAGGGGTTACCGAGGGCGGCCTGCACCGAGGTGCGGTCATCCACGCCGTTGCGCAGTTCGTTGAGGGTTTCCTGGTCAAAAATATAACCGCGCAGCTGTTCCCGCCCGGCACAGCCGCTCACGGCCAACGCGCTGACCAACAGTAACCATCCGCAATGACGCAAGGACATGCTCATCGATCGTTCCTATATACTACACAGAAGGCTGGGTCCGTCCGCCGCACCCGGTCACTAATATGGGCCTTAGAACGCTAAGGCGCCTTTAAGGTCAAGAGGCAGGCATATGTTAAAACGATGGCGCGAAAGCAAGCAGGTGCGTCGGCAGGCCGTGGAGCTGTACGCGCATGCGGTGGCTGCGGCCCGGCAGGCGTCCTTGTATGACCGCTACGACATCCCCGACACGCTGGACGGACGCTTTGACGCGGTGATGCTGCACGTCTTCTTGGTGCTGGATGCCGTCGCCGCGCATGGTCCGGAAACATTGGCGCTGCAACGCGCGTTGCAGGAAGTGATGGTGGACGATCTGGATCGCTCGGTGCGGGAAGCCGGAGTCGGCGACTTTTCGGTCGGCAAGAAGGTGCACACCATGGCCTCGGCGTGCCGGGGGCGGCTCATGGCCTATTCCGAGGCTGTCGCCGAAGGCGATCGCAACGCGCTGACCGCCGCCCTGGCGCGCAATATCTATCGCAGCGACAGTCATCCCGCCGCGCCGCGGCTGGCCGACTATGTCCAGGAACGTCGCACCCGGATGAGCCGCCTGTCGCTGTCTCAACTGGTCGAGGATGGCGGCCTTCCGACGCTTGAACAGGCCCCGGTGGCATGACGCCGGAATATAGCCATCGGGTGAGCCTGGCTGAGTTGGCCGAGGCACCTCAGCAGTGGCGCGACAGTGCGTCTGAGACCGCGCGCGGCGGCCTGGCTCAGCGCTTCGGTTTGCTCGCGCTCCAGCGCTTCGACGCCGATGTCACGGCGGAGCGCGTGCCGAGCGGGGATGTCTGTGTGTCCGGGCGGATCAGGGCTGATGTGGTGCAGCGCTGCGTGGTCAGTGGCCAGCCGGTACCGGCCCAGCTCGACGAAGCGTTCGACCTGCGCCTGACCGATGCCAAGACGCTCGCGGCCTGGCAGAGCGGGCAGGTTGATTTCGGCGATCAAGATGTGGATCTGCTGGAAGGGGACAGCATCGATCTGGGCGAGCTGGCAAGCCAAAGCCTGGCGCTTTGCTTGGACCCCTATCCGCGGGCACCAGGTGCGCAGATGCCGCAGGTCGACGGCGTGGAGCAAAATCAACCCGCCCGGTCCAGCCCGTTTGCAGCGCTCAAGCGCATGAAAGACACTTGATGACCGGCCTTCTTAGGATATTGTGCGGCTCGGCCCTGGCCGGTGCTGCCATCTGCTTCCCGTCCGTCACCAAAGAGATCAACGCGATTTGGCCCACGGTTTGACTATCGCCATCGACGCCATGGGCGGCGATTTTGCGCCTGATGCGGTGATCGAAGGGGCTGAGCGCGCGCGCATCGCCTATCCCGACCTGGCGTTCAGCTTCATCGGGCCGGCGCAGCGGCTTGAACCGCTTATCGCCAAGCATGACGGCCTGCGTCAGGCCTGCACTTTGCTCGACGTCACAGAGGTGGTCGAGGCAGAAAGCAAGCCCTCTCAAGCGGTCCGCCGCGGCGCCAAGACGTCGATGGGGCGGGCTGTGGCCGCGGTCAAGGCGGGCGAGGCGGCGGTCGCCGTTTCTGCCGGCAATACCGGGGCATTGATGGCATTGGCGAAGGTCACGCTGCGCACCCTGGAAGGCATCGCCCGGCCCGCCTTGGCCAGTTTCATTCCCACCTCGCACGGCGATTCGGTGATGCTGGACCTGGGTGCCAATGTCGAGTGTGACGCTGACAATCTGGTGCAGTTTGCCATTATGGGCGCGGCCTTCGCGCGCACAACGCTTGGTTTGGACACCCCAAGTGTTGGCCTGCTGAATGTGGGGGTGGAGGAATTGAAGGGCCATGGTACGGTGAAGACGGCGGCTGAACAGCTAAAGCAGACGCATCTGCCGATGCAATTCGCCGGTTTCGTCGAAGGCGACAGCATCAGCCGGGGCGACTGCGATGTCATTGTCACCGACGGCTTCACCGGAAACATCGCGCTGAAGACGGCGGAGGGCACGGCCAAGCTGATCGCCCGATTGATGTCGGAGGCCTTTCACGCCAATTGGCGCTCCAAGCTTGCCTATCTGATGATGCGCGACAGCATGAATGCCCTGAAGGAATATCTCGATCCCAACAATCATAATGGCGCTGTTTTCCTCGGCCTCAATGGCCTGGTGGTGAAAAGCCATGGCGGCGCGGACGCCAACGGCATCGCCGCGGCGATTGGCGTTGCCGCGGATCTTGCGCGAGCAGATTTCATCCGGCTGATCCGCGAGGATCTGGCCCGCTCCCCAGCCGCCATCGCGCAAGGGGCGGCCTCATGAGCCGGTCCTGGCGCGCTGTTATCCGCGGCACGGGATCTTATTTGCCTGAAACGGTCATGACCAACGCGGACATGGCCCGCCATGTCGACACCAGCGATGAGTGGATTGTCGAGCGCACCGGCATTCACGAACGCCACATCGCCGCAGACGGCGAATATACCAGCGATCTGGCCATCGCTGCCGCCCGGCAGGCGCTGGAGGCCGCGGGGTGGGCAGGTTCGGAGATCGATCTGATCGTGCTGGCCACCGCCACGCCGGACCACACCTTTCCTGCCACGGCGGTGAAGGTGCAGAAGGCCATCGGCATGACCGGCGGCGCGGCGTTTGACGTGCAAGCGGTGTGCACAGGCTTCATTTACGCCCTGACCACGGCGGATGCCTATATCCGCACCGGGCTGGCGCGCAAGGTTCTGGTAATCGGTGCGGAGACCTTCTCACGCATCCTGGACTGGAGCGACCGCACCACCTGCGTGCTGTTCGGCGACGGCGCCGGGGCGGTGGTGCTGGAGGCGCAAGATGCCGGCACCGAGGGCGACACGCCGGGCATTCTGGCCGCCAGCCTGCATTCCGACGGCGAGCATCATGATTTGCTGTATGTGGACGGTGGGCCGTCCAGCACCGGCGAGGTTGGCCATTTGCGCATGAAGGGCCGGGAAGTGTTCCGCCATGCCGTGACCAATCTGGCCGACGCGGTGCACCAGGTCTGTGCCAAGGTCGGTGTGCCGGTGGCTGCGATCGACTGGATCGTGCCCCACCAGGCCAATAAGCGCATTTTGGACGGCACGGCCAAGAAGCTGGGGCTGCCGGCGGAAAAGGTCATCGTCACCGTGGATCGGCATGCCAATACCTCGGCGGCGTCGGTGCCTCTGGCGCTGGACCAGGCGGTGCGCGACGGGCGCATCCGACGGGGCGATCTGTTGCTGCTGGAGGCTATGGGCGGCGGCTTCACCTGGGGCGCCTGTTTGGTGCGTTATTGACCAGAGGCACTGAAGCAATACGGATAACCCCTTATGATTGACCGGGTTTCCGGGCAGGTTTAGGGTTCGCGGACCATTCGTGGGCTAAGGAGGGGCGCTTTTCGATGACCAACCGGACGGTAACGCGCGCGGACCTGGCCGAGGCGGTTTATCGCCAGGTCGGCTTGTCGCGCACCGACTCCGCAGCATTGGTGGAACTGGTGCTGGACGAAATTGCCGACTGCTTGGAGGGTGGAGAAACCGTCAAGATATCGTCTTTCGGCAGCTTCCTTGTGCGCGACAAGGCCGGGCGCATGGGCCGCAACCCAAAAACCGGCGAAGAGGTACCGATCGACCCGCGCCGCGTTTTGGTGTTCCGCCCCAGCCAGGTGATGAAGGACCGGATCAACGCGCAGCTCACCGCCAAGGACTAGACGCGGTATGAGCCTGCGCGCCTCCCGCTCGCCCAAGCCGTCGAAATCGGCCATGGCCTATCGCACCATCTCTGAGGTTGCGCGTGAGGTCGGCGTGCCCCAGCATGTGCTGCGCTTTTGGGAGACCAAGTTCGCGGCGGTGCGCCCGCTCAAACGCAGCGGCAACCGGCGCTATTACCGGCCCGAGGACGTGGCCGTGCTGCATACCATCCGCACGCTGCTCTATGACGAGGGCTTCACCATCAAGGGCGTGCAGAAGCGCTTTCGCGACCAGGGCCTGCGTGCCACCGTGGCGGAATGCCTGCAGGGATCGGCGGCCACCGCTGTGCCGGAACGCGCCGAACCGCCAGCACCGCCGGCGCAAGCGGATGCCGCTGATCCGCCGCCGGCGGGCATCGCCCCTGATCGCCTGCGCGGGCTTCTCAAGGAGTTGAAGGCAATCCGCGCGCAATTGCGGCAGAGCCCCGGCGAAGAGGCTTGAGCCGGCCGAGGATATCCGTTACCAACCGCCCTTCGTGTCGGGGAGTAGCTCAGCCTGGTAGAGCACTGTGCTGGGGGCGCAGGGGTCGCAGGTTCAAGTCCTGTCTCCCCGACCAAATCGGTTCGATCAAGGGCTCGGACGGCGGTCCGGGCCCTTTTGAGTCGGCTCAAATCGATAGATGTTGCGCTAGGCACACGTGTCTGGCGCGCGCCAACGCCGATCAGCGGTCACCGGCAAAGCAGCCCAGCGTTTGACAAAGTCGTGCCGGCGGTCGTTTCAATGGCGCATGCCGGATTTCGTCTCATTCCTTCCGCTGCTCATCGGCGCCGGACTGCTCGGTGGGTTTCTATCCGGGCTGTTGGGCGTGGGCGGGGGCATTGTGATGACGCCGCTTCTGTTCTATGTCTTCGGAGCCACCGGGGCGGATCGGGCGGTGCAGATGCATCTGGCGCTGGCAACCTCCTTGGCGATCATCCTGCCCACCGGGCTGTCTTCGGTGCGGGCGCATCGTCGGCGGGGCGGGGTGCTGGTCGCCTTGGTGCGTGGCTGGGCGCCGTGGCTGGCGATCGGGGCCGCCAGCGGGGCGATCGCCGCCAGCTTGCTGGGCTCGAACAGCTTGGTGCTGGTGTTCGGCACGCTGGCGGTTCTGATGGGGATCAAGATGATCCTGCCGCTGGAGGGGCGTCGCCTCGGCACGGCTGTGCCGCAGGGTCCCGCCGGCGCAGGGGCACCGCTCCTCATCGGCTTCCTGGCCAGCCTGATGGGCATTGGCGGGGCGACCTTCTCGGTGCCGTATCTCACCGTGTTCGGCACGCCGGTGCACAAGGCCGTGGGCACCGCTGCCGCATTCGGCCTGGTGGTCGCGGGGGTGGCGGCGACCGGCTATCTGATCGGCGGACTGACACGCGATGCGGCGGTTCCCTGGGGCACGCTGGGGTTCATCAGCGTGCCGGCGGTTGCGCTGATCGCGCCGGCCTCGGTGATCGCCGCCCCGTTCGGCGCGCGCGTCGCCCACGGCTTGTCGCAACGGCGCCTGAGCCTGATCTTCGGTCTGTTCCTGCTGGCCGCGGGCGGGCGGCTGCTCGCCTCGGTGCTGTAGCGTCTGGTTGCAAGGCCCCTGGCGCTGTATCATAAGGCCGCCCACAGTGCGGTGGTGACGAAGGGGCCGTTGACATGTCTGACCAGCCGATCCTTGCCTTGGCCGAAGGCTTCGAGACGCCGGATCGCCTTGCCTGGGAAGCGCTGGTGGACAAGGCCCTGGGCGGCGCGGACCGTAGCCGGCTGACCTCGCACACCGCCGACGGGCTGAGCGTTGAGCCGCTTTACGCGCCGGCGCCCGGCACGGCCCTGGCCGGCCATGCCGCGCCATGGCTGATCCTGCAGCGCCATGACCATCCCGATCTGAAGCCGCTGAACCGCCGCATCCTGACCGATCTGGAGCGCGGCGTCACCGGTATCCGCCTGACCCTGGATCCGGGGCTGACAGGGCACGGCGGCGCGCTGATCGCGACCTTGGACGATCTGGACAGCGCGTTGGACGGCGTGCTGCTGGACCTGGCGCCGCTCTATGTTCAGGCCGGCGTGGCGGCGGATGAGGCGGCGGCGCTGCTGGCAGCCCTGGTGCAGCGGCGCGGCCTTGAGCCGGAAAGCCTGAGCGGCAGTCTGTGCGCCGACCCCTTTCTGGCGCGGATGGCCGGGGCGGAGCCCAGCCTGGCGGCCGCAGCCCGGCTGGCGCAGTGGGCCAGCCAGGCGCTGCCGGGCGTGCGGACGTTCGAATTGAACGGATCGGCCTGGCTCGGCCTGGGCGCCACCGAGGCGCAGGAACTGGCACTTTGTCTGGCCGCCAGCGTGGACATGGTGCGCGCGCTGGACGGACATGGCGCCGGCCTTCATAGCGCTGCGCGACAGATCGGTTGGCTGCTCGCCGCCGATGCCGATCTTTACCTGACCATCGCCAAGATGCGCGCGGCGCGGCTGCTTTGGGCCCGGCTGATGGAGCTGGTGGACGGCCCGTCAGCCCCCTTGCCGCTGGCTGCGGAGACCGCCCGGCGCATGCTCACCCGCTACGATCCCTGGACCAATCTGCTGCGCCACACCATTGCCTGCGTCGGCGCCGGCGTCGGTGGCGCCGACGCGGTGACCGTGGCGCCGCATGACGCGGCCCTGGGCACGCCGAGTGAGTTCGCGCTCAGGCTTGCGCGCAACCTGCAGATCATCCTGCAGGAAGAATCCAACCTGTTCCGCGTCGCCGACCCGGTTGCCGGCGCCGGCGCCTTCGAGGCGCTGACCGACGATCTGGCGGCCAAGGCCTGGCAGCTGTTCACCGAGATTGAGCGCACCGGCGGCCTGATGGCGGCGATCGAGGACGGCCTGGTTACCGGCTGGCTGACGGCCGCCCGAAAGGCCCGCGCCGGCGCCATCGCCAAGCGCCGCCCCGGCATCACCGGCGTCAGCGCCTATCCCGACCTGGCGGAAAAGCCCGTGCAGCCCGATCCCGTCGATGCCGCCGCTCTGGCCAAGGCCGCCCGCGTGCGGCGCGGTGCGGCGATGACGGCCGACGACCCGGTCGGGCGTGTCGCCCAGGCAGCAGACGGCCGTGGGCTTGCCTGGGAGCGTCATGAGGGCGCGGATGTGCCGGTGCACCGCGTCGCCGAGCCGTTCGAACAGCTGCGCGACCGCACCGACGGGCTGAGCGTGTTCGTCGCCACGCTGGGGCCGCTGGCTGGTCATACGGCGCGCACCGGTTGGGTCAAGAACGCGCTGGCCGCCGGCGGCTTCGCGGCGCAGGACGGGCCCGGCGGGGAGGATATTGCCGCCACCGCAACGGCGTTTGAGGCCAGCGGCTGCCGCATCGCGGTGATCAGCGGCAGCGATGCGGCCTATGAAACCCATCTGGGTCCGCTGGTCGAGGCGCTGTCGGTGGGCGGCCGGGCGGTGTGGAAAGCCGGGCGGCCGGCGGCAACCGATCCGCCGGGGCTGGCGTGTCTTTACCAGGGCGGCGATCTTCTGGCTGCCCTGACGCAGATGGAGGAGCAGGCGCGATGACCATCCGATCCTTCGCCGACACGCCCTGGCAGCGCCCCTCCCTGTCCGCCGCGCCAGAGGCCGCCGAGCCCTGGACCACGCCGGAGGGCATTGCGGTGAAGCCCGTCTACGGCCCGGACGATCGCGACGGGCTGGACTTTCTGGGCTCGCTGCCCGGCCTGCCGCCTTATCTGCGCGGGCCTTATCCGACCATGTATGTGCAGCGGCCCTGGACCATCCGGCAATATGCCGGCTTCTCCACCGCCGAAGACAGCAACGCCTTTTATCGGCGCAATCTGGCCGCCGGGCAGAAGGGCCTGTCGATCGCCTTCGATCTGGCCACCCACCGCGGCTATGACAGCGACCATCCGCGCGTGACCGGCGATGTCGGTATGGCCGGCGTGGCGATCGACAGCATCCTGGACATGCAGACCCTGTTCGACGGCATCCCGCTGGACCAGATGTCGGTGTCGATGACCATGAACGGCGCGGTGCTGCCGGTGATGGCGCTCTATATCGTCGCCGCCGAAGAGCAGGGCGTGGCGCGCAAGGACCTAAGCGGCACGATTCAGAACGACATTCTGAAGGAGTTCATGGTCCGCAACACCTACATCTACCCGCCCGCGCCCAGCATGCGGATCATCTCCGACATCTTCGCCTACACCTCCCAGGAGATGCCACGCTTCAACTCGATCTCCATCAGCGGCTACCATATGCAGGAGGCGGGGGCGACGGCGGACCTGGAACTGGCCTATACCCTGGCCGACGGCATCGATTATGCCCGCGCCGGTGTCGCCGCCGGGCTGGACATCGACGCCTTTGCCCCGCGCCTGAGCTTTTTCTGGGCGATCGGCATGAATTTCTTCATGGAGGTGGCCAAGCTGCGCGCCGGGCGCCTGCTCTGGGCCAAGCTGATCCGCGAAAAATTCCAGCCGAGCAATCCGAAATCCCTGTCCCTGCGCACGCACTGCCAGACCTCGGGCTGGTCGCTGACCGCGCAGGATGTCTACAACAATGTGGTGCGCACGGCGATCGAGGCGCTGGCGGCGACCCAAGGGCATACCCAGTCACTGCACACCAATTCCTTTGATGAGGCGCTGGCGCTGCCGACCCATTTCTCCGCCCGCATCGCCCGCAACACACAGCTTCTGATCGCCGAGGAAACCGGCACCAACCGGGTGATCGACCCGTGGGGCGGCTCGCATTTCGTCGAACGGCTGACCCATGATCTGGCCGCCCGCGCACTCGCCCATATCGAGGAGGTCGAGGCGGAGGGCGGCATGGCCCGGGCGATCGAGCAGGGCATCCCCAAGCTGCGCATCGAGGAGGCCGCCGCGCGCACCCAGGCGCGCATCGATTCCGGCCGCCAGACCGTGGTGGGGGTCAACAAATATCGCTTGAGCGAGGCCGAACAGGTCGAGGTGCTGAAGGTGGACAATGCCGCGGTGCGCCGCCAGCAACTGGACAAGCTTGCGCGGCTGCGGGCGGACCGGGATCAAGCGGCGCTGCAGGCAGCCCTTGACGCGCTGACCAAGGCGGCGGAGACAGGGCAGGGCAATCTCTTGGATCTGGCGGTGCAGGCGGCCCGGGCGCGCGCCAGCGTGGGCGAAATGTCGGACGCGCTGGAGGCGGTGTGGGGCCGGCATCAGGCCAAGATCCAGTCGATCACCGGGGTTTATGGACGCGAAGTGGGCCAGGACAATCAGCAGATCGCCGCCGTGCGCACCCGGGTGGAGCGGTTCGCCGAGGCCGAGGGCCGCCGGCCGCGCATGCTCATCGCCAAGATGGGGCAGGACGGCCATGACCGCGGCCAGAAGGTGATCGCCTCGGCGTTTGCCGATCTGGGCTTCGACGTCGATATCGGCCCCCTGTTCCAGACCCCGGAGGAAGCCGCGCGCCAGGCCGTGGAGAATGACGTGCACATCATCGGCGCCTCCTCTCTGGCGGCCGGGCATCTGGCCCTGGTGCCGGCCTTGAAGGCGGCCCTGGCCGAAGAGGCGCGCGAGGATATCCTGATCGTCGTCGGCGGCGTGATCCCGCCGCAGGATTATGACGCGCTTTATGAGGCCGGCGCCGCCGCCATCTTCCCCCCCGGCACGGTCATCGCCACCGCCGCCCAAAACCTCCTGGACCAACTCGAACACCGCCTAGGCCACGGCCCAAGACAGGCGGCGGAGTAGGCGGACCGGGCTGACGTCACCCGCCGGCTTGACCGCCCACACCGTCACCCGCCGGCTTGACCGGCGGGCCCACCTTGGGGGCGACGGAGCGGTGGCGACATGGGTGCGCCGGTCAAGCCGGCGCATGACGATGGGCCTTGCACGCGCCGTCACCCGCCAGCCTGCCCACCCCAACCGTCGTCCCCTGACGTGTCCACTCCCCCCAGCCGTCACCCGCCGGCTTGACCGCCCCAACCGTCACCCGCCGGCCTGACCACCTCAAGCCCGTCACCCGCCGGCTTGACCACCTCAAGCCCGTCACCCGCCGGCTTGACCGGCGGGTCCATGTTGGGTGCGACGGGGCGGTGGCGGCATGGGTGCGCCGGTCAAGCCGACGCATGACGATGGGCCTTGCACGCGCCGTCGCCCGGCGGACTTATAACCCCCACATCGTCACCCGCCAGCCTGACCACCCCAACCGTCGTCCCCTGACGTGTCCACACCCCCCAGCCCTCCCCCCCCCCCAATAACCGCCGGCCCCCCAAAAGGGCCGCCGCCCGGAGGCCGCAAGGGGGCACCC
>JBHJGS010000012.1:0-71831 GCA_050331575.1 Rhodothalassiaceae bacterium | reverse complement strand
GGGCCGGTTCCTCGACAACATCTTCGTCGAGCGGCTGTGGCGCACGCTCAAATACGAGTGTGTCTATCTGCATGCCTGGGAGACCGGATCACAGGCGCGGGCCGGCATTCGGAAATGGATGGCGTTCTATAATCAGACGCGACCACATTCCGCACTTGGAGGCAAGCCGCCTGCCGTGGTCTATTGGCAGGCAACCGACCAAAATCAACCCGATCAGCAGGTGCAGAGAGTAGCTTAATTTACGACGAAATCTGTCCAACAACCGGGGAGTAGCTCACACCAAGGCAAGAAACACCGCCGCCACATCGGCGCAATGATGGATCAGATGATGGCTTTCGCCATCACGCTCAGACCATTTTCCCCATATTCCCTGGCGATTCACAAGAAAACTTTCTACCATTAGATAAATGAGCTAGCCTAAACCAATATCGACTATAATCCATGAAGCAAGTGCAATACTGATCGCTCGGCGCGGAAGAGCAGTGTCCTAGGCGCTTAGGGAGGATGGCCAACCAGGCATCCGCCATGAAGGGTTTAGCGCTCTTGGAACGCACGCCCGGTAGCCGTCGGAATTTAGGAAGCTGTTGAAGACCCGGGGGGCTCTGCGACGACGCAGCACTCGTCACTGTTATGAACGCAGAAGTGGCGGAAAAGGCGGCCTGCGGTGCCCAGTGCCGCTCTGATTCAAGAACCGCGCCATGCGCACACCCGGGATCGACAGGTCAACAATCTGATCCGGACAGCATTTAGCATGGTCTTTCACCAGGGAGCACTTGGCCTTCACGGCTCAAATTGGTATGACTGAGTAGCAACTAACAGGGGAGCCCCGTATGACAGTAAAAGCCTCAGTGTCATTAACGGATGATCAGCATGCGTTTGCCCGGCAGCTTGTGAAAGCCGGGAAGTTTGGCAGCGTGAGCGCGGTTGCCCAGGAAGGCCTCAATCTGCTGCAAGCCAAGCTGGATGCGGAAGCGACTGAAACAGCCGCCTTAAAAGCGCTACTGGACGAACGGCGGCGTGGGTCCTTTGTCTCAGCCGCCGAGATGGCTGAGCGCGTTGAGCACATGATTAACGAAACATCTGACTGATGCCCTATGTGGTGAAGGTCAGCGAGGCGGCGCTGAAAGATCTAACGCTGGTTTTCGAGCATCTTCGCCAAAGCTATATGGAGTTCGGCGAGGATGAAGCGACGGCACGCTTACGGGCAGCCGAGCGGATTCGAGACATCCAGCGCCATGTTGAGAGGATCGCCGCCCTGCCCCACCAAGGCACCCTTAGGCCTGAGTTTGGCCCCAACGTCCGCTCTCTGACCCACCAGAAGGCAATCTATTGGTTTGAAGTGGATGAAGACGCCGAAGAACTTCGCGTCCTGGCAATCTTTTTCGGCGGCCAGGATCATATCCGCCATATGCTTCGGAGGTTGCTGAAATAAGGGAACTTAGGAACCGAAAATGCTAGAGCCTAGCTAAATAAGTCACCTTGGGTGTTGGTGGCAGTTTTCTTGGCAGGTTCAATTGCGGGTTTGCGCATAGGCCTCTCCCCCACAATCTCCCGCAGTTTCACGGCCCATTTGTCCAGGGCCTCGCGCTTTTCCCTTGCGAACTTGTGCCGTGCATAGTGTTTGGCGGTGACGGAGGTTCGGACCTGGGAGAGGACGGCGCCGACATGCTCTTCGGGGATATCCAATGCCATCATTTCGGTGCCGACGACCTCTCGAAAGTCATGAGGGCGAATGTCGGTTAGGCCCACCAATGTGGATCGGCATGGAATATTGACCCTGATATCGGGGTAATCGGCGTCCAAAACTGACCCTCTGATATTTCTGCTTAGAAGCTTCCTCAAATTGAAGAGGGAGCGTTCAGGGGATGTTGGTTGTGGAGACGATCTCGCAGATCCGGCGATTGCATTTTGTTGAGGGCCGGTCGATCAGGCAGATCTGCCGCGAGCTCCACGTTTCTCGCAATAGGGTCCGCAAGGTCCTTCGCTCCGGGTCGACCGCGTTCAGCTATGACCGGTCGACCCAGCCCCGCCCGAAGATTGATCCCTGGCGGTCGGATCTGGACGCGATGCTGGCGGAGAATGCGCGACGGGCCAAGCGCGAGCGTCTGACGCTGGTGCGGATTTATGAAGAGCTGCGCAGCCGCGGCTATGACGGCGGTTATGATGCGGTTCGGCGCTATGCTGCCGGCTGGTCGAAGAGGACCCGGGAAGCGTCGGCCGGAGCCTATGTGCCGCTGCGCTTCGATCCGGGTGAGGCCTATCAGTTCGACTGGAGCCATGAGGTGGTCATCCTCGACGGCGTAACGGTGACCATCAAGGTCGCCCATGTCCGGCTCTGCCACAGCCGGATGCCGTTTGTACGGGCCTATCCACGCGAGACGCAGGAGATGGTGTTCGACGCGCATGACAAAGCCTTTGCCTTCTTCGGCGGGGCCTGCGCGCGGGGCATCTATGACAATATGAAGACCGCGGTCGATGCGATATTCGTCGGCAAGGAGCGCAGCTACAATCGCCGCTTTGCGCAGATGTGCGGGCACTATCTCGTCGAACCTGTTGCCTGCGCCCCGGCATCGGGCTGGGAGAAAGGACAGGTCGAGAACCAGGTGGGCGTGCTGCGGCGGCGGTTCTTCGTGCCGCGCCCGAAGTTCAAATCCTGCGAGGAACTGAATGGCTGGCTCGCGGACCGATGCGTCGCCTACGCCACAGCGAACCGACACCCCGACGTTGCGGACAAGACCATCTGGGAGATGTTCCAGGTCGAGCGGTCAAGCCTG
The DNA here is from genome assembly GCA_050331575.1 of Rhodothalassiaceae bacterium. GTDB lineage: Bacteria > Pseudomonadota > Alphaproteobacteria > Sphingomonadales > Rhodothalassiaceae > JBHJGS01. Next base: position 69,057 of record JBHJGS010000012.1, on the reverse strand, counting down.
ATCCCCTATGTCGGTCCGTTCGACGGCTTCCATAGCGTTCCGGCGTCGGTCTCCAAGACCTGCCTGATCCGCTTTGACAAGAACCGCTACTCGGTCGATGCCCGTGCCGTTGGGCGGCCGGTTGAGATCCGCGCCTATGCCGATCGTCTGGAATGCTGGCAGGACGGCAAGATCGTCGGCCGCCACGCCCGGGACTTTGGGCGCGGTAACACCGTCTACGACCCGCTGCATTATCTGCCGGTTCTGGCGCGCAAACCCGGCGCCTTGCGCAATGGTGCGCCGTTCAAGGACTGGGACCTGCCAACCGCTCTGCGGCGTGTCCAGGACAAATTGGAACGCCAGCCTGGCGGCGACCGGCAGATGGTGGAAATTCTCGCCGCGATCCTCAGCGATGGGCTCGAGGCCGTCGAGGCGGCATGCGCCGAAGCCTTATCCGACAAGGTCCATTCCGCCGGTGTGGTGCTGAACATTCTGGCCCGCCATCGCGACCCCCCGCCGCCCCTGACTATCACCACCCCGGATGCGCTGCAGCTGGCCCGCGAGCCAGCGGCCGACTGCGACCGCTATGACAGCCTGAGGAGAGCAAGCAATGGAACGATCACAAGTGCTGGACGCCATGGGCAAACTGAAGCTCTACGGCATGAGGACGGCCTATGACGAGATCCTCACCACCGCCGTCAAACGCCAGCATGAACCGCAGCAGATCATCGGCGATCTGCTGACGGCCGAGATCTCCGAGAAACAGGCGCGGTCGATCAAATATCAGATGACCATCGCCCGGCTGCCGCTGGCCAAGGATCTGGAGGCGTTCGACTTCGAGACAGCCGATGTCAACGAGACGCTGGTCCGCGATCTGGCGGCCAGCGACTTCCTTGATCATCAGCGTAATGTCGTCCTGATCGGCGGAACCGGGACCGGCAAGACCCATCTCGCTGTCAGCATCGCCCGCGCCTGCATCCGTGCCGGCCGCCGCGGGCGCTTCTTCAACGTTGTCGACCTGGTCAACAAGCTCGATGCCGAGGCCCGCGCCGAACGGCAGGGTCGCACCGCCGATCTGATCTCCCGTCTCGACTTCCTGATCCTGGATGAACTGGGCTATCTCCCCTTCGCCCAGACCGGCGGCCAGCTTCTGTTCCACTTGATCAGCAAGCTTTACGAGCGCACCTCGATCATCGTCACCACCAACCTGGCGTTCGGCCAATGGCCTTCCGTCTTCGGCGACGCGAAGATGACCACGGCACTGCTCGACCGGCTGACCCATCACTGCGAGATCATCGAGACCGGCAATGAAAGTTGGCGCTTCAAGAACCGCGCCTGATCCGCAACACCGCTGCCCGGTTGACCCGGTGGCTCCACAGGTCCCTCCCACCCGGCGTCGCTACGCGTAACGCAAAGCGCTACACGCCGCCGGGCGGGGCCCTCCCATGGACTACCGGGACAACCTCTGCCCAGCCCAAAGGGGGGGCAATTTTGCACGCCGATACCGGGTCAAGATTCAATGCCGATTGACATGCGATCGATGGGCGCGCAGCGGACGCACTGGTCGCCGTCGGCTGGCATGGCGAGATCTGGCTGCGCCAGGGCGCCGGCTGGCAGTCGGTCGACAGCCCGACCAATGTCATGCTGAACTGTGTGCGCTGGCTGGATGACGGACGGATCATCGCCGCCGGCGCCCGTGGCACGATCGTGGAAGGCCGGGGCATGGCTTGGCGGGTGATCGACCAGATTGATGTGGAAGACGAAATCTGGGCGGTCGAAAGCCTTCAGGGGCAGGTCTGGTTTGCCACAGACGATGCGCTGTACCGGCTGGAGGCGGGCGACCGGCTGGTCCGCGTCGAGGTCGGCGTCGACGCACTCACCGCCGGCTTCCTGCATCAGAAGGACGGTCTGATGCTCTCGGTCGGCCGCAAGCATCTGCTTTACACGCTGAACGGCACCAGCTGGACCCTGTTCTCCTAACGCCAGGAGAGCCGGCCCACAATAGCGGGGCAACATCAGAGTCCCTAAACGCTTAACCGGTAAAACGACGGCAGGACAGCGCCACAGCCTTGACGGCCGCCCCGCGCCGCGCCAAGCCCGACCTCATGAGTGATCCCGTTACCCGCTGGTCTGAAACGTCCGCGCCCTCGCCGGATGATCTGGCTGCCCTGGCTGAGGCGGCCTTTGCGCGGCTGCCCGAGACCTTCCGGCAGCATCTGGGCGCGATCATCTTCGAGATCCGGGATTTTCCCGACGAGGCGCTGTGCCGGGACATGGGCCTGGACAGCCCGTTCGACCTTCTGGGCCTGTATCACGGCGTCAGCCTGGACCAGAAATCGGTGTGGGACAGCGGCGCCCTGCCCGACCGCATCTTCCTGTATCGCCGGCCGATCCTGGATTATTGGTGTGCGGGCGAGGATGAATTGGGGGCGATCCTCACTCATGTGCTGGTGCACGAGATCGGCCATCATTTCGGCCTGTCCGACGCCGATATGGACGCGATCGAGGCCGCTGCGGGAGAGGCTTAGCGCCGGCTCGCCAGCCCGCTGCACGATGGCGAGCCGGCGTTTGCGCGCCAGGCCGATCTTAAGGGTCCTCTTCAGAAGGAACCACATGTTTCGGGCAGCCGATCAGGCGGATCTGGCCGGCATCGTCGGGCAGGCCAAGCGCCCCGCCGGCCATCAATGTGCCCAAAGCCCGGTCGCTCAAGCTGACATCCAGGCGCTCGCCGGTCAGCTCCGCCAGATCGGCTATGTCAATCGCCACGGCCGACGGCAAAGGATCGGAGGGGCCATCACAGCAATATAATGTGATCATCCGCCACAGATGCCGCGCGCGGAAATTTCCCAGCCGCGCGGCAAGACGTTCGCCAATCATTCAGGATTTGCAGCACATCGGGATCATTGGGCGCCACCGCGCCGAATATCGTGCAAGCCACTTCGTTTCTCCCCGCTTCTCCCCGTTTCTCGAAGTTTCTGACCAGCAGCCTATCATTTTTGCGCCGATATTTGCCAGATGTTTGGCGGGGTTGCCGCGCCAAAGCCCATAAAAAGCAGCCATCGCGGGCCCAACCGGGAACCGTCACCCGGCATGCGGAGTTTGTTCCAGCGGAACATCCAGGCTTCGGGAGAGATTAATGAACTGGGATCAAATTCAAGGGAATTGGAAACAATTCCAAGGCAAGGCCAAACAGCAATGGGGCAAGCTCAGCGATGACGAACTGATGCGCATGGAAGGCGATCGCGATCAGCTGGAGGGCCAGATCCAGGAGTCATACGGCGTCACCAAAGAAGAAGCGCATCGCCAAGTCGATGAGTGGATGCAACGTCAACACTGAGCACAGGAGATCACTATGTCAAAGATCCAATCTGCCCCCGCGTTGATGGCCGGGCTGCTGCTGTCCACAGCCTTGGCCCTGCCGGTCGCCGCGCAAAGCACCAACCGAGCCAATCAGCAAGACCGGTCGGGCCAATCCCAAGCAGAGTCACAGTCCAAGTCCCAGAGCGACGGTGGCACCGATTGCCGGACGCGGCTGCACCAGATCGACCAACAGTTCCTGCGCCATGAGGGCCGGGACAGCGGCGCGATGGCCGGTCTGCGCAGCGAACTGAAAACGCTCCGCGATGCCGCCAATATTCTGGCGCGGTATGAACACCAGGATGCCTGCCGGACGGTTCTGACCTCGCTGAAGGAGATCGCGGAAGATCGCTCCCAGAAAATGGCGCAGGCGGAGACGCAGCAGTCTGACAAGGACGGCAAGGGCAGCGGCACCACCCGCACGGCCGCCGCCGCCGGGGCCGGAGGCGCTGCCGGTGCAGCCGCCGCGCAGCAGAAGAGCAAAGACGCCAAGCAAGACAAAAGCGCGGATCGCACCGCCAAGGCGGATGACAAAGGCCAACAGCGCACCGCCCAGGCGGAGGATGACGACACCCAGAGCCGGTCGGACCAACAAGCCGACAGCCAGGATCAGCAATCACAGAAAAGCCGCACGGCCGAAAGCCAAGACCAACAAAACCAGACGCAGCGGACCCGCACGGCGAAGGCGGATGGCAAAAGCGCCACGGCCGCCAAGACCATGCCGAAGGATGATGCGGAGTCCATGCGTGGCAAGACAACCCAATTGGTCGAAATGACTGGCAAGATGCGGGCGAAACAGCTGCTCGACATGTCTGTCTTCAATTTCGATCGGGTCGAACTGGGCTCAGTGGAAGATATCCTTCTGGCCGGGCAAGACCGCACGGGCTATCTGATTATCGGCCATGGCGGCTTTTTGGGCATGGTCGGCGAACGGCAGATCGCCGTGCCCTATACCCGTATCCGGGTCGGCGCGGACTTGGATCGTCTGTATCTGGACATGAGCGAAGAGAAGGTGGGCCAATTGCCCTCGTTCGAAAGCGGTGACTATAGCTGGGTCGGCGACCAAACCTGGCAGGGCCGCAATGATGCCTTCTATGAAGCAGACGCCAGCAGCGGATCCTAGAGCGCTGCCCTATCTCATTGGCTCACCTTTGGTGATCAGTGAGGCCGGAAGCAACACTCTAAACTTATGACTCATAGAGCCTTTTCTCGGCCAAACCGACTCTCGAAGGGAGTCGGTTTGATCGGAAAAGGCTCTCGAGCAACATCCGATCAAACGCGATCGCGATTGATCGGATCATGCCTCCGACTGTCCTGACGCATCGGGGGCTGCCGGCTGCCTTGCCTGGCGGCCGCTATCCCGCGGACTCTGGTCCGGCGGATTGAAAGGTCCGCCGGGCGGCATTCAGCACCAGCAAGATCGGCACGGCCATCGATGCCCCGGGAATGCCCCACAGCCAGCCCCAGAAAATCACACTGGCAAAAATCAGCGCCGGGTTCAGTGTCAGATTGCGCCCCAGAACGGCGGGCGTCACGAAATTGGCTTCGATCAGATTGAGCGTCAGATAGAGCAAAGGCGGCCAGATCGCGATCGCCAGATCGCCGAATGTGGCGATGCTGTCGATGGTCAAGAGCGCGACCCCCACAAACAGCCCGACAAACGGGAAAAAGTTCAACACCGCCGCAAGCAGCGCCCAGAACAAGGCATTCTCCATGCCGAACAGAGACAGCGCCATGCCCAGGATCGCGCCCAAACCCAGATTAATGAGGCTGACCGTGACCAGATAGCTGTAAAGGTCGCGCTCGCACGTCGTCACGAAGCGCACCCAGTGGCGCACCGGCAACGGCGCGGTCGTGCGCAAGGCCGGCATGCGTGGCTGCGCCCGGCCGAGCAGAAGAAAGAATAACAGGCCCAGCATCACGAAATACTGGCTCGAAAAGGCCCGCACATTGGTCAGGGTCCGGCCGAGCAATGAGGGCTTCTGCAGTTTAACCTCCTCGGTCTGATCCGCCGGCGCCGCGGCCTCGCCGCCGACATCGGCCATCTGCTCCAAATCCTCGGTTTGCTGCTGCAGCCGCTGGATCGGCTCGCGGATTTCCTCTAATTGATCCTCCAAAAGCCGGCCCACTCGGGGCATCTGTTCGATGAGGTCAACCGCCGGGACCGCCACCATCAGCAGCAAGCCCAAGGACAGAAGGAAGAGCCCGAAGACCAGGCCCAGCGCACTCACAACATGCAGCCACGCGCTGCGGCCCAACCAGCGCACCAGGGGCGCCAGGGCGATGCCAAGGATCAAGGCGCCGGTGATCGGCACCGAAATGGCGCTGCTGTAGGACAGCGCTGCCAAGGCCAACAGCACAAAGATGCCAATCGCCACATAGCCGGCCAAAAGCATCGCCGGCGCGCCGGGCGCGGGCCGCGGCGGCGGCGAGGCGCGATCCGGGATCAGCCGTGGGGCGGGGTCAGCCGGCATGGCCAAACCAGCGGACGATGGGACAACGAGACCGAGAGTGCATGATCCTGTCTAACGGCCAAGCTTGGGATGGCGGCGATCACGCCTGCGTGAAGTGACGGGCATTTTGCCCCGCCTCAAAAGCGGACCGGAACAACCCGCCAGACCCAGCGTTCACCATCAGCAGTCGATTGACTTTGGGTACAAGGCCCCAGTGCTTCGGGCAAGGAGTTAGCAAGATCCGGCTGGCCGAAGCCCATGGCACGCGAAGCGGCGGTCAGGCAGTTCAGATCAACTGTCTTCAGGGACAGGCCGGGCGGACGGCAGCGGGCACCTGCAGCCCCCCTCCCCTTTGAAGGTGCCCGCTGCCACCGGCGACGTTTCTCTCCACGGCGGGAAGGCGCATTGATGAAGACGATGGTGAAGACCTTAATCCTGATCGCCGGGCTAGGCGGCTGTTCAGCTGTTGCAGAAGACGACAGCCAGCCGCTGGTGGAACTAAGTACACAGCAAGAAGGCGAACAGGTCTATTTCGGCGCCATGCAGGTGGGCGAGGTTCGCCGCTATCTGCCTGGTCAGAACAAGTTGGAGATTGCCTTCATCGACGGCGAAGTCCGGACGGTGGGGCCGGATCATCTGCGCCGGGATGCCGAAGGCCGCCTGGTGGTGATCCGCGAGGAGCAGGAAGCCGCCGAAAAAGAAAAGATCTTTCAGACACCTGCTTACCCCCCGCCAGGGAGGTGATCGGCCACAAACGCGCCGCGTTCCCCCATCGGTTTGGGATCACCCACGGTGGTGTCGCGTCGGGTTTGAAACTCCATTTCCGCGTTCAGCGCGCCGCCGAGGATCACGACATAAGAATTCAGCCAGAACCAGATCAGCAGGGCGGCCACGGCGCCGACCGTGCCGTAGACGCGGTTATATGCCCCGAAGGTCGCCACATAGTAAGAAAAGCCCACGGAGATCAGAAGCCAGAGGATGGTCGCGCACACGGCCCCCATGGAGATCCAGGAGACTTTCGGCGCCCGCCGGCTGGGCCCGAAGCGGTAAAGCGCACTGATCGAAAACATGATCACCAGCACCAACAATCCCCAAGGCGCCAGAGCCAGAACCCAGCGCAAGGTTCCAGCCAATTGCAGATATCGGAGCACAACCGGCAAGGCGATGATCACCGCCAGGGCCAAAAGCCCGACCAAAAGCCCTGCGATCGTCATGGCAAACACCACCAGGTTGGAGCCGATCAAGCCGCGGTCTTCCTGTTCGCGATAAACATGATTGAGCGCATCAACCACCGCGCGCAGACCCGCCCCACTGAACCAGAAGGTTATCAGCAGACTGAGCAGGGCCCCCAGGCCCAGCTTGCCTTGGGCAGCATCGCCGACGGACCGGATCTGATCTTCGATCAGCTTCCAACTGTCCGGCGGCATGACATCCTGCAGCCGGGCGACATGGTTCGACACAGCGGCCGGATCCGCGAAATAGCCGTATAGCGAAACGAAGGCGGTGATCGCCGGGAAGGTCGACAGCATGGCATAAAAGGCCACGCCGGCGGCAATCAGGCCGAAGCTGTTGTCTAGATTGCGCCGCCAGATGCGCGCCAGGATCGCGCGCCAGCCTTTTCTGGGGATCTGCCAGGGCCAACGCGCCGGTGCGCCGCGCGGTCGATTGACATTCGAAGAGTCAGTCATCGTCCAGAAACGGCTGCGACATAAGCCGCGTTCCTGCGCCGGGTCGCTTGACTCCGAGACCTTTCGCCAATAGGAACAAAGCATGAACAAAAAGGCTGCTTTAACCGATCTACGCCGACGCATCGCCCAAGTGGAAGACCGCCCGCTGGGCCACCGGCCGCAGACCGGCCTCCGCTTCGGCGTGGCGGCCCTAGATGAAGCCCTGCCCGGGCAACATCTGGATCTCAGCGTGCATGAACTGGTGCCGGAGACCTACGGGGATTGGAGCGGTGCGGTGGGCTTTGCCCTGGCGCTGGCACAGCGGCGCCTGGCCGATCATGCCGGGCCGCTGATCTGGTTGCGTGATCGCCGCACGGGGCTGGATCAGGGCATGCCCTACGGCCCCGGCTTGGCCGGGTTGGGCTTGGATCCCGGCCGGCTGATCCTGGTGCGCAGCGCCAAGGCGATCGAGACCTTGTGGGCGCTGGAGGAAGTGCTGAGCGCCGGCGTCGCCGCGATGGCGTTGGCCGAACTGCCCGATGCCGACTTGAAGCAGACCCGGCGGCTGATGCTGGCCGCACGTGACGGCGCTACCCCCGCCTTGCTGCTGCGCCGGCATACCGGGCCCAGTGTGGCGCGCAGCCGCTGGCGCATCGCCAGCCGGCCCAGCCAGGCACCGCGCCTGGATCGGCGCAGCCCGGGCCGGCCGCGCTGGGGCGCACAGCTCACCCGGGGCGCGGACGGACGGCCCCGCCACTGGACTCTGGAGTTCGATCATGCGGCGCATGCTTTCCATCTGGTTCAGCCGCTGGCGGATCGAGCGGCAGCGCCGCGCGCTCAGCCAGGCCGCCCGCTATGGCTCGGCCCCGGCGCAGGCCGCGCTCGAAGCGCTTGAAGCCCCGCTGGCGCTGATCGCGCCCGGCCGCCATGGGCCGGTTATCGAAGCAGTCACCCAGGCGGCCGCGCGGGCGGGCCTCCGCCCCGGTCAAAGCCTCAGCGACGCCCGCGCGCTCTATCCAGCACTTGCCACCCGCCCCGTCGATGCCGCCGGCGACATCGCAGCTCTCGACGAACTGGCCGGCTGGCTGGAGCGCTACAGCCCGCTGATCGCCCGCGACGGTGCGGACGGGCTGCTCGCCGACCTCACCGGGGTGGCGCATCTGTTCGGCGGCGAACAGCCCCTCTTGGCCGATCTGGCCGACCATCTGGCACGCGCGGGACTGACCGCGCGCTTGGGCCTTGCCGCCACCATCGGCGCCGCGCATGCGCTTGCCCGCTATGGCCCGGCCCGGATCAATCGCATCGGCCCGGAGGAACAAGCCGCGACGGCTTTGGCACCCTTGCCGCTGGCCGCCCTGCGGCTGGCCCCGGACACGGTGGCAGCAGCCCGCCGGCTGGGGCTGAAACGCATCGGCGATCTGGCTCCGCTGCCACGGGCCGGCCTGGCCCGGCGCTTCCGCGGCGACCTGAAAGGCCGGATCGGTGCCGCGCTGCTGGGCCGACTGGATCAGGCCCTGGGCCGTGTGGAGGAGCCGCTGACCCCGCGCCGGCCGCCGCCGGCCTATCGCGCCGGCCGCCGCTTTGCTGAGCCGGTGGCCGCGCCGGAGGATCTGGCCCGCGTGCTGGCCGACCTGTCGCAGGATCTGGCGCACCGTCTGGCGCAGGACCATCAAGGCGCCCGCCACCTGGTCCTGAGCGGTTATCGGGTCGATCATTCCGTGGTGCGACTGAGCGCCGGCACCGCCCGGGCCACGCGCGACGGCGCGCATCTGATCCGCCTGTTTTCTGAGCGGCTGGCCGGCCTGGACCCGGGCTTCGGCCTGGACGCCATGAGCCTGGCGGCGGTGCAGGTTGAGCGGCTGGAAGCAGCCGTGTGCGATTTCACCCAGGCCCAGGCGCCGGCGGGTGAATTGGCCGCCCTGGTTGACCGGTTGAGCGACCGGCTCGGCCGCGGTGCGGTCTATGGTCTGGCGCCGCAGCCGCGCCATCGTCCCGAAGCGGCCCAGGCCCTGCGGCCTGCGGTGCCGCCGCTGCCCTGGCATGACCAGCAGGCTCCAGACCAGCCGCCGCGGCCGATCACCCTGTTCGACCCGCCGCAGCCGATCGCCGTGGTCGCCGAGGTGCCCGACGGCCCGCCGCTGCTGTTCCGCTGGCGCCGGCTCAGCCACAAGGTGGTGCGCGCCGCCGGGCCGGAGCGCATCGCGTCGGACTGGTGGCAGAGCCAGACAGAGCCCATGCGCGACTATTATCGCGTGGAAGATGCCGACGGCCGACGCTTCTGGCTGTTCCGCGCCGGCACCTATGACGGCGCGGCGGCTCCGGCCTGGTATCTGCACGGCCTGTTCGCCTGAGGCCGTGCCGATCCGCGCTCAGCCCAACCGTTGCCGCACCACCACCAGACGGGCGCCGGCGGTGACCAGACACAAGGCACCAAAGATCCAGGCGAGCACCGCAAAGGCGCCGGGGAACAGGCACATCAGCACAAAAAAGCCGATCGTCTCACCGCCCTCCATCAGGCCCGCCAGATAATAGATCGACTTGGCGCCTTGCGCCTGGGTCTTCCATTGGCGCTTTTCCGCCACCGCCATGAAGGCCAGAAAGCTGGACGACGCGCCCATGAAGCCGAACAACAAAAACGCCGCCGGCACACTGTTCCGCGCAGGCTCAGCCAGCGCAAAGCCGAACGCCACGCTGCCATAGAAGATCATGTCGGTGACGATATCCAGATAGCCGCCGAAGTCGGTGGCCCCGGCGCCGTTGCGCGCCAAGGCGCCATCCAGCCCGTCCGACAGCCGGTTCAGAAGGATCAGCCCCAGCGCCAGCGTATAAGCCTGATGCGCCAGTGCCGGCAGGGCCAGCAGCCCCAGCGCAAAGCCGCCCAGCGTCACCGCATTCGCACTCACCCCGGTGCGGGCAAGCAGACGGCCCACCCAATTCAGCGGCGGGTCGATCAACGGGCGGAGATGGGTGTCGAACATGCCTGTGCCATGACCCGCCCCAGATCAAACGGTCAAGATCAAGCGGTCAAGCCGGCACGACGTCAAACCGGCACGACGTGAAGCGGCAGCCACCACCCGGCTGCCCGGCGCTCAGCTGACCCGCTTGTCGCCGCGGCGCACCGTGAAGGTCGGCCCCTCGACCGGTTCATAGTCCTGCGCCTTCACGGTAGAGACGAACTGGAACCGGGAGCGGGCTTCCTCCGGAGTGACGGTCAGCACCAGATAGCCGCGGTCCTGCGCGTTCATATAGGTCAGTTCCTCATTGGTCTGAACCAGCAGCGTCTCCATCACGTCGGGATCGGCGGGCACATAGGATTCGATGCCCGGCGACGAGATCGACGGGGTGGCAAATTCCACGCCCACCGGTGCGCCGGTCTCGTCGGCCAGATTGAACACCCAGCCATTATGGGTGTCGCCGGCCAGCACAATGACATTCTCCGCCCCCTGAGCAGAGCGATAGAAGCGCTCCCGCGCGGCGGGATAGCCGTCCCAGGCGTCCAGATTGAAGGGCAGTCCCACCTGGTTCAGCAGATTGAAGAATTGCAGCTGATCGGCGCGCACCAGCGAGGGCTTGTCCGGATCCAGCTGCTCCGGCTGCAGCGCCGGTGGCTTGACCCGGCCCAGCAACAATTGCTGGCCGATGATCTGCCACGGCCGGTCGGCAGCGGCGAACTGATCAGCCACCCATTGCTCCTGCGTGTCACCCAGAATGCTGCGCTCTTCCCGGCCCAGCACCTCGCTGCGGAAGCGGTCCGCATCGGGCAGGAAGATCACGCCCTCGGGCAGATTGTCCGGATCGATTTCGCGGATCCGCTGGAAGTCCAGGATCGGCTGCGGGCCCTGCTCGGTCATCTGGAACGGCAACGGCAGCTCGCGCACGGCTCCAGCCGGCAGCTTTGCCACGCGCGCGGGATCGGTGATGGCGACCGGATTGGCCGGATCGGAAAAATCGAACGCCTGGGTGCGATAGACCATGTCGGTGGTGTAGCTGAGCTGCATGTCCCGGCCGATCAGCCGGGTATCCAGCATGATCAGGCTGGCCAGATCGCCGAAATCGAAGCGGCGGTAGATCTTGTCACCCGGCCCATTGGCCGGATCGCGCACCGGCATCCATTCCCGCCACGCCTGAATCGCCGCCGCGCGGCGTTCGGCAAACGGGCCTTCTTGTTCCGGCTGATGATTTTCCGCGCCATTCTTGTAGGTATCATTGGCGATCTCATGATCGTCCCACACCGCGATCCAGGGGTGCGCGGCATGCACCGCCTGCAGATCCGGGTCGGAGCGGTACAGCGCGTAGCGCCGGCGATAATCCTCCAGCGAAACAATCTCATTGGCCGGGTCCACCGCGCGGCCGGCGGCGACGATCTCCGGGTCCGAATAGCGCCCGTCCTCATATTCGTAGAAATAGTCGCCCAGATGCAGCACCGCGTCGATGTCCGGCTCCTTGGCCATTTCGCGATAGGCGGTGAAATAGCCTTGAGGATAGTTGGAGCAGGAGCACACCGCGAAGCGCACCTGGTCAACAGACCCCTCCGGCAGGGTTCGGGTGCGGCCGACCGGGCTGGTCTGCCCCTCGGTCAGGAACCGGTAGAAATAGGCCCGGCCCGCGCTGAGCCCGCCGGCATCCACCTTCACCGTATAGTCGCGCGCGGGGTCCGCCGCCGTCTCGCCGTTGGAGACGATCCGCTCAAACGCCTCGTCCTCGGCGATTTGCCAGCGCACCGGAACCGGCTCGCCTTGGGCGTCCGGCACCACGCGCGTCCACACGATCACCCGGTCGGTCAGCGGGTCGCCAGAGGCCACGCCATGGGTGAAGCGCGCCGATGCCGCCTTGGCACAGCCGCCCAATCCCGCCGCCCCCGCGCCTGCGGCGCTGGCCTGCAAAAATCCCCGGCGCGTTAGCTGCCATCGTGCCATGGTCCCCTCCCAGTTCGTTCAGAAGCGCGTGCGCAGTTCCACGCCGAAGAAGCGCGGCGGCCCGGCGATAAAGGTCGGCGTGCCGAACACCCCGCCGGTATTGCCCGCGTCGATGATATAGTCGGTGTTGGTCAGGTTCGAGGCAAAACCGGAAATTTCCCATCCGCCGTCAACGCCGCCGATGCCGCCGCGAATGCCCACCAGATTGACATCGTCCTCGGCGATCGGCAGCCCCGCGATCGGCAAATTCTCCTGCTCGAAAAACACATCTGAGCGGTAGGACCAGCTGACATTGCCGAACACCCGCAGGGTGCTGGTCACCGGCTGGTCCCAGAACAGCCCGGCTGAGGCCGTCCAGCGCGGCTGCAGGCGGAATTGCGTGCCCGCGAAGATGCCATTCTCCGGATCATCGTCAATCTCGCCCTCGGTGAAGGCGGCATTGGCGAAGTAGCTCAGAAACTCGGTCAGCTGGCCCTGCAGGCCGACTTCCACGCCGATATTGGTGGCGTCGCCCGCCGTGACCGAGGTAAAGCCGTCCGGCGTGTTGATGGTGGTCTGAAAGTCGGAATAGTCCTGATAGAAGATCGCCGCGTCGAGCACCAGCCGGCCATTGCCGAGATTGGCTTTGATGCCGCCTTCATAGTTCCAAACGATCTCATCCTCGATGATGTTCACATTGGGGATCACCCCCAGCATCGGATCGAACGCGGAGTCGACCTCCACCACCGGGGAGCGCCGGCCGCGGCCGACGGTGACATAGCCGTTGATGGTCTCGGTGAACTGGTACAGCGCGTTGAAGCGGCCGACGATCGCATCGAAATCCTCCTGCCCGGTCAATTCCACGCCGCCCGTGGAAACCACCGGCAGAAGCGGCGTGCCAAGCAGCTGAGAATTCGGCGCATCGGCGATGAAACCGCCCTCGCGATCCTCGTAAATGTAGCGGATGCCGCCGGTCAGCTCCAGGCGGTCGAACAACCGGTAGGACAGGTCAGCGAACACCGAGACCGTGTCGAGATTGGCGGTATTGGTGAAGGCCGCAGCATAGGGGATCGGCACGCCCGCCGGTCCGTTCACCGGCACCGGCAGCATGAAGCTGGGGCTCGTCGGCACCACATCGATGCGATTGATCGAGCCGTCGGGATTTTGACAGAAGGGCGTGATGGCGAATGCGTTCGGCTCAAAGGCGGCCGCCGTGGCCGGATCGGTCAGCAAGGAGGGATCATTGGCCGGATTGGGAGCGATACAGGCGGCGAAGATGGTCTCATCAGTGGAGAAGGGCACACCCTGGCTGCCCTCTTCATGATACCAGTTTACGCCGATGAAGCCGTTCAAGCGGTTGCCGGCATAATTGGCGCGGAATTCCTGACTGATCACCTCGCCCACGGCATCCTCGGCAAATTCCAGCAAGAACGCAGGCGAGCCGTCCGCGTCGAACACTTCCAAGCTGTCGAAATTCAAATAGCCGCTGATCGAGGTCACGGTTATGGCCTCGTTGACATCGTAGGTCATGGTCAAATTGGCGGTGTAGCGGCGCCGGTCCAGCCCCAACTCGTCGCCCAAGACCTCTTCACTGAACGGACTGCCGGACAATTCAGCAAAGCTGAACGGATCGGTCGACCCGCCGGTCGGTGCCAGCACGCCGGATTTGAAGGCCGTCGCCGGGGGATCTTCCTGCTGATAATTGAACACGAAATCGGCGACGAAGCGGTCCCCCGGCGTGAAGCGGATCGACGGGCGAATGGCGAACACCTCCAACCCGTTCAGATCCGCAATGGCCGGACCGCCGGGCGTTTGCGAGCCCGGCTCGCCGGCGATATTCTCCACAAACCCGTCGCGGCGGCGATAGCTGACCGCCAGCCGGCCCTGCACCAGGTCGTTGCCGCCGGTGATGAAGCCGCGCGCCTGGACGAAATCGAAATTGCCGTAACTGGCCTCGACCGCGGCACTCAACTCTTGCTGCGGCTTGGCAGTGATCACGGAGACCGCACCGATCAGCGCGGCGGTGCCGAACAGGGTGGCTTGCGGTCCCTTGACCACCTCGACCCGCTCCAGGTCGAACAGCTCGAAGAAGGAGCCGCGCGAGCGCGACACGTCAAAGCCGTTCTCATAAACGGTGATGCGCGGCGCGATCTGAGAATCGCCGCTGTCGGAGGTGATGCCGCGGATGACGAAACCCGGATTGTTCGGGCTTTGCTCCTGCACCACCAGGCCCGGCACCACGTTGGACAGCTGGTCGAACTCGGAAATGTTCAGGCTTTGCAGAAAGTCGCCGCTGTAGCTGGTGATCGTGATCGGCACGTCCAACACGGACTGCTCGCGTTTCTGGGCGGTGACGATGATCTCCTCGACGATGGGAAAGCCGCCCTCCTGGGCGTGGGCCGCCGCGGTCAGCGCGAGTGCGGACACCGCGCCGGCGAACCGGACGTAGCGGGACATTGCGTGGCTCATGCAGCCTTTCCTCCTGAACCGTGTGGGGGGCACCCCTCTTGCCGACCTGAGCGGCATGGCTAATTTCTGATCAAGAAACTTTTATGAACTGTCGCGGCACACTGACCGTTGCAGACCCATCGGGACCGAAGGCAGAATCGGCCGAAGCGATGAACTGGATTCCTTTGTTGGGCTCCCTGGTAGCGGTGCTGTTCCTGGTCGGTCTGGCGGCGATCATCAATTGGGGCAAGCCGCCAGGCCTGGGCAGCCGCAGCGACATTCGCAAACGCTATGCCGAGGATTTCTGGGAAGACCGAGTGACCGAGGTGCTGCGCTCTTCAGACGGCCGCGCGGCACTCCTGGCCTTGAGCGACCCTGAGGCCGTCGGGCTGGTGGCGCAGTTCGGCGACAAGGCGGTGACACGGCGCTTGCGGCCCGGCGATGTGATCGACACTCATCGCGCCAGCGGCCTGAAAATCGGATTCCGCCTCGCCGAATTGTCCGGAACACGCTATGAACTGATTATCGGCGATCAAAAACAGGCCGTCGCCTGGCTGGATCGCCTGGACCGTCTGAAACGCACTGAAGGATACTGATGCCGCTCGACCCGCTGCCGGATCCGGTTCAATATGCCATTCCCGCCTTTGTTGTGCTGATCATTGCGGAAATGATCTATGGCCGCCTCACCGGGCGCGCCCGCTTCGAACCGAAGGACACGGCCGCCAGCCTGGTCATGGGCCTGGGCAGCACCATCGCAGGGGCGGTGTTCGCCGGGGCCACCATCGCCATCGGGATGGTGATCTGGGAGCATGCCCGCCTGTTCGATATCCCGCGCACCTGGTGGGCGTTCCTCATCGCCTTCGTGCTGGACGATCTGCGCTATTATTGGTTTCACCGTTTGGCGCATCGGGTGCGCTGGTTCTGGGCCAGCCATGTCATCCACCATTCCTCTCAGCACTATAATTTGTCGACCGCGCTGAGGCAGACCTGGACTGGGTTTTTCTCTGCCACGTGGATCTTCAAGCTGCCGCTGTTCGTGATCGGGTTCGATCCGCTGCTGATCGCCTTCGTGGCTGGCTTCAACCTGATCTACCAGTTCTGGATCCATACCGAAACGATCCGCCGGTTCCCGCGCTGGTTTGAGGCCGTGTTCAACACGCCCAGCCATCATCGTGTCCATCACGCCACCAATCCGGACTATCTGGACGCCAATTATGCCGGCACGCTGATCCTTTGGGACCGGCTGTTCGGCACCTTCGTGGCCGAACGCGATGACGAACCCTGCCGTTACGGCATCGTAAAGAATCTGCGCACATTCAATCCGCTCGTCGTCGCCTTCCATGAGTGGATGGGCCTTCTGCACGATCTGGTCCGCGCCCGGACCTGGCGGGACCGCTGGGGCTATGTCTTTGGGCCACCGGGCTGGTCACCGGACGGGTCGCGGCAGACCTCGGCCATGTTGAAGCGCTCCTGGGCCGCATACCGCGCGCGGGTCACCGAACGTCAAGCCGCCGAATGAGACCAGCGCCAAGCATTTCCAGATCCGTCCTGATGCTGCCAAAGCGACGCCTGTCAGATGCCCCTTGACCGCCAGGCCGCCTTTTCCGCCTCGCCCTATGAGGCACGCATCGGCTTTGCCCGGGCGGTGCGCGCCGGCCAATTGATCTTCGTATCCGGGTGCGGGCCGGTGGCGCCCGATGGCGGTTTGGCCGGGGGCAATGACCCCGCTGCTCAAGCGCGTCGCTGTGTTCAGATTATCGCCGAGGCACTCGCCAAGCTTGACGCGGATCTCTACCATGTTGTGCGCACGCGCATGTATTTGACGCGCATTGCGGATTGGCCGGCGGTCAGTGCCGCGCATGCCGAAGTGTTCGGCGCAATCCGCCCGGCCGCCACGCTTGTCGCGGTGCAAGCCTTGGCCAATTCGGATTGGCTGGTGGAGATCGAGGCCGACGCGGTGGTCCCGTGAGCCGGCAATGGCGGGCACCGCCTTGCGTATCGCGAGCCAGTGCGTTTGCCAGAAAAGGAGGCCGTCGGGGTCTCCCAGCCTGTCAGCCGCCCCGGTTCGGGCGGGATCACTGCCGGGCCCTGGAGCGATCCCACACCGCGCCCAGAAGCAACCCCAGACCGCCGCCAAACGCCGCGGCCGTGCCGCCCAGCGGGCTAAGCAGGCCGACCACGGCGCCGAGCATCAGCCCGGTGAAGGTAAAAAAGCCGATGGCGCTGCTGCCACCGCTGCGATGGCGGCCGGTCAGCACCAAAACAGCCCCTGCCAGCCACAGCGCCAGAGCCAGATAAAAGAGCATTCAGCCGCCTCCCATCCTTCCTGCTATCGGCTTCTGCCTATGCGATCAACCGCCCATGCGACAGTGTCTTTCCGCCAATACCCTGGTTGTGCCAGACTATGACGCAGCGCTGGCCTTCTATGTCGGCGCTCTGGGCTTCATTCTCATTGAAGATACCGCCGTGAGCGCTACGAAGCGCTGGGTGCTGGTCGCCCCACCCGGCAGCACGGAAACCCGGCTTTTGCTGGCCGAGGCGGCGACACCGGCGCAGCGCGCGGCGATCGGAAACCAGACAGGCGGACGCGTCTTTCTGTTTCTCTCGACCGATGATTTCGATCGCGACCACGCGCGCTTTCTCGACGCTGGCGTTCGCTTCCTGGAAGCGCCGCGCGATGAGCCCTATGGCCGCGTCGCCGTCTTCGAGGACCCATTCGGCAACCGGTGGGATCTGATTGAACCCAAGGCGTGACGCGGGCCCGCTTGCGCCTGGAAGGGCTTGGGCCTACACCCGTCTTCAGATCGCCTTAAGCCTGTTCTGGAGATTGTTCCCATGTCCACCGATCCCGTCGTTATCGTCGCCATGGCGCGCACGCCCATGGGCGGCCTGCTGGGCGAGCTTGCCGGCGTTTCTGCGCCGACGCTGGGCTCCGTCGCCATCAAGGGCGCGCTGGCCCAGGCCGGCATCGACCCGACCGACATCAATGAGACCATCATGGGCTGCGTGCTGCCGGCGGGCCAGGGCCAGGCTCCCGCGCGCCAGGCCGCCCGCTATGCCGGCGTGCCGGACAGCACCGGGGCGGTCACCATCAACAAGATGTGCGGCTCGGGCATGAAGGCGATGATGATGGCTGCGGACAGCATCGCGGTCGGCACCAATGATATCGTCATCGCCGGCGGCATGGAAAGCATGACCAACGCGCCCTTCCTGGTGCCCAAGGGCCGCACCGGCAACAAATACGGCCATACCATGATCTATGACCATATGGCGCTGGACGGGCTGGAAGACGCCTATGATCCGGGCCGGGCGATGGGCACCTTTGCCGAGGACTGTGCCGGCAAATATCAGTTCACCCGCGATGCCCAGGACGCTTATGCGATCGAGTCGGTCAAGCGCGCGCGCAAGGCCATCGACGATGGCACCTTCGCCGAGGAGATCACCCCGGTGACGGTGGCCGAGCGCAAGGGCGAGCGCGTCGTCGACACCGACGAGCAGCCGGGCAAGGCCAATCCCGACAACGTGCCGCAGCTGAAGCCGGCCTTTGCCAAGGACGGCACGGTGACCGCGGCCACCTCCTCGTCCATCTCCGACGGTGCTGCGGCCTTGATCCTGATGCGCCGCTCCGACGCGGAAAAGCGCGGTCTGACCATCCTGGCCGAGATCAAGGGCCATATGACCCATTCACAGGAGCCGAAATGGTTCACCACCGCCCCGGTCGGCGCCATCGACAAGCTGCTGCAGAAGGTCGGCTGGGCCAAGGACGAGGTTGATCTGTTCGAGATCAACGAGGCCTTTGCCGTGGTGCCGATGGCCGCGATGAAAGAACTCGGCCTGGCGCATGACAAGGTCAATGTCCACGGCGGCGCGTGCGCGCTGGGCCATCCCATCGGCGCGTCCGGCGCGCGTATCTCTGTGACGTTGCTGAACGCGCTGAAGCAGCACGGCCTGAAAAAGGGCGTGGCATCCTTGTGCATCGGCGGCGGGGAGGCGACCGCAGTGGCGCTGGAACTTATGCACTAAAGACTGTGGGACCGCCCATCCCTGCGCAGGTCGGGATGGGCGGATCGGCGGCAACCTCCGCATGCTGTGAGATCTAGGCCATGACCCAAGACATCCTCCTGAGCGAAGACCAGCGCATGATCCGCGATATGGCGCGGGCGTTCGCGCAGGAGAAGGTCGCGCCGGAGGCAGCGGCCTGGGCGAAGGCGGGGGCTGTGCCGGCGGAGATCCTGGCGGACATGGGCGCGCTGGGGCTAATGGGCATGACCGTGCCGGAAGTCTTCGGCGGGGCGGGCACGGACTATGTCTCCTACGCGCTGGCGCTGATGGAGATCGCCGCAGGCGATGGCGGGCTGTCCACTATCATGTCGGTGAACAATTCTCCGGTCTGTGCCGCGATCCTGGGGGCCGGCACACAAGACCAGAAGCAGCGCTTTCTGACGCCCCTGGCCAAGGGGCTGATGATCGGCTGCTTCTGTCTGACCGAGCCGGGTGCGGGCTCTGACGCTGCCGCGCTGAAGGCAAAGGCAGCGAAGCACGGCAACGGCTATATCTTGTCCGGCACCAAGCAGTTCATCACCTCCGGCCGCATCGCCGGGGCGGCGATCATCTTCGCGGTGACCGATCCTGAGGCCGGCAAGCGTGGCCTGTCCGCCTTCCTGGTGCCCACGGATACACCGGGCTTCACGATTGGGCGCATCGAAGACAAGCTCGGCCAGAACAGCTCCGACACCGCGCAGATCGTGCTGGAAGACATGGTCATCCCGGGCGACTGCCTGCTCGGTCGCGAGGGCGAGGGCTATAAGCTGGCGCTGATGAACCTGGAATCCGGCCGCATCGGCATCGCCGCGCAGGCCATCGGCATGGCACAGGCGGCATTGGATTATGCCATCGCCTATGCCCAGGACCGTCAGAGCTTCGGTTCCGCGATCATCCACCATCAGGCGGTCGGCTTCCGCCTGGCAGAGATGGCCGCAAAGCTGGAGGCCGCCCGCGCGCTGGTGTTGACCGCGGCCCGGCTAAAGGACGCCGGCGCGCCGTGCCTGACTGAGGCCTGCATGGCCAAACTGATCGCCAGCGAAACCGCCGAGGCGGTCTGTTCCGCGGCGATCCAGACCCTGGGCGGCTATGGCTATCTGTCCGACTATCCGGTCGAGCGGATCTATCGCGACGTTAAGGTCTGCCAAATCTATGAGGGCACATCGGATGTGCAGAAGCTGGTGATCAGCCGGCAATTGGCCGCTGCCTGACCGATCAATCCCTGGCCCGTCAATCCCTGGACCGTCAATCCCTGGCCCGTTCGCGGCGTTCGAATGCCATCAGAGTGAAGCGCACATGGCCTTGCTCGTCCAACAAGGGCAGATGCACGGCGCGATATTGGATAAAGGCTTTCTCGAACGGCTGAAGCGATCCCAGATCAAGACGCGGCCGGGCCGCATCGCAGACCGGCGCCCAGAACAGATCAAAAACGTCTTGAGATCGCCGAAACACTTCGCGCACGCGCTTGCCGGTCATCGACACACCGACCCAATCGTCGATCTCGGTTCCGACCAGCCGGAATTTCAGATCGCGCTGATGGGCCAAGAATTCCAGAACCGCGAGGCGCGGCAGATGCGCCTTGAACACCCGTGGGCTCACCGCCGTGCGCGCCGCCGGCCCGCTGGCGCCCAGATTAAGCCAAAGATCGAAAACCGCGGCCAAAGTTGCCGCACCAAGCTCAGCCCGGAACGCCGCGACCGCAGCCGCATCCGGCACCGAGGCAAAGGACGGCCCAAATACGATTTCTGGGATATCCTTCTGGCCAGTGGAGACAGACTCCACACCGTTGAACGGCCGTTCCGGACGGCTCACTACTTGGGGCAAATCCGACATAGCCTATTGTGTGCCCGAATAGGACCTTCGAAACAAACAAATTGTTCGGCTTATTTTACCAAAATGCTGTGATCCGCTTCGCGTTTCAGCGCCTCTAGCGCCGGCAACGCCTCTTCTGCGGCACGGCGGCCCAACTTAATAGCATCATGCGCCTTGCGGAAATTCGTCGGCGTCAGGATCCCTGTCTTCGGTTCGATCACCAAATCAGCGGGCTCACGCTGCAGGCACGCCCGGTCGAATTGCTGGTTGAGCAGCGCGAACGCCGCCTGCGCTACGGACGCGGTGTCAATCCGGCCCTTGTCGCGCGCCTTTTCCGCCAGCTTCAATTCCTTGGTGCGGCCGACATAATCGCCCTGTACATCCACCGCGATGACCAAATCCGCCCCAAGCTGCCGTGCCAGGGCAACCGGCACCGGCACGGTGATCTGGCCATCCACGAGAACCCGGCCGGCGCTGATCACCGGGCGCAGCACGCCGGGCACGGCAATGGACGCCCGCACAGCCTCCACCAGCGGCCCCCGGTCGAAGATCACCGCCTCGCCGGCCAACAGATCCGTCGCCACCGTGGCAAAGGGTTTGGCCAGTTCCTGGATCGGCTTGCGCCCGAAATAGGAGAGCAGGAAATCGCGAATCCGGTCGCCGCCCAGCAGCCCGCCGTCGAGCAGACGCACGTCCAGCAACCGCATGACGTCCGTGATCGACAAGTCGCCAGCTTCTTCTTCCAGGATATCCAGCTTGCCATCGGCATAGAAAGCGCCGACCACCGCCCCCATGGAGCAACCCGTGATGATTTCGGGATGGATGCCCACGGCTTGCAAGCCGCGCAGCACGCCGATATGAGCCCATCCCAGCGCCCCGCCGGACCCCAGCGCTAAGCCGATCCGGGCCGGCCGCTCCTGCCTTTGTTCGTCCGCCATGCCTTTCCCTCATCCCTCTTGCGTTCACCGGTGCTCAGGCCAGTGCTCAGGCCGGTGCTTAGGCCAGTGCTCTGGGTCAACGCCGTGTTTTACCACAAGTCTGTGGCCGACCGTATTGACCGCGCTGCAGAACTATATATATCACCCTTATATATCAAGTTTCCTCAGGAGGGGCCGGTGTCGCTCATTTTGAACATTCTGTGGCTGATTCTCGGCGGCCTGGAAATGGCGCTGGGCTGGTGGCTGGCCGCGCTGCTGATGGCGATTACCCTTATCGGCCTGCCCTGGGTGCCGGCTGCCTTCCGCATGGGTCTATACACCTTGTGGCCGTTCGATAGTGAGTTGGTGTCGCGGCAATTGGTTACCGGGCGGGAGGATCTGGGCACGGGCTGTTTGGGCGCTTTGGGCAATATCATCTGGTTCTTCCTGGCCGGCTGGTGGCTGTCCCTCGGCCATCTCGTCGCAGCGCTGGTTCTGGCAATCACCATTATCGGCATCCCGTTCGCATACGCCCATATTAAGTTGGCAGGCGCGGCCTTGTTCCCGCTGGGCAAGATCGTGCGGCGAAAAGGCGATGCGGTCAGCCCCTTCGCTTAGGCCATGATCCGATCAATCGCGACCGCGATGATCGGATTAAAATGCGCGCCTTCTAAGCGGCGGGTACCTTTGCTTCAGGCCGCAAGCGTCAGCAGCCAAGGCCGCACCAGCCCAATGAGAAAGCCCAGGCCCAGGAACGGCCCGAACGGGATCGCGGTCTTGGCGTCAAGCTTTCGGCCGGACAGGCGCAGCAGCAGGGCGAACAGAAGGCCCGACCAGCTGGCGATCAGCAGCAATTGCGGCAACCCCCAGGGCCCGAGCCAAGCGCCGGCCGCTGCCATCAGCTTGGCGTCGCCCAGGCCCAAGCCGGTCTGCCCGCGCAGCCGCTCATACAGCGCGCCGATCGCCCATAAGGCGGCAAAACCCAGAAGCGCCCCCAACGCGGCTTCGAACGGCCCCACCAACTGGGCATCAACCATCGCCACCGCCAGCCCGGCCAGGATCAATCCCAGCGTACCGGTATCGGGCAATAGGAAGGTCTTCAGGTCAATCGCGGCCAGGATTAGCAAGGTCCAGCCAACCGCCAGCACATAAAGCGGCTGCACAAACGGGGCCCCAAACAGGGCAAACAGTCCGATCGCGCCGCCGGCCAGCTCCAAAAGCGGATAGACCGGGTCAATCCGTCCGCCGCAGCGCGGGCAGCGGCCGCGGCGCAGCAGCCAGCCGACCACCGGGATCAGGTCCACAAGGTTCAATCGCCGCGAACATCCGTCGCACCGGGACCGGTCCCACAGATCGGCCGGGCTGACGGGCCAACGGCTGGCGAGGAAGCCCGCGAAGCTGCCCACCGAGGCGCCGAGCAGAAACACAAGCAGGGCTGAAGCCCATAAGGCGGTCACGCGTTTACAAATCCACAAAAGCAAGAGTAGCTACGGCTGGTCCCCTCTCCCATGCGGAGCCTCAATGCAACCGTCTTTTCGTTTCGCGCTGCTAGCGCTGGCGCTGGGTTGTCTCCCCGCTGCGGTGCTGGCGCAGACCGATCAGCAGTTCCTCACCTTCAGCGCGGACAATGATCTTTATGCCCGCGCCGGCGATCGCCATTACACCAATGGTCTACGCATCGCCTATGGTTTCAAGCCGGGCGTGCGCTCGCCCCTGCTCAATTGGCTGGGCGCCCTAACCGTATTGGACGCAGACCCGGCGCGGCGGGAATATGAGATTGCGGTGGGGCAGAATCTGTACACGCCGGAAGATCTGTCGATTGCCGAGCCGCAGCCGCTGGACCGCCCCTACGCCGCCTGGCTTTATGCCGAACTGGGCGTGCGCGTGCACCGCCCCGGCGTGGAAGAAGGTTTATCGATATCGCTTGGCGTCGTCGGCCCCGCGGCGTTGGGCGAGGAAACCCAGCGCTTCATTCACGACATCACCAACTCGATCAATCCCCTGGGCTGGGACAATCAGCTGCGCAATGAACCCGCCTTGCTGATCCGGTATCGGCGTAGCTGGTTCGTTCCCCTGAACAATGCCAGCGCGGCGGGGCCGGCCATTGACCTGGTGCCCCGCCTGGGGCTCGACCTTGGCAATGTCTTCACCGACGCCGGCGCCGGGGTCAATCTGCGCATCGGCTCGACCCTGCCGGAGCGGGATATGCCACAGCGCATCCCGCTGGGCCTGTCCGGTATCGCGTCCCGGTTCGAACCGCCCGCCGGGGGGATTGAGTGGCTGATCTTCGCCGGCGCACAGGTGCGCGGCGTGGCGCACAATATTTTCTTGGACGGCAATAGCTTCCGCGACGGCCCGGCGGTCGAGCGTCGCCCGTTCCAGTGGGACGCAACCATTGGCGCACAAATCGTCTTCGACCTCTTTTCGATCCCCACGCAGATCGCGGTGACCCATGTCTGGCGTTCGCGGGAATTCGAGCAACAGATCGGCCGCAACCGTTTCGGATCGCTCACGGTGGGGTTTGCGTTTTAGGGCATTATCCTAGCAACTTTGCTCTAGCCCCGCTCACACGCGATCGCTCCGGCCACCGGGGTGACGTAGCGCCAGCCGGAAGGCTCTTCCAGGGTCAGGCGGCCCTCCCGGATCACGGCGCCGGAGACCACGGTGGTGGCCTGGTCCGGCTTGACCAGCAAACGCAGCTGCAAATTCTCGCCCGTGAACTCCTGTTCGGTGAATTGGCCGAACAGCGGCTCGCCGCTGACGCCGGTGCGCGGCAGCCGGCGTTCCCGCCCGTCCAAGCGAACCCGCGCAACGGCTGCGTCACTGTCCACCACCAGCACCAAGCGCCGGCGATGGCCAGAAAACAAGAACAAGGCACATTGGCCCTCCTCAAGCGTCTGCCGCGGCAGGGCGCCCAATCGCTCCTCGATGGCGGTCGGTGCCGCGGGCTCGGCCCGGGCCGCGGCAACGGATGGCTCCGCCCGGCCTGGCGCTGCGGCGCCGCTACTGCATGCCACCAAGGCCAGACAGCAGGCCAGACAGCAGACCAGAGGGCCCAGCGCCCCTTGGATCATGAGACACCCCCGCCACGATCAGCCAGCTTCAAGACATGCCGGTCGCCGACCTGTTCGAAGCCCAGCGCGGTCAATCCCACCGCCAGGGTCAGATCCGGATCCGCGACGCTGATATCGAGCATATAGGCGCCGTTCAGTGCCACGCTCAGCTGTGCCTCGATGCGCTGGCCGTCGGACAGCGCGGCGACCAGCCGCCCGGCCTCGCACCGGATCGGTCCGCGCAGGGTCGGCCCCTGCCATTGAAAGCGCGCTCCGCTGCGCTGCAGAACGTCGCTCACCGCCTCACCCTCGGCGGAAACACACCGGCCGCCGTCTGCGGTCATGTGCGCCACGGTCAGATCCAGAGCGCCCAATAAGGGCGGTGCGTCGTCCAATGGCAGCCGGGCCAGATCGAGCCGCGCCCGTCCATGGCGCAGCCGCCAAAGATCGCCGCCAATGGGTCGGACCAGACGCGCCTGAGCGAACAGCCCCGGCGCATCGACGAACAGGTCCGTTGTGATCCGACCGGCCAGAAGATGCAGCGGCCGCACCGCCAGCCTAATCTGGTCGGCATAATGGCTGGCCACGGCCACCCGGCGCAGCGAACCGCCCCAGATCGTACCACTGATCTCTGCTGCGCGGAGCCCGGGCAATCCCACCCACGACACCGCCACCGCCAGCGGCAGGGTCGCCAGCGCAAACGCGCTGAAGGCCAGGACAAACAGGATGATCAGCCGGCGCACCGTCATGCCCCGACCCCCATCAACTCAATTTGGGCATTGACGGTGCTTTGGCCGCGCCCCGGTGTCACCGAGGCGCGTGCGACGACCACGCCATGGGCGGTCTCAAGCTCTGCTAACCACTGAAACAGCAGCGGCGCGGCCACCTCATCAAGCCACAAGGTCACCCGGCCGTCCTGGCCCGGCTGCAGGCGGCTGATGGTGAGGCCCAGTGCCCGCGCGGTCTGGCCGGCCGCAACCCGGACGGATTCCCGCACAGCAGGCCGGCGTTCGGCCTGCTGTTCCAATTGGTCGGCACGGGCCAGCCCGATCGCCACCTCTTGAGCCATGTCTTGGGCCGCGGCATAGGCCCGGACCGCTTGGGCGTGATAGCCCGTCAGCGGTCGATACACGCCGAAATAGATCGCGACGGCCAGCATGGTTGCGACCATCATGGCGATCAGCAGGCGTTCCCGGGCGGTCAGGCCCTGCCACCAGTCGGTCACGGCTGCCACAATTCAAACTCCCCCAAGACACCATCGCCGCTTTGCCGCGCCGCGCCGTCCTCAACTTGCGCACCGGCTTGTTGCAATCGCTGGCGGAAGCTCTCGATCGCGCCGAAGCCGGGCAATTGGACGCTCAGCGCCATGCGGCCGGAGCGACGGTCATAGCGCAGCGCCTGAACCTGGGCCTCGGGCATCGCCTCGACCGTCCGGTTGACCAGCGTCAGCAGCGGCAGAAACCCGCCATGCAGCGCGCCGGGACCGCCCATCTCGGCCAGCCGGTTGCGCAACTGCACGCGAGGATTGACCAGCCGGCCCATATCCGGGAAGCGGTCCTGAACCAGAGCGCCGGCACGCTCCTGCAATCGACCGGCCGCGCGGTCCATCTGGCGGGCCTCGGCAAACATGCCAAGCGCCTGGACGCCGAGCACTCCTGCCAAAAGCGCCGCCGCAACGCGCCAACGCGCCGGATCCACGGCAAGCCGGCGGCGCGGCTTCAGCGGCCCCTGCAGCAAGGTCAAAGAGGGAAGCGACGGCCGCGCCGCCAGGCCGCCGGCCAATGTTGTCGGATCGGCCGGCTCGGCCGGCACGACCTGGATCGAGCCAGGCAGGCTGACGCCCGGCGGCGTGCCGTGCCAGACAAGCTGCTCCACCCCGGCTTGTTCGGCCAGCCAATCCGGCAGCGCCTGGGCGGCCAGATCCCGGTCCAGGGCAAAGCCGCCATCATGGCCGCCGGCCACGACCCAGCGTTCGCCCAAGTCAAACACCTCGACCTGGCCAGGGCCAACACTGGGAACCAAAAAGTCCGGGCCCAGCCATTGCAGTTCCCGACCGGCAGCGCTGATCTGCTGATAGATCGGGTGAACCAGCGCTTGCTCGACCGCGGCGGTCAGCCGTTCCTGGCCAGACAGGGCCGTGCCATAGGCCAGATGCAAGGCGCGGTCTTCGCTCGCCAATTCATCTTCCAGCAGATAGGCCAAGGCCTTGCGGGCCTTGGCGGGGCTTGGCACGGGCAAAGTCAAACGCCGCACCAGCACCCATTCCCCGGGAATCAGCACGCGCACCGCCGCTGCCGGCGGAAGCTCCGCAAGGCTGTATGCCGTGCCGCAGCGCCCATCCCCGGCCGCCCAGATCAGCGGGCCATCCGGGTCGTGCGGCCAGTAGATCGCCAGCGGCTCTGCCATCAGCGCGCTCCGAAGCGGCGCGACCATAGCCTGATCTCGCCGTCCAAACCCTGTTCGAACTGCGCCTGGTAGATCAGGGAGGTCTGGTCATAGTCAACCCGGCTGGTCAGGCGGATATACCGGCTGCGCTCATCCACCCGCGCGCGCATGGCGTCGGTCGCGTCCGGAAACCGCTCCCAGAAGCTTTCCAGATCGATGCCGCTGTCGCGCCGGCCGGCCAGAACATCGATCAGCACCTGCAAGGCCTCTTCATCCTCCAAGATCGCGGCCAACAAGACCGCCCGCTCCTCGCTGAGCAGATTGATATTCAACACCGCCGGCTCATGCGTTGGATGGGCGCACAGCAGCGGACGCAACTGGGCGAATAGCGCCGGGGTCCAGCCGCGAATACCGGCCAGTTCGCTTAAATCCACAATCGGCCCGTTGGCGGTGCGATAGGGCGGACGTTGGCCGATATAGAACCCGTCTTCGGCACCGCTGGCCTCCGGCCGGGTGTCGCTGTCCAACCAGTCGATCAGACCATCGACGAGGAACTGCCGGTCACGCGCCGGGATCCGCAGCAAACTCAGCACGCGCACGAACTCCTCCCGCAGGGCCGGACGTTTCTCAAGCCCCTCGTCGCCCGGTTGCACCAGCGCATTCACGTTGAAGCAATTGCTATTGTCCTGAAGCTCGCCACGCAGGAATCCGTTCTGGATCGGCAGGCGCTGGGGGCCGCGGCGCCACACAGCCTGAGCCGTGGTGCGGGCTGGGCTGCGTTGAAACTCGATCTCAAGGGCCGCGCGCGCCAGCGCCTCGGTGCCCAAGGCGTACCAGTGCGCCTGCTCTACCGTGCGCAGATTGGCCGCCCGCCGAATGCCGAAACGCACCGTGTCGGTCGCCTCCACAGCAATCAGCGACAAGGCGGTGACCATCACCATAACGCTGAGCAGGATCGTACCACGCTGGTTCATGACAGCGTCCCCGGCGTGGCGAACAGCTGTTCCATCTCGCCATAGCCCTCCAGCTCCAGGCGCAATCGGACCAGCTCCGGCAGCCGCGGCCGGCCCGCCGTGATGACCGTCACGAAATCGACCCAGCGGTCATTGACCAGGAAACTGATCTGCACATCGCGCACACCGTCCAGCAGCACGCGTTCGCGCACCGGCGTGCCGGGGGCGGCGTCAACCCGCGCCCAGGCGCGGCGGATCAACTGGCCGTCCCGCAGCACATACTCCACCGCCTGCAAGGTGCCGCGCGGCTCCAGCAGACCCGGATTGTCCCAGCCGTTGCGCACAAGCCGCAATAGCGGTCCGAACGACCGGCCCGCTTCCATGGCATAGGGCGACAGACGGCCATCCTCTATCCGCCGCCGGCGCAGGCTGATCTGCGCCAGGTCCGAGCGGATCAGGGCATGCGCGATCTGCAGGCGGCGCAGCCGGTCGTCAGCGGCTTCGATGCGATCTTGCGCGCTGACAGCCCCTTGCAGCACGCCGACGCCCGCGGCGGCCAGGATGGCAAACACGGTGAGCGCCACCAGCATTTCCACCAGCGTGAAGCCGCGGGTCATTGCGCCCGCCTCAAGCCGGTGATCGCCGCCACAGGCTGGTCATCGCCGGCCACGGTGACGCTGATATCAACCCGCAGCACCCCTGGCAGCGGTGTGTCGGCAACGGCGCGTGCCCATGCAAAGCGGTAGGCCGCCATGTCGGTTTCGCCACGGGCAATACCGCGCTCTGGCACCGGTCCCGCGGTCGCGCGCAGCAATTCGTTTTCTGCCACGACCTGCGCGAAATAGCGCATTTCCAGTCCTGCCGCCGTGCGCGCCTGCTGGGTCTGTGCGGTGACCAGCGCGGCACTGGCCAAGGCGAACAAGAACAAGGCCACCAGCACCTCAACCAGCGTGAAGCCGCCGTGGCCGAGCGAGCGGTTAGCGATCGTCATTGGCGATCTCCGCCTGTGCCAGGGCATCACTGGTGACACCGACCTGCCGGCTGCCCCGCGTCAGGGTCAAGCGAAAGGGCGTGGCCTCGCCCAGCGGCCCAAAGCGGATCCGCGGCACGCTGGCGGTCGGCGGTTGATCAGCGCCGGTCTCGTCCTGCAACAAGGCGTAGGTCGCGGGATGCCAATCGCGGCCTTGCAACGCCGGCTCGCGCACCGTCCGCCAAGTGCCGGCGCTGTGACGCACGAACTCGTAGCCCGCCGCATCGATCACCAGCCCCAGCGTATTGCCGGACAGCATTGCTTCTTCGCTTGCCCGGCGCACGGCCAGGGCAAAGCGCGCCGCCTCGCGCGGCAGACTGTCCTGGCGGGGCTGCAGGCTCAGCGCCACCGCAGTGGCGCCCAGCCCCATGACCAGAAGCACGAGCATCAGCTCAACCAGCGTAAAACCGGCGCGTCTAGCTTTCCCAATTGCCCAGGTCACGGTTCAGGTCCTCCCCGCCCAGGCGCCCATCCGCGCCCAGCGAGTAGATGTCGAACGTGCCATGCTCGCCGGGATACAGATATTGATAGGGATTGCCCCAAGGATCCTCCGGCAAACGCTTGATGTAACCGCCGGCGCGGTATCGCTCCGGTCGGTTCAGCGAGCCCGGCGCCGACACCAGTGCCTCCAGGCCCTGATCGACAGAGGGATAGGTCAGATTGTCCAGCCGATACAGCTCGATGGCCTGTTCCAGCGTGCGGATATCGGCACGCACCTTCTCCACCATCGCGCGGTCCTGACTGGGCAGCACATTGACCACCACCACCGTGGCCAATAACCCAATGATGACCAGCACCACCATCAGTTCCACCAGGGTGAAACCGGCCTGTCGCGGCCGTTTTGACGCGGTTTGGCGGGTATAACGCATCGCTACTCTCTTCCCCTTATCCCAAGGTCAAGGTGTTCAATTGCAGAATTGGCAGCAAGATCGACAACACGATGAGGGCGACCAGGGCGCCCATCACGATGATGATCAATGGCTCCAACAGCCCTAGTACGGCTGCGGTCACCGCTTCGAACTCCTGTTCCAGATGCACCGCTGCCTTGTCCAGCATCTCGTCCAGCCGGCCGGAGCGTTCGCCCATTGCGGTCATATAGACGATCATCGGCGGAAACGCTCCGGCACGCCGAAGCGCCTGGCTCAGCCCCGTGCCCTCACGCACCTGTCCGATCACCTCCGCCAGCGCGTCGGACAGCACCGCATTGTGCACCGTCTTGCGCGCAGCGGCTAGGCCGTCGACAACCGGCGCGCCGCTGGCCAAGAGCGTCGACAAGGTGCGCGCCAGCCGTGCTGCCAGCATCTCGCGCATGAGGCGACCGACAAATGGCACGGACAGCACCGCCCGGTCCACCGCCAGGCGGACCCTGGGCAGCGTATAAGCCCGCGCTGCCGCCGCAATCGCCGCCACGATCATCACCGCCATGATCAGACCATAGCTCTGCAAGACGTCGGAGATCCCGATCATGATACGGGTCAGCAGCGGCAAATCCTGTCCTAAGCTGTCGAATTGCTCGACCACCTTGGGCACCACGAAGGTCATCAAGATGACGATCACTGCCACCGCCGTGATGGCTAGAAATGCCGGATAGATCAGCGCGCTGGTCACCTTGGTGCGCATCGCTCGGCTTTTCTCCAGATAGTCGGCCAGGCGCTCCAGCACCGCACCCAGGCTGCCGGTGCTTTCACCGGCCGCAACCAGGGAACGGTAGAGCGGCGGAAAACTGCGCGGATATCCGGCCAGCGCCTCGGCCAAGCCGCGGCCCTCCATCACGCCGGCGCGCACCGACAAAAGCGTTTTGCGCACCGCCGGCTTGTCGCTCTGCAGCGCGATCGTGTTCAGCGCCTCCTCCACTGGCGCGGACGCCCCCACCAGCGTGGCCAGCTGACGCGTCACCAGGGACAGATCCTTAGTCAAGACCGCAGCGGCCGGGCGCAGGCGGCGCTGCCAGCCGGCCGCCGGGGCGTCGCGCTGTTCGCTGGCGGTATCCAGACGCACCGGGATCAGCTGCTGGCGTTTCAGCTCCTGCCGGGCCGCCCGGGCGCTGTCCGCTGAGATCACGCCGCGGCGGGTGCGGCCGCGCGGATCCAACGCCTCATAGTCATACGCGGCCATTGCGCTACCCCTGCGCGGGTGCCACGGCGACGCGCAGCACTTCTTCCAGCGCGGTGGCGCCCTCAGCGACGCGGCGCAGGCCACTGTCCAACAAGCTGTCGGCATCACGAAGGCCGCGGGCGGCCAGCGCGTCCTCGTCGGCCTCGGCATGAATCATCGCGCGAACGTCGGCATCGACACTGATCAACTCATACAGCCCCAAGCGGCCGACAAAGCCGGTGCGGTTACACCGCTCACACCCGACCGGGTGGCACAGATGCTCCGGCACCGCGACGCGGCCGGTGAAATAAGCCGCCTCGGCCGGCGTCGGCGGGGCGGTGCGCTTGCAGGCCGGGCACAGCCGGCGCACCAGGCGCTGCGCCAAAATCGCTTTCACGGTCGACGACAACAGGAAAGGCTCCACCCCCATGTCGCGCAACCGCGTGATTGCGGCGGCGGCGGAATTGGTATGAACGGTGGACAAGACCAGATGGCCGGTCAACGCCGCCTGCACCGCGATCTGGACCGTCTCCAGGTCACGGATCTCGCCGACCATGACGATATCAGGATCTTGGCGTAGAATCGCCCGCAGGCCGGCCGCAAAGCTCATCCCGACCTTAGCATTCACCTGAGTCTGGCCGATGCCCTCCAGGCCATATTCGATCGGGTCCTCCACCGTCAGGATGTTGCGCGATTGGTCGTTTAGCAGTGTCAGCCCGGCATATAAGGTGGTGGTCTTGCCTGAGCCGGTTGGCCCGGTCACCAGCAAGATGCCGTTGGGACGCGACAAGGCCGCCTTCAGCCGCTGCAAGGTATCGGCCGGCATGCCCAAGTGATCGAGATCCAGCCGCGCCTGACCCTTGTCCAAAAGCCGCAGCACAACCCGTTCGCCATGACGCGACGGCAGCGTGGAGACGCGCACATCAAGGCTGCGACCGCCCAAGCTCAGCGACATGCGGCCGTCCTGGGGCACCCGCTTCTCCGCGATGTCGAGCCGAGCCATCACCTTCAACCGCGAAATGATCACGGAGCTCAGCCGCGCGGAGAGATCGGCGACCTCCGTCAGCACACCATCGATGCGCAGCCGCACGGACAGACGCCCCTCATAGGGCTCCACATGAATATCGGAGGCTTCGGCCCGGATCGCCTCGGCGATGATGCCGTTGATCAGCCGGATGATCGGGGCATCGTCCTCCGCGTCCAGAAGGTCCGCGGTCTGGGGAATGCCTTCAATCAGGCTGGTCAGGTCATCGCCCTCCTGAAGTCCCTGCTCCAGTTCGGCGGCCTCCAGCCGGTCCACCGCATAGGCCTGCGACAAACACTCGTCAAACGCCGCCGGGCTTAGGGGTTCAACGGTGAACCGCCGGCCCAGCGCCCGGCGCACCTCGATCAGCGCGCTGGCCGAGGCACCCTGGCGCAGACCGATGCGCACAGACCCCGGCTCGGTCTCTGGTGCGGGTTCTGGTTTGGTTTCTGGGCCGGTTTCTGGGCCGGTTTCTGGGCTGGTTTCTGGTTCGGCGTCTGGTTTGGGCAGAACGACCACGCCGCGTTCCTTGGCAAAGCCGTAACTGATCACTGTCGGCGCCCGCGCGGCCATGGCTCAATCCTGTCGCTCATAGGCCGGGCGCTCCGGCGCTGTATCCGGCGGTGTATGTGCGGCAGGCCCGGCGCCCAACAGATCCTCGACAAGCGCGTCCAGGCTGGAGGAATTGCTGCCGCTGCGCAGGATCTGTTCTGCGCGGATATAATCATACTTCCGACCGGTGACCCGGCGCAGATCGTTCAAGTCGCGCACGATGGTGGGGCGCAGAAACACCATCAGATTGGTGCGCGTGCGCGACCGGCCCTCGCTGCGGAAAAGCCGCCCCAGACCGGGGATGTCGCCGAGCAACGGGACCTTGTCCAGGCTGATCTGCTCATTGTCTTCGATCAGCCCGCCCAGCACGATGATTTCGCCGTCATCCACCAGAACCTGGGTCTGGATTTCGCGCTTGGACAGGATCAGGTCTTCCGACACCGCACTGACCGGCCCGATGATGCTGGAGACTTCCTGGCGGATTTCCAGCTGGATCGCATCGCCGACATTGATTTGCGGCACCACCTCCAGCTGGATGCCGACATCCTGGCGGTCGACCGTGCGAAACGCATTCAGATTGTCTGTCCCCAGCGCTTCGCCGGTGGTGATCGGGATCTCCTGACCGACCAGTAGGCTGGCCGGAACATTGTTCAGGGTCACCACCGACGGCGTGGACAATACATTGGAGTCGGTATCCTGGTCCAGCGCGTTCAAGATGAAGCCGAACAAGGTGCCGTTGTCGGTGATGCCGGCAAAGCCCGCGGCGAACCCGTTCAGGCCGAGCAGTGAATTCACCGCCGCTTCTTGAATGGTATCCAGCACCGCGCTGTCTTCGGGCAACTGATCATCGCCGACCACGGCACCGGTGACCGCCAGGATATTGGGCGCGGTGGAACCGAAATTGGTGATCGTGAAAGGCACATTGTCTTGCGCCCCTCCCAGCACATATTGCACACCCAATTCGCGCGCCGCCGTGTCAGAAACCTCAACCACGATGGCCTCGACCAGGACCTGTGGCTGGCGGACGTCCAGCTGCCGCACCACGTCCAGCAGGGCGCGCTGCAGCTCCGGCGGAGCATTGACCACCAGGCTATTGGTTTGCTCATGCACCGCGACGCTGACCCGGCCGCTGCCACCGCCAGCCGCAGCCACGGCATCGCTGGCGATCAATTCGTTGGCGACCTGGGTGAGGATTGGCGCCAGACTTTCCGCCGCAGCATGGTTCAGCGAGATAACCTGGATGGCGCTGTCGCGCGCGGCCTGGCTATCCAGATCCCGCAAGGTGGCAGCATACCGCTGCAGCGCGTCGGCGGCGCCCTTCAACAACACGGTATTGCTGCGCGGCACCGGAATCGCCGTGAAGGTCAGGCGCCGGCCGTCCTCCTGGCCCGGCCGGCCGGCGATGCGCGTGATCAACTCTGCGGCCTCCTCGGCGGGCAAATTCTCCAGCTTGACCGGCAAGACCTCGGCTTGATCCTTGTCGATCTGGCTGAGCAGCCGACGCATGCGCTCGATATTGTCCACCCGGTCGACGGCGATGAGATATTCCGTGCCGCGATTGGTAATCAATTGGCCGCCGGCGGACACCAGCGGGCGCAGCATGCGATCCGCCGTGCCCTCGTCGATGAAGCTCAGTTGAAACACCGCTACGACCATATCCTCCTGGCCCGCGGTGCCGGTTTGCAAGGGCGCGCTGCCGGCGGCCTGGGTCAACGGCACGACCTTGTAGACACCGCCGGCCGTCGGCAAGGCGGTAAAGCCGTTGACCTGCAAAACCGCCTGCATCACGTCGAAAATCTCGTCCCGGTCCAGCGGGGTCTGAGAAATCACAGTCACTTTGCCGCGCACCTGCGGGTCAATGATGAAGGTCCGGCCGGTGAGCATGGCGACATCTTCGATGAACACCGGCAATTCGGCATCACGGAAATTCAGCACATGGCCGTCTTGCGCCGCCACACCCCCCGACAGAAAGGCGGCCAAGAGAAACATCAATACCCTGATCATACCAAACTCGATCGTGTTGGCGGTCGCTGGCGGACCGCTGCCCCACCCGTCTCGGCGCGCCGGCGCCTCAGCCTTCCAGTTCGAATTCCAAACGGCGCCGTTCACCGCGCCGCTCGACCACAATGCCTAAGCGGCGCTGATCGCTCAATCCCTCCAGCATACCGGGCAAGGCGTTCAAGTCCGGCACGCCGTCCACCGCAACGATCACATCGCCCGGCTTGAAACCGGCCTGATCAAACAGCGGCCGGTTCGGACCCGGCAGGACATAATAGCCGGTCACCGTCCCGCCGTCTTGACGCGGACGCACCTGCACCGCCGACAACAGGTCTTCTGGTTCCCAATCCAGCCGGATCGGGCCAGCACTGGCCTCAGCGACGCGGCTTTGGCGCGCACTGGCCGCCGGTTCAGGCGCGGCCTGAGCCGGGTTGGCCCGCCGCACCGGCTCGGGCGCGGGCGCTGACTGGCTCGGGCGCGGCGCTGCAGGCTCAGCCGTAGGCCGGGTCCGCAAAGCCATGACCCCGCGGTCTTCGAAGAAGTTCAATGCCTCCAGCCGGCCCTGATGTTCCAGCACGACCCGGCCCGGCCGGATGGCGCGCAGGATGACGCCCGGCTGCAATTCCTCGCCTTCCTGATAGATGGTCTGTCCGCCGGTCGGCAGCTTGATGATCGCCGTGCCGCCGCCTTGTGCGCGCGCCCGCGCCCCGACCAGGATCAACTTCAGTTCGGTTTCCGGCAGCGCGGCTTCTTGTTCGGGGGTCAGCACGCCTTGTCCGCCCGGCCGCACCACGCCCTGCTCCGACGCAGCTGCTGCCTGCCTGCCCGACGCCTGGGCGGCCGCCCCAGGCGCGCCCTGCCGGCGGAATGGGTCGAATTGGAGCAAGGCAGGCGATAGGGAACGGTCTGCTGGCTCTTGACCGCTGATCTGCGCCTGCGGCATCGGCGCAACATCGGCTGGCGGCATTAGGCCCAACCAGAGCAACTCCACGCATAAGTGCGCCAGCCACACGGTCAGGCCGATCTCCACCCCCAAAGGCGCCACGCGCAGCAGCGACGCCCAGCTCAGCTGGGGCCGCGGGGCTGAAAACAGACGAACGGCCCTGACACCAGGACCGTTCGCCAACCCTGTCTGCAATCGCCCGATGGGCACGTCGGCCCGTCCTCCGCCGTTACAGGAATTCCGCCGTGAAGCTTAGCGAAAAGCTCCGGCCCAATTCAAATTGTCCGAACACGAATTCGTCGCTGCCCTGCCGGAAGAAGCGATCGTCATTCAGCAAATTCGTCGCCCGGAACTGAAACGTGATCGGCACGGTACCGACGTCGAAGGTGCGCTGATAGTTCAGATCCAACAGAATCGGCGGTTCTTCGAACACGTCCTCTGCACCGTCGAAGCCGAGATCGGAAATGCGGTTGCTGGTGAAATTCAGCAAAATGGTCAGCAACTCATCGGTATCGAGGTCGCGATAGCCGAACTGGACATTCGCCAGATAGTCCGATTGGCCGACCAAGCGTCGGAAGTCGTTGGTCAGGCCGATATCAAAGGTGGCGTCATCGGCAACCACATCCACATCAGACTGGCTGTAGGTAAAATTGCCGATAAAGTAAAAGTCCTTCGTGGAGAAAAGCTCTAGATCGATTAAGCCCGAAATCGGCAGATCGATCTCCAATTCCACTTCGGCACCGACAATCTCTGCCGCCTCGGAGTTCAAGAAGAAGAATGTCGCGGCATTGCCGAAGAACGCAAAGCCGCGCTCGATGGGATTCTGGATATCTTTATAAAACGCGCCGAACGAAAGGCTATCCGCTTCGCCGAAATAATATTCAAAGCGAATGTCATAGTTGTCCAGCTCGGTATTCACCAGGAACGGATTACCAGCAATCACATCGTTGGTAATGAAATCGATAAATTGCGCCCCGGAGAATTCGCGCAGGTCTGGGCGGGTAACGGTCTGGCTATAACCAGCGCGTACCTGCCAATTCTCCGCAAATTCCCACGTTAAGGTCGCCGCAGGCAGGAAGAATGTCTCATCAAGCGTAGAGGAGATAAAGTCGCCTCCACCCAATGTCAGCCCATCGGCGACCTGCGGGAACAATTGCAGGAAGGCGACATCGTCCGCGTCGATAAAGCCCGTCGATTCCTGGATCGAGCTTTCATAGCGAAAGCCGGCGGACAGCCGCAGCGTGTCCAACAGCCGAACATCGGCGACGAAATAGGCCTGCGTGTTTTGGAACGTCACGGTCGCATAGTCGGACAAGTCCAACTGCGGTGAAAAGTTCAGCCCGGTGGAATCCTGCGTGATATTCTCAGGGCTGAAGATCAGTTCCGGGAACAATTCATCCTCGCCCGGCTCCAAAGTGCCCAAATTCGTGAAGGCATAGCGGGTGCCGCCGGTATCGCGGCTTTGATTGATCCGGTCAAAACCGAATTTCAGGTCCACTTCACGGCCAAACAGCGTCAGCGGGGCGGAAAAGTCGATACCGCCTTCGAAATCTTCCTGCGACAGGTCGAGGAACTGAGTGAAATTGTCCAGGGTGGAATCTTCGGACAGGGCCAAGGTCGGTTCCCCGCCGATGAAGCCGAAGTCATAGGAGGTTACGCGCCGGCCCGGAACCTCCCGGTCAATCTCGGAATAGGAAAAGCGCCAGTCGACCTGCAACGGCGCGGCGAAAGCAGGCCAATTTTCGGTAAAGCTCAGATAATGTTCGCCGGTTACCTGCTGGAACCAGACTTGGTTCTCAATGCGGTCGATCCGCGTTTCCACCCCATCCTCAAAACCACCAGCATTGACGATCCCGCCTTCGACGATGGCATTTTGGGTGGTCTGACGCAGCAACAATGTGGTGTATTTGATCAGATTGTCCCGATCGATCTCCAAGCCCGCGGTGAAATAGCCGTTCAGGGCAACCGTCCACTGGGTCGCGTTGACGCCGCAGAAGGCCTGCTGTTCCTCGGTAAACCCGACATCCTCACAGATCTCCTCGGACACTTCCACATCGGGGTTTCCAGAGGCGTCGAAGCGGGACCGAATGCCGTTGCGGTTGCGCTGTTGCGAGCCATAATCGACAAGCGCAAAGATCCCCAGTGTCATAGAGCCCAGGTCAAAGCGATCACCATAGCCAATGGTGATATCAAGGTCCGGAGCAAGCGGCTCACTGTCCGGCGTGAAGGTCGCCGGTAGCGCCTCCGCCGCTGCTTCCTGCCCTTCCGGACCCAAATCATTGAACGCATTCAACGCAATATCAGAGGGTTCCAGATCCGGCAGTGGCAAACCGCCAGCCGGCGTTACATTCACGCCATTGACGATCTCGATCGTGTTGCCGTCCGGCACCTCGCCGGACACAAAGCCGTCGTCAAGCGGATCCGGCAACGCGCCGGGACCGCGAAAGCCGCCATTGATCCCCAGAAAATCGGTATCGCCATTGGCCGTCAGCAGGCCATCGGAAAAGGTCGAGACCGTATTGAAGCCAGTCCCGACCGAGACCGAGATAAATTCTTCGTCGGGAATGCCTTTACTGCGCAATTCCACAACGCCGCCGCCGAATTGGCCAGGAAATTGTGGCGACCAGGTTTTCTGCACCAAGGTACTGTCCAGCACCGCAGTGGGAAACAGATCCAACGGCACTGTCCGGGTCAAAGGCTCCGGGCTGGGAAAATTTGAGCCGTTGAACAGTGTTGTGGAATATCGCCCGCCCAGACCGCGAACGAAGACGAATTTTCCATCCACCACGGAAAGTCCGGTAACCCGCTTCAGAGCATCGACCGCCAAACCGTCGCCGGTGCGCAGGAAGTCGTCCGCATCCAGAAGGTTGGAAATCTCCGACGTGGCACGCTTTTCATCCGGAATGAAGGTCCCGGTGACCACCAGCTCTTCAATCGGCGCCTGGCTGAGTTCCTCGGTCGGCAGCGGTTGAGGATCCTGACTTTGCGCCGCTGCGCTGAGCCATGGCATGGCCAAGACCGTGGTTCCGAACAAAACAGCTTTGCGAACGCTCCGTGGCCGTCCCATGAACCCCACCTTATATGAATTTTGTTTGTCGCTATCGTTCTTCAGA
Organism: Rhodothalassiaceae bacterium; assembly: GCA_050331575.1. GTDB lineage: Bacteria > Pseudomonadota > Alphaproteobacteria > Sphingomonadales > Rhodothalassiaceae > JBHJGS01. Next base: position 30,343 of record JBHJGS010000012.1, on the reverse strand, counting down.
CAAGATGGCGGGGCGCCGATCAGCGCCCCGCCATGCTGGTGTGCCGATCAGTTGACCGGATCGTTGACGAACACGGTCCACCCCAGGGTGAAGTTCGTCGCGGTATCGGTCACCGCCCCCACAAACGGCGCCGGCACGAAGAAGCCGTCGGTCACCGCCAGCGAGGCATCCGCGCCGGAGGGGATGGTCGCGGTCCCGTTGAAGGTGGTCGGATCCACGGCCGGAATGGCATCCGCGGTGGCGCCGCTGATATAGGCGAAGCCGCCGGCAACCGGCGCCTCAAGGGCGGCGGCTTGATCGGTGACGACATTGTCCGACGCGCCCAGGAACGCCGTGATCCCCGCCGGATCCTCGCTGTCCCCGCCCGGAGACACGATGGTCGGACAATCAAGCAGCGCCGAACTCAGCGTGATGGTGCCATCGTCCAACCGGGCATCCGAGGAGGGATCGTCCACCGCGAAGCACTCGCTGACATTGGCAACGACCACATTGGCCAGGCGCGCCGCGGTACCTTCCCGCAGCAGGATGCCGATATCACCGTCATCCTGACCGATGATGGTCAGGTTGGAGATGGTCGGTGCGGAGACCGGGATGGCCGCATCGTCCGAGCCCAGATTGTCGGCCTCGATGCCCTGGTCGCCGTCGATGAACGGGCTGTGCACCACCAGCGCGAACTGGATGGACCCTTGCCAGCCCTGCACCCAGTCAATGCTGTCATCGTCCGCACCCGTGATGACCAGGCGAGAGGCATTGACGGTGCCGCCGAAGAATTCGACGCCATCGTCGGAGTTGTTGTGCACCTGGACGCTGTCGACCACGGTGCCGTTGCCGACACCCTGGAAGGCGATACCGTTGAACTCATTGTCCGGCGTCACCTCAAAACCGGCGAAGAGCACGCGCACGAAATTCAGCACGCCGCTGTCGTCGTCGATAATGCTGCCGCCGTACAGGCCCGTGCCGGCTTCCCCGACCGCGGTTTCATTCTCGCCGTCACCGTCGAGATCCTGCACGCCTTCATTCACCGGGGCGCGGCCATTGATCACCAGACCGCCCCACAGCCCGGAGGCGTTGGCGAGATCGGCGGGATCGTTGAAGTCCGCGCTTTCGGAGGTGAAGGTGATCGGCGCTGACACGGTGCCGTCGGCCACCAATTGCGAGCCGCGCTCGACCAGCAAGAAGAAGGAGCCGCCGGGGGCGCCATCGCCTTCCTCTTCGGCAAACGCGATTGTCACACCGGGTTGAAGCGTCAGCGTAACGCCCCGCGCCGGTGCTTCGGTCACCGTATTGATCAGGACATTATCCGGATCCGGGCCCTGGTCTTCGCCGATGATGATATCGGAGGCAGCCAGATAATTCAGACCGGTGGGAAGGGTCAAATCCTCCACCAGGCGGCCAGCCAGCACGCACAGCAATTCGCCGCTCGGCGTTTCAGACGTGGTGACGAAATCGAATGTCGCACCGGTCGGCGAAATCGCTTCCGCGGATGGGCAGGCTTCCGGCTCCACGTTCAGACCGAAGGTCCAGCCCAGCGTCCAGTTGCCGCTGACATCGTCAAACACGTCGGCCCCGTCGCTGATCGCCGTTCCGGCAACCGCGCCGACAAAAGTGGCCGGCTCAAAGAAGCCGTCACTGACCGGCTGAGAGGCGTCCGGACCGCTTGGAATGGTCTGGGTGCCGTTCAGCGTGGTCGGGTCGAACGCCGTGATGGCCTCAGCCGTGGCACCGCTGATATAGGCTATGCCGCCGCTGATCGGCGGGATCAACGCCGCGTCCTGATCGGTGACGACATTGTTCGACGCGGCCAAGAACGCTTCGATGCCGGCGGGATCTTCGCTGTCCCCACCCGGCGACACGATCACCGGACAATCGAACAGCGCGGATTCCACGACGATGGTGCCGTCATCCAAGCGGGCGTCGGAGGACGGATCGTCGACCGCGAAACATTCCGAGACGTCGGCAACGATGGTGTTGTACAGGCGCGCCGCCGTGCCTTCGCGCAGCAGAATGCCGATATCGCCATCGTCATTGCCGATAATGGTCAGGTTCGAAATGGTCGGTGCTGAAACCGGGATCGCGGCGTCGTCACTGCCCAGATTGTCCGCCTCAATGCCCTGGTCGGAGTCAATCGACGGGGTCTGAACCACCAGCGCATACTGAATCGCACCCTGCCAGCCTTGCACCCAGTCGATGCTGTCATCGTCTGCGTTGGTGACCACAAGGTGGCTGGCATTGACGGTGCCACCGAAGAATTCGATGCCGTCGTCGGAGCCTTGGTGCACCTGCACAAAGTCAACCGTCGTGCCGTTACCAACCCCTTGCAGGGCGATCCCGTTCAACTCGTTGTCCGGCGTGATTTCGAAACCGGCGTAACGAACCTGCACAAAGCGCAGAACGCCGCTATTGTCAGTGACATCCAGGCCACCGTAGAGGCCGGTCCCGGCCTCGCCGACCGCGGTCTCGTTGACACCGTCGCCGTCCAGGTCCTGGATCCCCTCGTTCAGCGGCGCACGCCCGTTAATGACCAGGCCGCCCCACTCGCCTTCATCATTGATGCCGCCGGGATCTTCAGCGACCAGGCCGGTGAAGGGCGGACGGAAGGGCAGGCCCAGATCCGATGCCAGACCAGCATCTTGCGCACTGGTGAAGACAATCGGCGCATCCACCGTGCCATCGGCAATCATTTGGTTGCCGCGTTCCACCAGCAAGAAGGATGACGGCTCGACGAACACGATCGTGGATCCCGGTTCGATATCCAGCGTCACCGCCGCGGCGGCCGGGGCCGGCCCCTGATCCGTGCCGATGATCAAGGTCGACGCCACCAGCGTCGGCACATCATTATTGATCTGCGCATCGGCCATAATCACGTCTTCAGCCAACGGCTCGAAGCTGCCGTCGCCCAATTGCTCAGCACCGAGCAGACACACCAGGTCGCTCCCCCCGACAATAACCGCGGTGCCAACACCGCAATTGGCCTCTGCAATGTCCGCGCCGGTCGCCGGCACGACAGCAGACAGATCCAGTCCGGCCGGTCCAGGCGCCGGAGTGGGCGCAGGCGTCGGCGCCGGAGTCGGTGCAGGCGTCGGTGCAGGCGTCGGCGCAGGCGTCGGGGCCGGAGTCGGCGCAGGCGTCGGCGCAGGTGTTGGCGCGGGGGTTGGCGCCGGCGTGGGCGCCGGAGCCGGAGTCGGGACGACGCCCGGGCCCGCTAATTCAGGAACGTCATCGCCGCAGCCGGCAAGCGCGGTGGTGAACAAAAGAGCGGCCAGCGCCCTCTTTGCAGCAACGGATTGTCTCATTTTTCCCCCGTGGGTGCCTAAGGTGGAAAAGGCAGGCTTCGGCAGCGTGGCTCAAGCCCGCCGCGCCCGGTTGGTCTTGGCCGTCTATAAACCTCGATTGTGAATGTTTTTTAACAGAGGCGTGAGCGGCCTGTGAGCCCTTCTGCTTGCCAAGAAGCGCAGCTTTGAAAGGCTTTTTGCGCGGGTGGGGCATGAAAACGGGCCAAACACGGGAAAGAATGCTGAAGCCCCGTGTCTTTCACAACACACGCTGCGACCGGCGACGTTTGTATGCTTGATCGGCGCGAGGTCCGCTGTTTATAGCAACCTCTGGCCAGTTCGTTTCGATAAAGGCGCAAGTTTTTGGTGCAGCAACGATTGTCTCATCCCCTCTGCGGCGCCGACCCGATGACCCTGTGGACGATCCGGCGCCAGGCCGGGCCGGTGGCGCCCTTTGCCCGCCGTGCATGGCTGATAGCCTGGGCCGCTGCCGTGGCGCGAACCCCGTCCTTGCTGGCTGAGGCGCTGTATGTTGAGCGGCGCCGCGCAGAGGTCAGCGATGCCTCGGCGCCCCTGTTCATTCTGGGACATTGGCGCAGCGGCACGACACACCTTTATAATCTGTTGGCGCAATCGCCTCAGATGGCCTTCGTTTCGCCCTTCGCCACCGCCCTGCCCTGGGATTTTCTGCTGTTGGGCCGGGCCCTGGAACCGCTTCTGGCACGCGCTCTGCCCGAACACCGCTATATCGACAAGATCCAGGTCGATCCGGACAGTCCGCAGGAAGATGAGATCGCCTTGGCCAATATGACGGCGCTGTCCTACTATCACGCCCTGTATTTTCCCGGCGCGTTCGAGCCACTGTTCCGGCGCGGCGTGTTCTTCGACGGAGTGAGCGATCAAGCCGTGGCGGACTGGCAGAGATTGCTGCGCGGCTTCTATGATAAGCTCGCGCTGCGCCAGCCGGGCCGGCAATTGGTGATCAAGAATCCGGCCTATACCGCCCGGCCCTTGATGCTTTACCGCATGTGGCCGCAGGCGCGCTTCATCCATATTCACCGGCACCCGGTGAAGGTGTTCTTATCCATGCGCAACTTTTTCACAAAGCTGTTTGAGCAGTTCGCCCTGCAGCCTTGGGATCACCTGGACATCGACGAAATCATTTTCGCGACCTACGAACGGATGATGGATCAACTGATCGCGCAAAGTGCCGACATTCCCCCGCAGCAGTTTCTGCAGATCCGCTATGAGACCTTCCAAGGCGGGGAACTGGCCGGCCTGAGACAGATATACGAACATCTGCGGCTGCCCGATTTCGATCAGGATGCGCCGATTTTCCAGGCCTATCTGCAGCGCATCGCAGGCTATCAGAAGAACCGGTTCCAGGTCGATCCCGCCCTGGTGCGGCGCATCGAAACCCGCTGGTCGCGGTTTTTCGACTATTGGGAGTATCAGGCTGCGGCATGAGGGGAAGACGACGGCTTGGTCTGCTGGCCACCGTGACCGGCCTCATCGCCCTGATGCTCGCCGTCACCCTCATCTTCTGGCCGCCCGGCGCCGCTTTCCTTCACCCCATGTTGGCGGCGTGTCGGCACAGCGCGGTTGTGGCTGAGGGCCGGCCGTTAACGGGAATTGAAGCTCTCGCCCAGGCCGGCAACAGCTTGTTTCTGGCCGCCTATGACCGTCGGCACCCAAACCCACCGGCCGGAGGGCTTTACCGCCTGACCCTCCCCTTGGCGCCGGGCGCGGCCTTGCAAGCCGACAGCCTGGTTCGCGGCGTGCGTGCCCACGGCTTAGCCGTGCATGGTGCGGGGGCGGACATCCATCTGTTCAGTTTGGACCGGCACGGATCGGACCGGCAAGCGCCGGTGGACCTGGTGCAATGGCGCCTGGCCGATGGCCAGATCAGCCTGGTTCAGCGGCTCAGAGACCGCCGGCTTTGCAGTGCCAACGGATTGGCCGCGCCGTCTGCGCAAACCGTGTTTGTCAGCCTGGATCGCCGCGCCTGTGGCGGGCCTGATCGGTTATGGGAGAATGCCCGCCGGGCCGCCAGCGGCGCCGTCTTGGTGGCGCAGCACGGCCGGCTTGAACGCCTCGCTGACGCCCTGGTGTTCGCCAACGGCTTGGCTATAGACCCTGAGCGCGGCCTGATGTGGGTGGCAGAGACACGGGCGGGGCGAGTGAGCCGGCTGGCCATAGAACAGCATCCTGACGGTCGCTGGAACGCACGGCCGCTGAGCCCTGTGCCTGTGCCGCATGCGCCGGACAATTTGGCGATCGCCCCTAGCGGCGTGATCAGCGCGGGCCATCCGCGGCTGCTGCGCTACGCGCTGTTTCGCGCCGGCCTGATTGGCACCGCGCCCAGTCAGATCGTGCGCATCCGGCCCGACGGAGACGCGCAGCGCCTGTATCAGGGCGCGGGCCATCTATCCGGTGCGACCGCGGCCGTGTTGACCGACCAGCAGTTGATCGCGGGCGCTGGATATGACAGCGGGCTTCTGGTGTGTGAGCGACGCGAGGCGGCATGAGCGCAATCGCAATGGTAACCGGTGGCTGCGGCTTTATCGGCTGGCACCTTGTGCAGCAATTGGTTGCGCGCGGCTGGCAGGTGCGCGTGGTCGATCCCGCGCCCCTGCCCCAGACGATCGACGGCGTGACACACATGGCAACCAACCTGGCCGATGCCGACAGCTTGGCCGCTGCAGCACAGGGCGCGCGCTGGGTTTTCCACCTGGCCGCGATCACGCACCTTTGGCAGCGCGACCCCCGCTGCTATGCCCATGTCAATGTCGCCGGCACCAGCACCTTATTGTCTTGCCTGGCGCGCAGCCGACCCGAGGCGGTGGTGCATACCTCCACGGAAGTGATCCTGCGCGGTTGGAATGACCCGGACCCTTCGGCCATCGCGGAAGATCAACCGCTGCCACCGCTGACCGCGATGGCGGGACCTTATACCCGCTCGAAATGGCGGGCCGAGCAGCTGGCGCGGGCCGCCGCGGCAGCCGGCGTGCCGGTGCGGATCGTCTATCCGACGATACCGGTCGGGCCAGGCGATCGCGGCCTTACCCCGCCCAGTAAGATGCTGGCGGACCTCATCGCCGCGCCGCCCCCGGCCTACTTGCCGTGCCTGTTCAATATGGCGCCGGTGGCCGATGTCGCCGCCGCGCACCTTCTGGCAGCCGAACACGGCCGGACCGGTGACCGCTTCTTGTTGGGCGGCAGTCATCTAAGCTTTGAGCAGGTCATGGATCTGGTCGCGCCCTATACGGCCAAGCCGATGCCGCGGCGCCAGCTGCCCTATTGGCTGGCCAATTCGGTGGCGCGGCTGGCCGGCGGCGTGGCGGCGGCCACCGGTCAGCCGCCGGTGGCAAGCCTTGAGGGCGTGCGCCTGGTCAAGTATGCGCGCCGGATCGACAGCAGCCACGCCAAAACCCGCCTGGGCTGGCGCGCGGGGCCGGTGGAACCGGCCCTCTGCGCGGCCTTGACCGACGGCTCTCCGGAGACCGGCTGAGCGTGTCAGCCATGTGCGTCAGGCCGCGAAATCAGACCGCTCCGATTGCTTGGGCGGACAGGCGCAGCGGGCCGCGCGCGTCGCCCCCCCCAGCGGCAGCAAGCCGCGCAACGGTCCGATGTCAGATGGCGAGGATCGAGGATCGCGCCGGCTGCGGGGCGGCACGGATCATTTTTCCTGCGACCGATGCCGAGCGGCATGACTTGCGCGATGAAGCAATGGTATAATGATCCGGTCCTTTACGTTAGGGGAGAAAAGGAATGTCTGCCATGCGCAAATCCGTCCGTCTCGGTGCCGTCGCGACCGGCCTTGCACTGGTCTTGGCGCCGGTGGCCGCTCACGCCGATACCGTGGTTCTCGATCTGTCCGGCAAGGGCAGCTGGAGCATTTCCTGCAATTGGACCGACAGCCGCGACCGTCAGAAGACCCGGCAGGAAAATGGCCGCGGCACCATGAGCACCGCGTCGCTGGTGCTCAAGGATCTTGTGGTCGGCAGCTGCACCGTGGAGACCGATGATCGCGCGGAATTGCAGATTGTCGGCGATGCCATGGGCAGCCGGTCGATGTGCCCGTTTGAGAAAATGGATGCCGAGGGCCGCTGTGGCTTCAAGGTCGGCCCGAACGCCAACTATGAGGTGGCGTTGAACAGCCAGTAAGTCCGCCTCAGGTCCGAAAGCCTTCCAGCTTGGAGGTGTTGCTCACCTCCAAGCCCTGATCCTGCAAGGCGCGAATCACCCGCTCTGAATGGCGCCGGTCCTTGGTCTCTATGACCAGTTCAATCTCGGTATATTTCACCGGCGTGGCGGCGAACTGCCGCTGATGATAGACTTCCATGATATTGCCACCGGCTTCGGCGACGGCGGTCGTGACCCGCGCCAGGGCACCGGGCTGATCCAAGGTGGCCACGCGCAACCGGCACATGCGACCGTCGCGCACCAGTCCACGCATGACGCAGGCGACCAAGGTGCGCGGGTCGATATTGCCGCCACAGGCGACCAGGCCCACCTTGCGCCCCTCAAACAAGTCCGGAAACTGACGCACTGCGGCCAGGCCGGCGGCCCCGGCCCCTTCCACCACAACCTTTTCGATTTCCATGAACAGGTCGATGGCCTCCTCGATGCGATCCTCCGAAACGATCAAGATGTCATCGACCAGCCGGCGGACCACGTCCCGTGTCAGCTTGCCCGGCTGCTTCACGGCAATGCCTTCCGCAACAGTTTGGCGCACGGGCTTGATTTCCTGCCCGGCCAGGGCCGCCTTCATGCCGGGAAACGCCTCTGACTGAACCCCCAAGATGCGGATGTCCGGTCTCAGCGCCTTAGCAGCGACCGCACATCCCGCGATCAAGCCGCCCCCACCGATGGGGATCACCAGGGTATCGATATCCGGCTCCTGGTCGAGAAATTCCAACGCGACCGTGCCCTGGCCCGCCATGATCAGCGGATCATCATATGGGTGGATGAACACCAGTTGGCGCTCCTGGCGGATGCGCTCAGCCTCCGCCCGCGCCTCGTCCAGGCTGTCGCCGATCAGCACCACCTCCGCGCCCAGTTCCTCGGTGCGCTTGACCTTGGTGAAGGGGGTGCCGCGCGGCATCACGATGGTGGCAGGAATACCCAGACGGGTGGCGTGATAGGCCACGCCCTGGGCATGATTGCCCGCGCTCATGGCAATCACGCCGCGGGCGCGTTCCTCCGCGCTCAACGCGCTTAGCCGGTTCAGCGCGCCGCGCTCCTTGAAGGAGGCGGTGAATTGGAAAATTTCGAACTTCAGGCGGATATCCGCCCCGGTCATGGCGGACAGAGTGTAAGACTGGTCGGACGGGGTGCGGACGATGGCGTCCTGGATGGTCCGGGCTGCGGCACGGACATCCTCCAGACTGATGGCAAGCGGGGTCACGGACGGCGAAGCCTTTCGGTCAAGACGAAGCGCCCCTTTGCCATAGGGACATTTCGCCGCGCAAGCCGGCCGCTCAGCGTGGCGATTTCGGCACCTCTTGGGTGACCGCGCGCAGAAAGCCCGCGGTCATGAAGATCAAGATGATCGAAAATGGCAAGGCTGCGGAAATCGCTGCGGCCTGGAGCGCGGCCAACCCGCCCGCGGCCAACAAGATCGCAGCGACAGCGCCCTCGCTGATCCCCCAGATCACGCGGTGTCCAACCGGCGGATTGGGATCACCCACCGACAAGATGGTGTTGACCACCAAGGTGCCGGAATCCGATGAGGTGATGAAATAGGTCGCGATCAGCAAGGTCGCCAGCCCGGCGATCAACGAGCCCAGCAGACCGGGATCGAGCCGCTCCAGCATGGCATAAAGCGCCAGCGTGATATCCTCATCCACCGCCTGGGCGATGCCGCCGCCCTCGAACAGCTCCACATGCAAGGCGGTGCCGCCCAGGATCGCCAACCATAAGAAGGTCAGCACGGTGGGCACGAACAAGACGCCCAACAGGAATTCCCGGATGGTGCGCCCGCGCGAAATGCGCGCGATGAACATGCCGACGAACGGTGACCAGGAAATCCACCAGCCCCAGTAAAAGGTCGTCCAATCCGCCTGCCAGCCGCGATTCATATTCACATCGGTCCACAGGCTCATCCAGACGATATTCTGCAAATAATCCCCGGTCGCCTGCAGAAAGCTCTCGATCAGATAGGCGGTGGGCCCGAACACCAGCACAAAGCCCAACAGCCCGATCGACAGCCACAGATTGCCCTCGCTCAACAGCTTGATGCCGCGGTCCAGGCCGGACGCCACCGAGATCACGGCAAAGCCAGTGATCACCGCCACGATCATCAGCTGAAAGCCCAACGAAATCTCCACCCCGAACAGGGCGTTCAAACCGGTATTGATCTGCGCTGCACCGAAGCCCAGCGAGGTGGCGACGCCGAAGGTGGTGGCGAAGATCGACAAGATGTCGACGCCATGGCCGATCGGCCCGTAGATGCGGTCGCCGATCAGCGGGTACAAAGCGGAGCGCACGGTCAGCGGCAGCCCGCGGCGGAAACCGAAATAGGCGAAGATCATGCCGACCAGGGCATAGATCGCCCAGGGGTGCAGGCCCCAGTGAAAATAGGTCACGCGCAGCGCCACTTCCGCGGCGCGCTCATTGTCTATCGCCGGCGAAAACGGCGTGCCGTGCAGATGGGTGATCGGTTCGGCCACACTCCAGAAAACCAGCCCGATGCCCATGCCGGCGGCGAACAGCATGGAGAACCAGGCGAACAACGAGAATTCCGGTTTGTCCTCCGGCCGGCCCAGCTTGATCGCGCCGAAGCGGCTGACCATCAGCCACAAGACGATGACCAGCGCCACCGCCACGCCGCCGATATAAAGCCAGCTGACCGCGGCGATGATATTGTCCTTCAAGGCGGTGAAGGTGACCGAGGCGGTGTCGGTCATCAACACGCCGAACAGCACAAAGACGGCGATGACGCCCTTGGACACAAGGGCGACCGTCGGGTTCAGGCCCTTAAGCCAGCCATTCTCCGCACGCATCGACAGCGTTACGGCTGCTTGACGAAGTGCAAGATGCCCCAGGCCAGATAGCCGCGGGACGCGCCGTCGACCCAATGCTGCAGGCCGGCGATCATGCGGTCGACATAGGCCTTGGATGATTTCGCCGTCATTTCCTCATACCGGCTTTCCAATACCTGTCTGACGCGGGCGTAATGCCGCCCCAAATGCACGGTCAAGTCCTCCACACCTTTCTCAGCCAGCCCATGCTTGGCCGCGGCCTGGCGATAAAAGGCGAAGGACCCCAGGCTGTCCAGGTGGATGCGGTCGAGCACCGCATCCAGCACGCCGGCCGGGCAGTCATCGGATTGGCACGGATCGGTGAAGATAAGCTGACCGCCTGGCTTGAGCACGCGCGCCGCCTCGGCTAAGGCACGCTCGCGCCAACTGGAATGCAACAGGGCATCCTGCGACCAAACGACATCGAAACTGGCATCGTCGGCCGGGACGCTCTCGAAGGTGCCGTGCAGGACCGTCACCTTGTCGGCCAAGCCGGCCGCCTCGGTCAGCTTGCGATTGTGCGCATTCTGGGTTTCGCTGATGTTCAAGCAGGTCACCGAGCAGCCGAACCGTTCGGCCAGATAGCGCGCCGCGCCACCATAACCCGCACCGAGATCGAGCACGTGGCTGTCCGAGCTGAGTGGTCCCACGGTTCGGGCCATGTGCTCCACGGTGGCGTGGCTGGCCGCGCGGATCGGCAGATCCGGCGGATCATAAAGCCCGACATGGATATCTTCACCGCCCCAGATGGTGGCGTAGAAGGCATCGGCATCCGCACTGTCATAATAATCTTCGGCAACTCGGGAAGAGGCGGACATCTCAGCTTTCATGATAGGCTTTCTCCGCAACGTGGATAAGGAAATCGGGCTCGGTATCCTCAAAGCTTTCCTGAAAATCCCCGTAGGTTTTCACGCGCTGAAAGCCAACCTGGCGCATCAGCGTGCGCATATATTTCTTGCGCAGCGGGTACATATTCAGATGGTAGACCGAGCCATCCTGGAAGGAGTATTTAAAGCGCGCCAGGCTATCGTCCACATATTCCGGTTCCGCGGTGACCTGATCGCCGCAATAATAATATTTATGGCGGGACGCCTGACCGTGATCGAGCAGACGGTCATAGTTGCGATGATCCAGGATCAGCACCCCATCATGCTTTAAGGCGGCGTAGAATTCCGCCAGGGCGCGACGGCGATCATCATCGTCGAACAAGTGCGTGAAGGAATTGCCCAGGCAAATGATGGCATCATATTTGCCCAAAATATCCCTGTTCAGCCAGCGCCAATCGGCATGGGCGGTTTTCAGGATCAGGCCGCGCCGGCAACCATTTTCAAACGCTTTGGCCAGCATCTCTGCAGACCCGTCCACGCTGGTGACCTGAAACCCGGCCTTTTGCAATTGCACGGAGTGAAAGCCGGTGCCCGTGGCCACATCCAGCACGCTTTCCTTGCCACGCGCGCGCAGCATGTCGATGAAAAAGCGCCCCTCGCTGTCGGCGCGCGCGTCCCAATCGATCAATTCGTCCCACTTTTCGACAAAGCTTTGCACATACTCCGCCTGATAATGGTCGGTATCGCGCACAGAGGTGGGGTTTTGCCCGAAATCCTGTGCCTTTGGACGGTCATGCCCAACTTTTTGCCGGGGCCGCTTAGACGCGACCATTGGCCTTGCACCGCTCATGGCAGACCCTTTCATTTGGTTCAGATGAATCAGGAACGTCAGCAGGCGCCGGTCAGCGCCCCCCGCAACGCGGCCCTTAGCCTAACCGATCGGGAATGAAAAGTCATGGGCCTTGCAGAAATCGCTTTTCGCAGCGCTGAAATCGGCGCCGGCGCAACGGCTGTCATCGGATTGGCGAAAGCTCTCAAACGCTAAGGCAGAAAACAGGATCGACGCACATTTTGAAACGACTGAAGAATTTCTATTGCGCCTGCCGTGTCCATCTTTTTGCGCGATTGCGAGCGTTCAGCGCGGGGCGCAGTTTAATTTTTTGTGACACTGTGAAGTCCCGCGAGATTGTACAGCTCTCGGCCCTTAGGAGGAGGGACCAGTGCGGCTCGTGACGGTCCGGATCAGGCTGCCAATCTCGTCTTGAATAGCGCCGACTTCGGAATTGATCCGCTCCGCTTGCTCCACCATTTCCGCGGCCAGTCCGGCATTGCCCTGCGCCTCGTCAGCGACGGCACCGACATGGCGTCCGACGGTTTCCACGCTCTGCGTTGCCTGCAGGATCGACCGCGCGATCTCGCCGGTGGCAGCGCCTTGTTGTTCAGCGGCAGCGGCAATGGAATTGGCCGCGTCGGCGACTTCATTGACCTGCCGGCCGATCTCCGTAATCGCTGTGGCGGCGCGATCGACCACCGCCAGCATATCATCCACAAAGCCGCTGATTTCCTGGGTCGATTTCGCCGTCTGGTTGGCCAGCGACTTGACCTCGCCGGCAACGACAGCAAAGCCCTTACCGGCCTCACCGGCGCGGGCGGCCTCGATCGTGGCGTTGAGCGCCAACAAATTGGTCTGTTCGGCAATCTCGTCGATCAGGCCGACCACCTGGCGGATACGCGTCGCCGCTTCCGTGAGGCCATGCACGGTCTGCTGGGTTTCCTGCGCCGTTCCCTGCGTGCGCTGAATGCGGTCATTGGTGCCCTGGATCTGCCGCAAAATCTCGTCGATCGAGGCTTTCAGCTGTTCCGCGGCCGAGGCCACGGTGCTGGTATTCTGCCGCGCCGTGTCCGAGGCGCCGGCAGCGTCTTGGACGAATCCTGCCACCTTGTCGGTGGACTGGCGCAGCCGGTCAGCGGCTCCCAACGATTGCCGCGTCTGATCGGAGACCCGGCCGACCGCCTCGGCCAGAGCCTGTTCCACCGCCTGGCTCAGATCGGTCAATTGCGCTGCCACCAGATCTCGTTGCTTCTGCCCCAGGGATTCCAATTCCGCCCGCGCGGCCTCCACGCCCTGCGTCGCCGCCTGGGCCGCATCGCGCGCCGCTGTTGCCTCGATTTGCGCCGCTTCGGCTTCCGCCGCGCGCGCCAGGCCGTCCTGTGCGGCAGTCTCGGCTTCGCGCAGAGCCTGATCGGTGCGCCCGAACGCCCGCTGCACCTGGTCGACGATGTAGATCAGGCCAGCGGTTTCCGCGATCAAGACAATCGCGTGAAACAGCACCCGGATGAAATTCGCCCCGTCTGGAAACACGAACGCCGGCACCGTGAAGTTCAAGATCAAATGATGCGCCGCAACGAAGGCCGCGGCTGCGACCAAGGCGGCCCGATCAATAAAGGCCGCAGACAATGCCAGCGCGGCGAAGAAATACATGTGCATATCGATCTGAAACGGGTGGCCGCGCAGCATGTAGACCATCGACGCCACGATGCCCGCCGAAGCCACCGTAGCAGTGGCCCGATAAGCCGGCCCTGATCCCTGCCAAGCAAACACGACTTGTGCGGCGCCGCAGAAAAACAGCGTCAGCAACATTGCGCCGAGAACGGGCTGGTCTAAGACGAGGCCCATCAATGGAACGGTGACAAGATGCGCCCACAAATAGATCAAGAAGAGACCACCGATTCTCTTCTGGAGAGATTCTAAAGCACCCATGGTGAAGCCTGTATCCACAGTCGGAACCGCTGCGAGGGAGCAGCGGCGAGATCAGGCTTATCCTTCCGTCGTGGAAGTGATGGTTTGGTTAACAGAGCGGTCACGTTTCGCTGGCCGGGCAAACACCCGATCAAAGCCAACACGGCCGCGACAGCCGGCGGTTCCGGCGGCATCAAGCGCTGCCACCGCCCCAGCGCGGCGCAGGCGCCAGACGAACCCCGGCTCGTCGAACACGGCAAGGACTGCGCCATCCGCGCGCTGCGAGATGATCCGGCCGCCGGCGGTTACCGCTATGCCCAAGCGGTCCGCGCGGCTGGCCGACGCGCCGTATAGCACCCACACCGGCGCACCAGGGCGCGGCCAGCAGGTTGCCAGGGTCACCGCCGCCAAACCAACGGCGCCAACGAGAGCGGCGATCAGCCAAGTCGGAGCGGAGCGGACCTTGTGCGACATGGGTCGAATTTGCCGCACCCCGGGTTTGAAGCCCGTTAACGCCGGCAAGGGACCTTAGTGAGCCCGTCTCAGTTCCGTTTTAGTTCTTGCCTGGCCGGCACTGGGGCGGCAAAAAGCGGCTTTGCCCTGTGTTGCCGGGTAAAGGAGTGGGCGTGATGAACTGGGCCTTGGCCATTTTGCTTGTGAGCGCCTCTGCGGCAGCGGCCGCAGAGCGCAATACAGATATCGCTATTCAACGCATAGCCGCTGACGCTGGCGAGATTATCGGCATGGCGCGGCATTGTCAGCTCGACCCAGTCGATATTGAAGATTTCTATGTGGCCGCCGAGGCGCGGATCAATGCCTTGTCCGACGGCCCGGAAGATCGGGTCATGGCGCGGATAAGGCTGGCGAACACCGCGTCAATCGAAGAAGCCAAAGGCCCGGCCGAGGGATGCGAGGCGTTCAAAACGGCGTTCAAAAAGCGGTTTCAGGTTTTACGCTAGGCATGATCCGATCAATCGCGCTCGCGCGTAATCGGGTGAAAGGGCCCTAGAACACCCGGCGCTGAAGGGTGATCGCGCCGGGAATAGCGTCCTCCCGTTCGGGAAACACGGCCTCAAGGACGGCTTCGGCGAAATAGGTCAGCATCGGCAGAAGGCGCGCCCGCTCCTCCACCGGCAGAAAGTCGGTATGCGGGCCGTCATAGCGGAAGCTGCGCGTGATCCGGCGAATATAGGGCACCCCAACCTGGTGGCTTTCCAGCACGGTGCCATCCGGCGCGATCAACCGCACCGTGCCCCGCGCGGACAACACCGCGCCGGCAACGGCGGCGGCGGGGAAATCCGGAACGCTCAGGCGTTCTAACGTGACCTGCACGGTGCCCTCAAAGCGGATCTGCGCCTGCACCAAGGCATCCTCCAAGATCCGGCGCAGCAAGTGATCGATCTGATAATCCGCCTGCTCCGTCCGCGCCTCCTCTTCGGCCAACCGTGCGGGGCTTAGGGCAAATTTGATCCGGTTGCGCAGGAACAGCGCTTGGCGCTGTTCCATCAGGCTGATGCGATCCTGCTGTGCGGCCAACCGGTCGGAGAGCAGCACCTGAACCTGTTCAGCCGCCGCCGCTCCGCTTGTTGCCAGGACGGCGGCCAACGCCAGGAGGATGCGTCGCCGCCCGCGCATCCTAAAAGCGCCCGGGCACGAAGACCTGGGTCGATGCACCGGTGATCAGGCTGACGATCACCGGCCCGTGAATATCCTCACGATGCTCCGGGAAAGCCCGCTCCAAGGCCTTTTCCACGAACTGGCTGGCCAATGGCCCGATGCGGTTGACCGGGTCGGTCTCCAGGAACGCATATTTGTCGCCGGTATAGGAGGGATCCACGGTCGGATCGGTGACGAAATTGGTCCGAACCTTATGGCTCTCCAACACGTCGCCGTCCGGGCTGATCAGGCTGATCCGGCCCTTGGCGTAGGTGTTGACGCCGCGGAGCGCCGCCACATCGGCATTGGTGATGCGGAATTTGTCCACCTCAAGCCGGATGGTGCCGTCAAAGCCCACGTCCGCGCGCAGCAAATTGTCTTCGATCAAGCGCCGCAACAGGGTCGGCAAATCATAATTCTCCACCTGAGGGATCAGCTGCTCACCGGCCCACTGCGTCCCGGCGGTGCGGGCATCGTTAAAGCGAAACACCGAGCGCACTGGATTGCGTTCAGGCAGGCCGGTGCGGCGGAAGGCCTCTTCCTTGCGCTGTTCCACGCGCGCGATGCTATCCAAGTGCTTCTGAAGATGCTTGGAGAACTGGATGTCGATCTGCTGCGCATTAGCGCCGGTGGACAAAGCCATTACCGTGGCGGCCAATGCAATAATCCGTTTCATGACAGGACTCCTGATGAGGACCTTTCCATCTTGCACAGGTAAGATGAACGCGGCCCGAACCAACCCCCAACCATGGTTTGATGCCTGTTCGGCCCGTCATTGGCTTGCCCGGGGCAGACCGAGTTGGCACAGTCAGGCGGACTCTTACGTGCTGCACATTCAAGGGGAAGTCCATGACACGTTTGCTTTTGACGAGCGGCTGGCTGGTGATGGCCGCAGTCGCCACGCAACCGGCGAGCGCCCATCCGCCCGCAACGCCACCCGCACAGCCAGCTGAGCAAACCGCGCACGGCTGCGGTTGCGCCCACGATAAAGAGCCGGCGGAGGCCGCTGAGCAGGAGGCGGAGCCGGAAGCGGACGGCCTTGAGACAATCATCGACGGCCATGACGTGATCACCGGGCTGATGACCTTCTACCGCGATCCGGACACCGGCGCAGTGCATTTGGAACTGGCCGCCGATCAGATCGACCAGGAGTTCATCTATTTCACCCACACCCTGGATGGACCGCTGGAGGCCGGCCATTTCCGCGGCAGTTTCCGCGACAATGCGGTGTTCTCGATACGCCGCTACTTCAATCGGATCGAGTTTGTCGAAGAGAACAGCGGCTATTATTTCGACCCGGACAATCCGCTGTCGCGCGCGGCCGATGCCAATATCTCACCCGCGGTGCTCGGTAGCGCCGAAATCGTCGCGGAGGATGAGCAGACCGGTCGCATCCTGATCAAGGCCGATGATCTGTTCCTGACCGAATCGCTGCACCAGGTCAGCCCCAGCCCGCGGCCCAATGGCAATGGCGACCGGTTCGAATTGGGGTCCTTGGCCAAGGACCGCTCCAAGATCGCCGATGTGCACGCCTATCCGGACAATGTCGATGTCCGGGTCGACTATGTCTATACCAATGACAAGCCCAAGGTGCGCGGCAGCCGGGCGGTGACCGACCCGCGTTCGGTCACGGTCAGCCTGCAGCACACGCTGATCGCCATGCCCGAGAACGGCTTTACACCGCGCATCGACGATCCGCGCGTGGGCTATTTCTTCACCCGCGTCACCGATCTGACCGATCACGGCCCGACGCCCTATCGCGACCTGATCGACCGCTGGAATTTGGTGAAGAAGGATCCCGAGGCGGACCTGTCCGAACCGGTCGAGCCGATCGTCTGGTGGATCGAAAACACCACGCCGCACGAGTATCGCGATGCCATCCGCAAGGGCGCCCTGGCCTGGAATGAGGCGTTTGAATCCGCCGGCTTCAAGAATGCGATCGTGGTGAAGGAACAGCCCGATGATGCCGACTGGGACGCCGGGGACATCCGCTATAATGTGCTGCGCTGGACGTCCTCCCCGCGCCCGCCGTTCGGCGGCTACGGCCCGAACTTCGTTAATCCGCGCACCGGTCAGATCCTGGGGGCGGATATCATGCTGGAAAATGTCTATGTGACCAATCGGCTGATCTTTGACGAACTGTTCGACCTGGCCGGCCGCGGCTTGCCGGTGGGCCCGCAGCTGACCGGACCGGACGGCGCGCCGCAGCTGACCTGCAGCAACGGCCATCAGATGCAGCTGACCAGCCTGTTCGGCCAGACCGTGCTGAGCGCCCACCAAGCCTCCGCCGACCAGAAAAAGCGGATCGTGGAGGAGTCGCTGATGCGGCTGACCCTGCACGAGATCGGCCATACCCTGGGACTGAACCACAATATGCGCGCCAGCCAACTGCATGATCTGCAGACTCTGGGCGACCGCGCGGCCACCGACGGCGTCGTCACCGGCTCGGTGATGGACTATCCGGCGATCAATCTGGCGCTGCCGGACGAGCCGCAGGGGCATTATTACGACATCCGCCCCGGCCCCTATGATCATTGGGCCATCGCGTTCGGCTATGATCCGGATCTGGAGGATGCGGCCAAGCGCACCACGCTGCTGAACCGCTCCACCGAACCGGAGCTGGCGTTCGGCAATGATGCCGATGATATGCGCAGCCCCGGGCGCGGCAATGATCCACGGGTGATGATCGGCGACATGTCCGACGATGCCATCGGCTTTGCCCTGAACCAGATTGCCCTGGTGGAAGACACCATGGGGGAGATCAAGGCCCGCTACGCCCAGCCCGGCCAGTCCTGGCACGAACTGCGCAACGCCTATTTGGTCCTCACCGGCATCCACAATACCGCCGCCCGGGTGATTTCCCGCTATGTCGGCGGCGTGCATCAGGACCGCGCCTTCACCGATCAAGATGGCGGCGACGGCCAGCCCTTCACGCCGGTGGCCTATGAGGAGCAGAAGCGCGCCATGGCTGCCCTGGCGGAGCATCTGTTCGCGCCGGACGCTTTTGCAGCACCGGAGGATCTGCTGAACCATCTGCAGCAGCAGCGCCGCGGCTTTGACCATTTCAGCCGCAATGAGGATCCCGAACTGCACGGCCGGGTGCTGGCGATCCAGGGCGATATCCTGAACCATCTGCTGCATCCCAATACGCTGCGCCGGATCACCGACAGCCGCCTATACGGCAATGACTATGCCGCCGCCGACATGATCATGGACCTGTCCAAGGCCGTGTTCGAAGCGGATCTGGACGGCGCGGTGAACACCCAGCGGCAGATGCTGCAGATCGACTATGCCAAGCGGCTGGCCAAGGTGGCTCAGGACCACAAATATGATCATGTCGCCCGCTCAGCCGCGCTGGCTTCGCTGAAGCAGATCGAGCGATGGATGGAACAGTCCGGCCGGCCGGACTTGGAGACCCGGGCGCACCGCGATCATGTGCTGTTCCTGGTCAGCGCCGCGCTGGATCCGTCCAAGCGCGCTTAATGCGAGGCGCAGCGCTGTACGCGCCCTGTCCGGTCGGGTCGGCCAGAGTCGAACGGCTGACCTGCCCGCCTCTTGGCGCCGGACGACAGGCCCTTCAAGACGCTCGCCTCAACGGGCGTCTTGAACGGCGACGGGCAATGGCGGTGCGTGGGCAGCCGCTGCTGGGTCTGGCGCTCAGCGCAGCCTTTCCACCGCCCGAACCGTCCGCGCCATGTCTGGAAAATCGGTGAAAATCCCGTCGATGCCCAAGCCGAACAACACGCGCAACTCATCGCGGCTGTCAGCAATGCCCGGAGGCACCCGATCGGCGCGATGGGTCCAGGCATGCACCGGCAAGCCCAGGGCATGGGCTCGCGCGACGAAGCCGCTGTCTTCGTAGGTCGGCGTGACCAGCAGCGACTTCGCGGGCCCGACCCCGTCGATGACGTCTGCGAACGCTTCAAACGCCAAATGGGGCGTGCCATCGGCTTCGGCATAAACCAACAGGATCAGGCGGGTGTCGATCAGACTGTCCAGCCGTTGCAATATTTCCGGCTCAAACGATTGCACAAACACCGGATCCTCGCGGCCAGCCATACCGCGCTCTTGCAATGCCCTGGCCAGGGCCGGCGCCATGTCCAACCCCACCGCGGCAAAGCGGCTGGGCTTTTTGGTTTCGGGATAGATGCCGATGCGCCGGCCGGTCTTGGCCTGTTTGGCTTGGACCAGGTCGAGGATTTCTTCGAACGTGGGTACCGTATAGCGACCGTCAAAGCCCGTGTCGCGGCCTGGAAACGGCTGGCGCGCCCGCAATTGCTTGATCTCTGCTAAGGTAAAATCCTCGACGAACCAATCCGTGCGACCGTCTTGGGTGCGCCGGCGATCCGCAAACGCCTCCCGTTCGGCGACATCGGTGGTGGTCGACAGATAATCGTCGTGCCGTGCGACCAGATGGCCATCTTTGGTCATCACCAGATCGGGCTCGATGAAGTCCGCGCCCAAATCGATGGCAAGCGCATAGGCCGCCAGCGTATGCTCCGGCAAATAGCCACTGGCGCCGCGGTGGGCGATGATGATCGGCGGCGGGCCATCCAAAGTTGGGTGCCGCCAGTCCTGCGCGACCGCGGCCTGAATGCCACAAAATGTCAACAGAATGGTGATCAGACGCATCCACCCCTCCCTTTTTCGGTGATTTCCCGCTATCACACGCGGCAGTTTGCCGTCAGAAGCCCCTGCCTAGCCTGCGAGTGCCCGCATGAACCAGCCTGTTTTGCAGACGATCGACACGGTGCTCGACGACGCCGTGCGGTGGAGTGCCGACCATCAGGCCGCGGACGGCTATTGGGTCGGCCGGCTGCAGTCCAACATGTGCATGGAGGCGCAGTGGCTGCTGGCGCTGCACGTCATCGGCTATGACGATCACCCGCTGACACCGAAGCTGGCGCGCGCGATCCTGAACGAACAGCGCGAGGACGGCTCCTGGGAGGTCTACAAGAACGCCACCGCCGGGGACATCAACACCACGGTGGAATGCTATGCCGCGCTGCGCTGCGCAGGCTTCAGTGCCGATCACGAGGCGCTGGTGCGGGCGCACGGCTGGATCATGGCGCGCGGCGGCCTGAGCCAGATCCGCGTCTTTACCCGCTATTGGCTGGCGCTGATCGGCGAATGGCCATGGCAGCATACGCCCAATATCCCGCCTGAGGTGATCTTCTTTCCCGACTGGTTCACCTTCTCCATCTACAATTTCTCCTCCTGGGCGCGGGCGACGCTGGTGCCGATCGCGGTGCTCAGCGCCGCGCGCTTTTCTCGCCCGCTTCCGGCTGAGCGCCGGCTGGACGCGCTGTTCCCGAACGGGCGGGAGGCGCATGACTATTCCTATCCCAAGCAGCCGCCCTTTTTGTCCCTGGACAATTTCTTCCTGAAGGCCGACCGGCTGCTGCATATGGCCCAGAGCATGGGCCTGGGCATCGCCCGCAAGACCGCGATCAAGCGCTGCCTGCAATGGATCCTCTACCATCAAGATGCCGACGGCGTATGGGGCGGCATCCAGCCGCCCTGGATCTATTCGATCATGGCGCTGCATGCCCACGGCTATGCTCATGATCATCCGGTCATGGCCAAGGCCCTGGGCGCTTTGAAGGATCCGCGCTGGTCCTATGACAGAGACGGCGGCACCTATGTTCAGGCCAGCGTCTCGCCGGTGTGGGACACCGTGCTGACGCTGTTGGCGCTGGCCGATGCGGAGCGCACCGATGCGGTGCGGGAGCGTGTCGATCAGGCGATCGACTGGCTGCTGGCGCGAGAGGTGCGCACGCCGGGGGATTGGTGCGTGAAGGTGAAGGGCGTGGAACCGGGCGGCTGGGCGTTCGAATATGAAAATGCCCGCTATCCCGATGTCGATGACACGGCCGTGGCTGTGCTGGTGCTGGCGCCTTACCGCCAGGATCCGAAATGGCAGGCGCGCGGCCTGCCCCAGGCGCTGGACCGCGCCATCGCCTGGATGCGGGCGATGCAGTGCAAGAATGGCGGCTGGGCGGCCTTCGACAAGGACAATGACAAGAAGATCCTGTGCGCCATCCCGTTCTGCGATTTCGGCGAAGCCCTGGACCCGCCGTCGATCGACGTCACCGCCCACGCCTTGGAGGCTTTTGCTGCCATGGGCTATGGCGCGGAGGATCCCACCGTCGCCCGCGGTCTCGCCTACTTGAAATCTGAGCAGGAAGCGGACGGCAGCTGGTGGGGCCGCTGGGGCGTGAATTATATCTACGGCACCGCGGCTGCCCTGCCGGCCCTGCGCGCCCTGGGCCAGGACATGCGCGACCCGGCCTTGCTGAAAGCGGCGGCGTATCTGCGCGCGCGGCAGAATGTTGATGGCGGCTGGGGCGAAAGCTGCGCCAGCTATATGGATCCGTCCGTGAGCGGGCGCGGGCCGAGCACCGCCAGCCAGACCGCCTGGGCCATCATGGCCCTGGTGGCGCTCGGCCGGCCGGAGGACAAGGACATGGTCGAGCGCGGCGTGCGCTTCCTGGCCGAGCGGCAGCAGGACGGCAGCTGGGACGAGCCGGATTATACCGGCACGGGCTTTCCCGGCTACGGCATCGGCCGGCATATCGATCTTCGGCGCCGAGGGCTGGATCAGGACCTGCAGCAGTCCACCGAACTGTCGCGTGCCTTCATGATCAACTACAATCTCTACCGGCACTATTTCCCGATGATGGCGCTGGGCCGGGCGCGCAGCTATCTGGCCCGCCGCGACAATATCGCCGCAGCGGCGTAAGCCAGAATCAGGTTTGCTGATCCCGCGGCCAAAGCGCGGCGGCGACCGGGCGGTCTTCGGCGAGCAGGACGTTGAAGGTGCGCGCGGCGGCCCCGGTGTCCATCATCTCTAGCGCCAGGCCACGGGCGCGCAGGCCATCGGCCACAGCAGGAGGTAGCAAGCGCATCGCCGGGCCGCTGCCGATCAACAGCAGATCAAGCGCTTCGGGCAGGGCCGCGAAGCTGTCCAGCGCGATCTCCTGCCAGTCAGACACGGGCCAGGGCGCGTGCGCCTGCGGCCAGATCAGCCGCGGCCCGGTGACGATTTCGCCCTGGATTTGAAAGCCGCCGTCCCGGAAGCCGTCGATGAACGGTTGGCCGGGGCGGCCGGCCGGCCGCATCTGCAGGCCGATATCGGGCGGCTGTTTAGGAGGCGGCGGGTTTGACATCGTCGGGCAGCAGACTTTCCCGGCGCAGGCGCAGCATCAGCAGCACCGGGCTGGCGATGAACACCGAGGAATAGGTACCGACGAACACGCCCCAAATCATCGCCGCGGTGAAGCCCCGGATCACCGAGCCGCCGAAGAAGAACAGCGCGAACAGGGCCAGCAAGGTGGTCAGCGAGGTCATGATCGTGCGCGACAGGGTCTGATTGAGCGACAGGTTCAACAGGTCAACCATCTCAAGCCGCCGAAACCGCCGGATCGTCTCGCGCACCCGGTCATAGACGACCACGGTGTCGTTCAAGGAATAGCCGATGATCGTCAGGATCGCGGCGATGATCGACAAATTAAATTCCAGCTGGGTGATGGAAAAAAAGCCGATGGTCAGCACCACATCATGGACAAGCGCGATCACCGCCCCCAGGCCGAACTGCCATTCAAAGCGCAGCCAGATATAGATCAGCACCGCAATCACCGCCAAGCCGACGGACAAGGCGCCCTTCTGCGCCAGCTCGCTGGATACTTTCGGGCCCACCACCTCAACCCGGCGCCAGGCTAGGCCGTCGAATTGCGCGCTCAAGGCAGTCTGCACCCGCTCCACCGCCTCTTGCTGGGCCTCCGCCTCGCCGGGCTGACGCTCCACCCGGATCAGGGCCTCGGTGGGCGAGCCGAAGGACTGAATGGCGACATCCCCCAGGCCCAGATCATTCAAGGTGCCGCGCATCGCCGACAGGTCGATCGGCTCCTCAGCGCCCACCTCGATGGTGATGCCGCCGACGAAATCGATGCCCAGATTGAGCCCGCGGGTGACGAACAGCGCCAGGGACGCCACGATCAGAATGGCGGACAGGATCAGCGCCGGACGTCGCCCGCGCATGAACGGGATCTTGGTTTCGCTAGGGAGCAGCCGCAACAACATCCAGACGCCTTTCCAGCGCTTAAACAGGCAAACGTTTCGGCCGCGCCCGGCGCAGCCACAAGGTCAAGAACAGCCGCGTTACCACCACCGCGGTGAACAGCGACGTGACGATGCCGACCCCCAAGGTCACGGCAAAGCCGCGCACGGGACCGGAGCCGAACTGAAACAGCAAAAGCGCCGCGATCAGGGTGGTGATATTGGCATCCAGGATCGTCGACAGCGCCTGACGATAGCCGGCATCAACCGCCTGGAACGGCTGCTTGCCGCCGCGCACCTCCTCGCGGATACGCTCGAACACCAGCACATTGGCGTCCACCGCCATGCCGATGGTCAGCACGATGCCGGCAATGCCCGGCAGGGTCAGCGTTGCCCCGATGAAGGAGAGGATGCCGATGATCAGCGCGACATTGATGATAAGCGCCAGATTGGCCGCAACGCCGAACAGCCCGTAACTCAGCACGATATAGACGATCACCGCGATCAGACCGATGATGCTGGCGATCTTGCCGGCGCGGATACTGTCCGCGCCCAGGTCCGGGCCCACCGTGCGCTCCTCCACCACGGTTAGCGGTGCGGGCAGCGCGCCGGCGCGCAGCAGCGCGGCCAGTTGCGCGGTTTCCTCCACGGTGAAATTGCCTTCGATGAAGCCGGAGCCGCCGCGGATGGCGGTATTGATGCGCGGCGCGGAGATCACCTCCTCATCAAGCAGGATCGCGAACGGCTTGCCGATATTGCGCGCGGTCAGGTCCGCGAAGATGCGCGAGCCCTGAAAGTCGAACCGGAAATTCACCACCGGCAGCCCGGTTTCCGGATTGAAGCCGGGTTGGGCATCTTCCAGATTGTCCCCGGTCAGGCGAACGCGCCGTTCAATGACCAGCGGATTGCCGAATTCGTCGGTGACCAGCTCGGTGCCCGGCGGCGGCCGTTCAGGATCAGCCGAAACATCGACCAGATGGAAGGTCAGACGCGCCTCGGCGTTCAGCAGGTCTTTCAGCTCGCTGGTATCGCCCAGCCCGGGCACCTGCACCAGGATGCGGTCGGTGCCGGACTTCTGGATCGTCGGTTCCCGCGTGCCAACCGCATCGATGCGCCGGCGCACCACTTCCACCGACTGATCAATGGCGCTTTGGATGCGCCGCTCCAGGCCGGCCTCGGTCAAGCTGACCCGCACCTGATTGGCTTGTGTGCTGACCTCCGCGGCGCGCACCACCGGGCCCAGCGGATTGGCCTCGATGGGCGCCTCCAGGTCAGACAGCGCCTGGGCGGCCCGCTCGGCATCCTCAGGCGAGCGCACGGTGGCGATCACGGTGCGGTCCTCAATGCGCGGGCGGCGGCTGCGGATGCCGTCCTCGCGCAGGGTGGCATCGATATCGTCGGCCAGCGCCCCCAACCGGTCCTGGATGATCGCGTCGGTCTGCACCTCCAGCAACAGATGCGCCCCGCCCTGCAGGTCAAGCCCAAGGGTCAGCTGCTTGTCGGGCAGAAAGTCCGGCAATGCCGCGGCTTGCTGGCGGCTCAGAACATTCGGGAACGCGGCGAGCAAGCCAAATAAGCAAACCGCAAAAATCAGGGCAATGGAGATGCGCGAAAAGTTCAGCATAGGTTTATTTCTTTGCCGGCTTTTCCTCGGTCTTCACCGGCTCGGTCTTGGAGCGAACCTCCGAGATCGCCTGGCGCAACACGCGCACCCGGACGTTTTCAGCCAAATCCACCAACACCTCAGTCTCTTCGATTTTGGCAATCTTGCCGATCAAGCCGCTGGAGGTGACGACCGTATCGCCGCGGCGCAGCGCCTCCAGCATCTGCTGATGCCGTTTCATCTGGCGCTGCTGCGGCCGGATCATCAGGAAATAAAACAGCACGAAGATAATCAACATGGGGGCGAGCAGGCCTAGGAAGCCGCCCCCGGCGGGCGCAGCGGCCTGGGCGTAGAGCGATAGAAGATCCATGAAAGACGCCATTCCTTACGGCTGAACGGTGAATGCTGCCTTGGATATAGGCATGCGAATGGCGCGGCACTATAGCCCCGGCCCCTGAAGCGTCAAGCAAAGCCGGTTACCGTTGCGCCGTCAGTCTGGGCAGATAGCGCACCGGATCGACCGCCTTGTCGCCCATCCGCAGTTCGAAATGCAGTTGCGGCTCGGCGACATGGCCGGTCTGGCCGACATGGGCGATGATTTCGCCCCGGCGCACGCGGGCGCCGCGGTCCACAAGGATCCGGCTGGCATGGGCATAGGCTGAAATGAACCCATCGGCATGGCGGATCAGCACCAGATTGCCGAATGCCTTCAAGTCGCCGCCGGCATAGACCACCTCGCCCTGCTCGGCGGCGCGGATCGGGCTGCCGGCGGCTGCGGCGATATTGATGCCGTCATTGCGCAGGCCGCCCCCCTTGTCGCCGAAGCCGGACAGCACCGGCCCGCTGAGCGGCCAGTCGAAATCCGTGGCCAGCGGCGGCGGGATCACCGCCCGTGCGGTCCGCTGGTCCACCTGCGGGGCCCGTGGCGGCAGGTGCAGCTGTTGGCCGACATGGAGGCGGTAAGGCGGGGTCAAATTGTTGGCCCGGGCCACGGCGCGCCAGGTGAGGCCGTGGCTATCAGCGATGGCCTTGACCGTCTCACCCCGGCGCACGACGTGCGTGCGCATCGGACCGGGCAATTGCAATTGCTGGCCGGCATAAAGCCGGTTCGGATCGGTCAGGGCATTGGCCCGGATCAGCGCCTGGGCGGTCACATCATGGCGCCGCGCAATCGCGGCCAGCGTGTCTCCAGGCAGCACGGTCACGCGGCCGGCAGGCCGGTCGCGGCGAGGGTCTTGCTCAAGCGGCTCGTTCGGCCGCGGCGGCGCGGGCTCTACGGCGGCTTGGCGCAGCCGCCCCTTATCGCTTGGCTTGGCGCGGGGGAACGGCACCGGTGTGGGACCGTTGCGATATTCATAAACCGGCTTGATCCGGACATAATCCGGCGCGCCGGGAGCGGCGCATGCTCCCAGCCAGACCAGGGCGCTGAACAGGGCTGTGGCCCGTGCGCCGGAGGAAATCCGTAAACCGGCCATGAGGCTATATAGGAAATTCAAGCGAATCAGTCAATTACGCTGATCTGTTGAGAGTCCGCTTCGGCCTAGGCGGAGCGGACTGACACGCAAACCGGTTCCGCTGATTGTGCATTGCAGCAAAAGGCTGGCCGCCGCAGCCTTGACACCTATCTATCCTGGGTATAAGGGCGTCGCTTTATGCTGCATTGCACAATAGCATCCCGCACCCCCCGACTCATAGGACCAAGATTATGGCGACGAAGAAAGACACCTTCTCCCCGGCCGACTTCATGACCGACATGTTCAAGCAGAATATCGACATGTCCAAGCTGGTCGACGTCCAGCGGCGCAATCTCGAAGCGATGATGGAAGCCCAGCGCGTGGCCTTCGACGGTTACAAGACCGCGATGGAAAAGCAGGTTTCGATGATGAAGGACGCCATGGACGAAATGTCCTCTGCCGCCGGCGAAGCCTTCTCCGGCAAGACCCCGGAGGCCAATGCCGCCAAGCAGATGGAAATGGCGCAAACCGCCATGCGCAATGCCTTCGACCATGTCCGCGAGGTTACCAGCCTGACCGTCAAGGCCAATCAGGACGCCTTCACCGTGCTGCAAGAGCGCATGGCCGGCACCTTGGACGAGATGAAGTCCGGCAAATAAGCGGGTCTGAGAAGGGGATCGTGCGGCGGCGCGCCCCCGGTCCCTTTCTTGGCATCCAACGGGCCTGCCCAACCGGCTAGAGCACCATTGGACGCCCCATAAACGGCGGGCCAGCTCATCCGATCAATTGCGATCGCGATTGATCGGATGATGCCTTAAGCTGAGCCGTCCCAGCTTGGCCGTTTTGGAGCCGTCGATGACCGCCGCCGCCTTCCGCATAGCCTTTCTGATCTATCCCGGCATGACGCAGCTGGACTTTACCGGTCCGGCCGAGGTGCTGGCGCGCATGCCCGGGGCGGAGTGCGCGCTGGTGTGGAAGACGCTCGATCCGGTTGCCAGCGAAGGGGTGATCCGCATTCTGCCCACCGCCACGATGGACACTGAGACGCGCTACGACATGATCTGTGTGCCCGGCGGTTGGGGCTGCACTGACATCATGGCTGATGACGCGGTGTTGGACTGGTTGCGCCGTCAAGGCGAGACGGCCGAGCTGATCACCAGCGTGTGCACCGGGTCCTTGATCCTGGCGGCTGCCGGACTGCTGACCGGCTACAAGGCCGGTTGTCATTGGGCCTGGGCGGAGCAGCTGCGCCATTTCGGCGCGGAGCCGGTGCGCCAGCGCGTGGTCATTGACCGCGATCGCATCACCGCCGGCGGGGTCACCGCCGGTATTGATTTCGCCTTCACCATCATTGAACGGCGCTGCGGCCGCGACGTCGCCGAGGCGATCCAGCTGGGCCTGGAATACGACCCCGCCCCGCTGTCCGGCGGCACCCCGGAGACCGCTCGACCGGAGATCACGGAACGGGTCACGGCGATGCTGGAAAGCCGCCTGGCCGAACGCCGGGAGGCCATCGCGGCCATCGCGGCGACCGCCGGCGCCTGATACCCGCGCTGGACTTCTGGTTCGGTTCAAGCCGCGCGCTGGACTGGGCCGCCCAGGCGCCTTAGACAAGCGCGCCGCAACACCCTATATCCCCGATTTGTTCTTCTTGCTTGTTGGGACGCCCTGCCCCATGCCTGCCCTGGCCGATGAAATCGCCGCCCGCCGGACCTTTGCGATCATCTCGCACCCGGATGCCGGCAAGACCACGCTGACCGAAAAGCTGCTGCTGTTCGGCGGCGCCATTGAGCTCGCTGGCGAGGTCAAGGCCAAGGGCGAGCGCCGGCGCGCGCGTTCGGACTGGATGAAGGTGGAGCAGGAGCGCGGCATCTCCGTCGCGTCTTCGGTGATGACCTATGATTATGCCGGCTGCACCTTCAACCTGCTGGACACGCCCGGCCACGAAGATTTCTCCGAAGACACCTACCGGACGCTGACCGCGGTGGATTCCGCGGTGATGGTGCTGGATGCGGCCAAGGGCATCGAGGCGCAGACCCGCAAGCTGTTCGAGGTGTGCCGGCTGCGCGACATGCCGATCACCAGCTTCGTCAACAAGCTGGACCGAGAGGCGCAGGACCCCTTCGCCCTGCTCGACGAGATCGAACAGACGCTGCAGATCGAGCCGGTGCCGGCAACCTGGCCGATCGGCATGGGCCGGCGCTTCCGCGGCTGTTACGACCTGCTGAACGACCGGCTGATCCTGATGGAGCGCGCCGACCGCAATGTCCGCAATGCCGGCATCGCGGTGGACGGGCTGGATGATCCGCACCTGGATGAGCTGATCGAGGCGGACCTGCTGGAGACCCTGCGCGAGCAGGTCGCCATGGCGCGCGAACTGATGCCGGCCTTTGACAAGCAGGCCTATCTGGCGGGCAATATGACGCCGGTCTTCTTCGGCTCGGCGATCAACAATTTCGGCGTGCAGCAGCTGCTCGACGGCCTGGCGGGCCTGGCGCCGGCGCCGCACGGCCAGGCCGCCATGGAGCGCGCCGTCGACGCCGCGGAGGACAAATTCTCCGCCTTCGTGTTCAAGATTCAGGCGAATATGGACCCCAAGCATCGCGACCGCATGGCGTTTCTGCGCCTGGTCTCCGGCCGGTTCAAGAAGGGCATGAAGCTGCGCCACGTCCGCTCCGGCAAGACCATGGCGGTGCACAATGCCCAGCTGTTCCTGGCGCGGGACCGGGAGGTCGCCGAAGAGGCGGTGGCCGGCGACATCATCGGCCTGCCCAATCATGGCGGCCTGCGCATCGGCGACACGCTGACCGAGGGCGAGGCGATCCGCTTCACCGGCGTGCCCAGCTTCGCACCGGAACTGATGCAGATGGTGCGCCCGGAAGACCCGATGAAGGCCAAGCATCTGGGCCGCGCGCTGGAACAGTTGGCCGAGGAAGGGGCGGCCCGCGTGTTCAAGCGCCAGCTGGGCGGGGACTGGGTGGTCGGCGTGGTCGGCGCGCTGCAGTTCGACGTGCTGGCCGACCGCATCCGGACGGAATATCATATCCCCGTCCGCTTCGAACCCACCGACCTGATGACCGCTCGATGGGTCGAGGCCGACGACGCCCGCAGCTTAAAACAGTTCCTCGACAAGAACCGCGCCAGCCTCGCCGAAGACCATACCGGCGCCCCGGTCTATCTCGCCCGCAACTCCTGGCACCTGAACAAACCCATGGAGGAGTTCCCGGACCTGCGCTTCCTGAAGACCAAGGAAGAGGCGGTTTAGGCGCCCCAGCCCATAGCCCGCCGGATCGCCCCCCTTCTCCCCCCATTTCCCGTCACCCATCGACTTGACCTCCCTCCTCCGCCCCTCCCGTCACCCGCCGGCTTGACCTCCCTCCTCCGCCGTTACCCGTCACCCGCCGGCTCGACCGGCGGGCCCATTGGGCCGCCGCCCCGTCGCCTGCACCATGGATCCGCCGGTCAAGCCGGCGGATGACGGGTAAGGGGCAATCTCCCAATATGATGTCTTGCGGAAGGCGGCACATCATATTGGTGTTGAAAAAATCTATTTTATCTACCGTGCTAGATTGTTAACGTCGGTTCATATCTCAGATTGCGGGGTTATTGGCAATGACAGCTATGAATAAAAACGGACTAAGTCGTGGATCGACTGGATACGCAATTAATTTTTTTAGGCGGGATATTTTGGTCAATCTTCAACTTGAT
>JBHJGS010000011.1:0-41868 GCA_050331575.1 Rhodothalassiaceae bacterium | reverse complement strand
CGCGCGCGGTGTTGCGGAGCGGCTTGCAGCGTCAGCGCAAACTGGCCGCGCTGATCGAGGCCCTGGCCGACCCCGCCAAGCCCCTGTTCAACACCGAGGCCCCGGCCCCACGCCAGCGCGCCATGCTTGAGACTACCACCTCATAACCTGCGCGTGGGACGCTCGCTCCGTCTGGGCCCTATGCGGTGGGGATCTCGGTCATTCCGCCGCTTGGGGCAGGGGCATTGGGGCTTCGTCTGGGGTGGTGGCTGGTTCCTTGCCGCGCCAGCGCCGGACCTTGATGCGCAGCGCCAGCAGCGACGGCGTGACGAACAGGGTCAGAACCGTGGCGAAGCTGAGCCCGAAGGCGATGGCGATCGCCAGATCGACCCAGAAGAAGCTGGTCGGCGAGCCGGTCTCCACCGTGCGCCCGAACAGATCGATGTTCAGCTTGAAGATCATCGGCAACAGCCCGATGATCGTGGTGATGGTGGTCAGGCAGACCGGGCGCAGACGCTGCGCCCCGGTGCGCACGATCGCCTCGATCGGGGCCATGCCGGATTTCACCAGCCGGGCATAGGTGTCGATCAGCACGATATTGTTATTCACCACGATGCCCGCCAGCGAGATGATGCCGATGCCGCTCATCACCAGCACGAACGGCCGGCCGGTCAGCCACAGGCCGAACACCACGCCGACGGTGGACAACAGCACCGCGAACAAGATCAGAAAGGCGTTGTAGAAGCTGTTGAACTGGGTCAGCAGGATCAGCCCCATCAGGAACACCGCGGCAATGAAGGCCTGGCTTAAGAAGGCGGTGGATTCCTGTTCCAGCTCGTCCTGGCCCTTGAAAGCGAAGGACAGGCGCGGGTCGAACCCCTGTGCCGCGATCCAGCCGCGGATATCGGCGACCAGTTCCGGCGGCAGCGCGCCGTCGGCGACATTGGCATTGACCGCGACCATGCGCGCGCCGTCGGCTCGCTTGATCTTGCTGACCTGGGGTTCAGGCACGCGCTTCAGGAAGTTCGACAGCGGCACCTGGCCGAACTCGGTGGGCACGCGCAGCCGGTCCAGCGCATCGAGCCCGCGCGCCTCCTGTGGCAGGCGCACGCGGATGTCCAACTCATCCTCGGCATCATCGGGGCGGTAGGTGCCGACCAGCGCGCCGTTGGTGACCAGTTGCACCACGCTGCCGACGGTGGCCACATCGGTGCCGAAGCGCCCGGCCTCGGACCGGTCATAGGCCAGCTTCCATTCGATGCCCGGCACCGGCAGGCCGTCATCGACATCGACCAGGCCGTCGACCGTGTCGAAATAGGCGCGCAGGCGGGCGGCGGCCGGTTCCACGAGGGACGGGATATCCGACTTCACCTGGACCTGGATGTCCTTGCCCTGCACGGGGCCGTTTTCCTGGGCCTGATATTCCACCACCACCCCGGGCACATCCTGGATGCGCTCACGGATCTCCGCCTCGATCAGGCGGGTGTCGCGGCGGATATGCCAATCCTCGTAAATCAGCCGGATCGAGCCGATGGTGTCGGCCGCCTGCCCATCGCCCACGCGCGTGGAGACGTGCTTCACGCCGTTGATATTCTGCAGCCGATCTTCCACCCGGCGCACCAGTCGGTCCTTCTCAAGGGTGGAGAGATTGCCGCGGGCATGGATCACCACCTGGCCCGCGTCGCCCGGCACGTCGGGAAACAGCTTCATCCCCGCATTGCCGATGGCGAACAAGCCGTATGACAGCACCAACACCCCGGCCGTGCCGGCCATCACCAGCAGCGGCCGTCTGACACACCAGGCCAGCCCGCGCGCATAGCGGCCGGTCAAGCCGGTCAGCGTGTTGGGATCGAAGCGGCGGTCACCGGCCAGACTTTCCATGACATTGGCGTCGGATTCCCCCGGCCGGCCGACCAGCGATCCTACCGTCGGCAGAAAGATCAGCGCCATCAGCAGCGAGCCGGTCAGCGTGAAGATCAGCGTCAGCGGGATATATTGCATGAACTCGCCCATGAGGCCGGGCCAGAACAAGAGCGGCAGAAACGCCGCCAGGGTGGTCAGGGTCGAGGCGATGATCGGCCAGGCCATGCGCTGGGCGGCCAGGCGGAACGCCTGTTGCCGATGCAAGCCCTCCAGCATCTTGCGGTCGGCATATTCGGTCACCACGATGGCGCCGTCGACCAGCAGGCCGACCGCCAGGATCAGCCCGAACATCACCACCACATTGATGGTGTAGCCGCCGAAATACAGCACCAGAATGCCGAACAGGAAGGAGCCGGGGATCGCCACGCCGACCAGCCCGGCCGAGCGCGGGCCCAGTGCCGCCACGATCACCACGGCGACCAGGAACACCGCGGACAAGACCGCATTGCGCAGCGAGGACATGAAGTCGATGACATAGACCGAGCTGTCAAAGCTGATGTCCGCGATGACGCTTCCGGGCAGATTGGCGCCGGCGATCACCGCCTTGGCCGCCTGGGCGGTCTGTAAGGTGTTGGCGCGGGTGCGCTTCTTGACCTCCAGCCGCAGTGCGGGGCGGCCATTGAAGCGGGCCAGGCTGGTGGCGTCCTTGAAGGTGCGCCGGCCTTCGGCCAAATCGGCCAGGGTCAGGATCCCGTCCTCGGTCGCCTTGACCGGCAGATCGGCGACGTCGGACACCCCCTCGATCAGACCTGGCAGCTTGACAGGAAAGCGCGCGCTGCCGTCTTCCAAGGCGCCGGCGGCGACCAGGCGGTTGTTGTTCTGGACGATCTGAACCAGCTCGGACAGCGACAGGTCATAGGTTTCCAGTTTCACCGGATCGACCAGCACCTCCATGACTTCTTCGCGCTCGCCGCTCAGGATCACCTCCGCCACGGTGGGGATCTGCTCAATGCGGTCCTTCAGATCGCGGGCGATGCGCACCAGGCTGCGTTCCGGCACTGCGCCGGACAGGATGATCTCCAACACCGGTGTGTCGGCGGCCAGATATTCCTCGATGATCGGTTCATCGGCATCATCCGGCAGTTCCGCGCGTGCCAGATCGACCTTCTCGCGGACATCGTTCAGCGCCTTGTCCGGGTCCATGTCGATGAGGAATTCCAGGGTGATGAAGGCGCCGCCCTCATAGCCCTCCGCGATCATCTCCTTCAGGCCGCGCAGGGTTTTCAGCTCTTTTTCCAGCGGCCGGATGATCAGGCGTTCCGAATCCTCCGGCGAGATGCCGTCCAGCCCGACCTGAACGGAAAAGAACGGCACCTTGATCTCCGGATTGTCCTCCTTCGGGATCGCCTGATAGGCATTCAGTCCGATCAACAGGATCATCACCAACGCGGTCAGGACGACCCGCTTATGGGCGATGGCGGCGGCGATCAGCGCGTTCATCCGTCGGCTCCGTCGGTGAGCACGCGCACCGGCTCACCGTCGGCGACGAAATCCTGCCCCGCGGTGATGACCTGGACCCGCTCCGGCAAGCCGTCGACCCACACCGCCGCGGCCGGGTCACCCAGCAGGGTGACCGGGTGAAACACCGTGCGGTCCTGCTCATCGATCGCGCGGACGCCCAATTCTCCGGCACTGTTCAGCACAAGGGCCGAGGCCGGCAGCCGGTGCGCCTGGGTCTCGTCCACGGCGATCACGATATCGCCGCTCAAGCCCTCGCGCAGCAGGCCGCCGGGATTCTCCACCGTGACCTCGATGCGGTATGTGCGGGTGCGCTCCGTGGCGGTGGCGGCGACATAGCGCAGCGTGCCTGTCAGCCGCTGCCCGGCGGTTAAGGCGATCTCGGCGGCATCGCCGGGGGCCAGTTTCAGCACCTGCTCCTCCGAAACCTCGCCGATCATCAAGAATGGATCGATCTGGAGGATACGGGCGCAGCGGCCGCCCTTCAATAACAGATCCCCGACCTCCGCCGGCCGGTCTTCCACCCGGCCGGCAAACGGAGCGCGCAGTCGGGTGTGGTAAAGCTGCACCTCCCACATGGCCAATTGCGCCTTCGCCGCCTCATAGGCCGCGCGCGCCTGGGCAGCCTGGGTGCGCGAGCGATTGCCCTTGGCGAGCAGTTCCTCAGAGCCTTCCATTTCCAGCTTGCGCTGCTCCAACAGGGCGCGGGCCTCGTCGATGCGGGCGGGAATTTCACCGGCATGCAGCCGGCACACCAAATCCCCCTCGGCCACCTGGGTCCCGCGCTCGACCGGCGTTTCCGCCACGCTGGCCTCGATCTGCGAGGCAAGCCAGACCGCGCGCAGGGCCTCGGCCCGACCACGCACAATGATGCGGTCGGTATAGGTCTGGGCGCTATACCAGCGCGCCTCCACCGGAAAGGCCTGCTCGCTGCCCTGTCCGGCCGTCGCGTCAGGCGCCTGCGCCCCCAATCGCCCGCTCGCCATCCAAACCAGGACGACGACAACCAGGGCGGCTGCATATAAAAAGGATCGCCGCATGCGGCATTCGTCCCTGCTGTCGCAGCCGGTTATCAGGCCGTGGCGCTGGCCGGCGCCGTCTCACCCAAAAGCCGGTGTTGATTTTCAATAAGGTAGCTGACCGCCGCCTTCTGCATCGCAATGCCATACTCGATCACGAAGCGCGAGACATCACTGATATCCTCGTTTTCCAAAAGCCCGTTGAGCTGCTCAATCTTGGTGCGATGCTGGTCAATGCGCTCATCGATCAGGTCGCGCACCCGCTCCGGCGCGACGGCTTCGGCAAACAGCAAGGCCGCCAGAAAGTCGGAGCGATGGCGGTCCGGCCCGGGGCGCTTTTCCAACTCTTGTTCCAGTTGCGCGCGGCCGTTCGCGGTCAGCGAATAGATTTTCTTGTCCGGCCGGCGTTCCTGCTGTTCGGTCCGGCATAAAATCAGCCCTTCAGCCATCAGCTTTGTCAGCGCTGGATAGATCGAGCCATAGCTTGCTTCACTGAAAAACGAGAAGCTGCCTTCGGCAACCATTTTTTTAATCTCATAGCCTGTAGCATCCCCCAGCGAGAGTATGCCCAAGCAAAGGGTTCGAACATCCATGATCATTTCCTAGTGATAGTATCGTCATGATATAGATGCTGGCGGCCGGCCTTGCAAGGCGGGTAAGCGTCCCCGCCGCACCCAAGCCGGCCCCCAAGCTCCTAATCCGGAGGAAAACCGATGCGCAAATGTCTGATATTGGCCGCCGTCGCGGCCTTGCTTGGCTGTGCGGAAAATCCCCTGCTGCAGGGCGAGGCACCGGAACTGTCGCTCACGCGTGACGCGCGCGCCGAGGCGGACCGCCAAAGCGCGGCGGAGGCGTTGCAGCGTGAGCGGGCCGACATTGTAGCGGAGCGGGCCGCTGAACAGCGTCGCTTCGAAGAACTGGATCAGGCGGTGGCCCGCTTGACCGAGCAGGTCGCGCAATTGACCCAGATGGTGCAAGCCCGCCTAGGCGATGTTGACACGCTGCGGCAGGATCTGGCGGCCGCTCAGGCGCAATTGAGTGATCAGGGTAAGGCGTTGCGCGCCCGCGCGGCTGCGGCGGCCCGGCTGGACCGTGACTTGGCTCAGGTGAAGGGCTTCGTTGATCAAGCGCGCACGGACCAGGCGCAACAGAGTGCCGAGGATGAGCAGGTTGAGCAAGAGGCCAAACAACTTTTGCGCGGCCTGGATGAAGGCCAGGCGTTCGGCGTGCATCTGGTGACCTTTCGCCAGCGCGAAGCCAGCCTTCAGGGCTGGCGGGACCTGGTGCGCGACCACCAAGATCTGTTTCAGGGGCTTCAGCCGCGGGTGGAGACGGTGACTTTGGGCCAGTTGGGCGGCGAATTCTATCGCCTGGTCGCCGGCCCGTTCAGCAATGCCAATCAGGCCGCTGATCTGTGCCGACGCGCGGAGACTCGCGGCTTATTCTGCGAGGTGCGCGCGTTCCGCGGCGATCCGCTGGACGCATAGGCGCGCAAGGCCCGCGCCGGTTTGCCGTTCAGACCGGCCATGGCCACCAGCAACAGCATGAGAAAGAATAGCAGGCTGACCATGTGCGCCAGATCCATTTCGGCCCCCATCGACGTTTATGATTTGTTCTCATTAACCAAAAAAAGCGGCAAATGCAAGAACAGAGTTGCAACGAACCGATGTCGGTGATGGGGCGGCTGGATGCCCAACCTGGACTCGAACCAGGACTAACAGAATCAGAATCTGTCGTGCTACCATTACACCATTGGGCAGTGGATCGCTGCGTCTATCGCCGCCGGCCAGCCGCTGTCAAGCGCCCGGCCGTCCCCTTGGTGTGACGGCGCGCTTGCCAAGACGGCGAATTTCCAGCACCTTAGCACCCAAGTACGCCGGACAGCCGGTCTTCATCGCGTGGTGCCGCTTGTGTCTTTGCAACCGCCCGGGGCAGCCCCCTCGCCCGCCGTTAGGGGCCGCAACATGGTTAAGCGCGCGTCTTATCGCCTGGCGCAGACCGCGCCGCGGGCGGTCTTCAGCGCGCTGGATCTGGGCACCAATAATTGCCGGCTGCTGATCGCCCGGCCGACCCCGCGCGGGTTCCGCATCATCGACGCCTTTTCCAGAGTGGTGCGGTTGGGCGAGGGCGTCAGCCGCAGCGGACAGCTATCCCCCGCGGCGATGGATCGCGCCATTGAGGCGTTGAGCATCTGCGCGCGCAAGATTGAGCGCCGCCAGGTCACCTGCCTGCGCAGCGTCGCCACCGAAGCCTGCCGCTCGGCGGCCAATTGCGCCAGCTTCGTGGACCGCGTGAAGGGTGAAACGGGGCTCAATCTGGATGTCATCACGCCGGCAGAGGAGGCGCGCCTTGCCGTGTTGGGCTGCCAGGCGCTGATGGATCCGGCCATGCCCTATGCCTTGGTCTTCGACATCGGCGGCGGCTCTACAGAATTAATCTTCGTGGAGCGCCGGGGGCGGGATTACCGCATTCTTGCCTGGACCTCGATCCCCTGGGGGGTCGTCAATCTCTCCGAGGCCTATGATGGCCTGCACATCACGCCGCAGCGCTATGGCGAATTGCAGGCGTTCCTGGCGGACTATTTCGACCCGTTCGAGGCGCAGCATCGTTTCGGTGACAAGGTCCAGGCCGGCCAGGTCCAGTTGCTCGGCACCTCCGGCACGGTGACCACGCTGGCGAGCTTGTATCTGGGATTGCCGGGCTATAATCGACGGCAGGTCGACGGTCTGTGGATGGCGCGGTCAGAGCTTATGCGGATCGCCGAACAGGTCGTGTCCATGACCTACCAGGAGCGGTGCGACCATCCGTGTATCGGTACGGATCGGGCCGATCTGGTGGTGGCCGGCTGCGCGATCTTGGAGCAGATTTTGACGCTGTGGCCGTCCGCGCGGCTGCGCGTGGCTGACCGCGGCATTCGCGAGGGCATTCTACGCGCACTGATGGGACAGGGCGACCGGGTGCATCTTCCCCTCCCCAAAGGCTGAGGCACGCCATGAGCAAGGATAAGGAGCGCGATCGTCGTCGCAACGATCCGCGCGGCCGCTCCCGCGGGCCGCGTGTGCGGGTGCGCACCGCCCGCGGCCGCAAGCAATCCTCCACCCGCTGGCTGGAGCGGCAGCTGAACGACCCCTATGTCGCCGAGGCCAAGCGCCTGGGCTATCGCTCCCGCGCCGCCTTCAAATTGCTGGAACTGGACGATAAATATCAGCTCTTGAAAGGCGTGCATCGCGCGGTCGATCTGGGCTGTGCACCGGGTGGCTGGGTCCAGGTGCTGGTGGAGCGCCTGCCCAAGGGGGCTGAGATCGTCGGCATCGATCTGTTGGCGGTGGATCCGATCGATGGCGCGGTGCTGTTGCAGCAGGATTTTCTGGACGCCGGCGCGGACACGGCAGTGGCGGAGCAGGTGAGCGGCCCGGTCGACCTTGTCTTGTCGGACATGGCAGCCGTGACCACCGGCCACAAGCAGACCGACCATCTGCGCACCATGGCCCTGTGCGAGGCCGCGCTGGAGTTTGCCCAGGCGCATCTGAAGCCGGGCGGGGACTTTGTCGCCAAGGTCTTGCGCGGCGGAGCGGAAGGCGAGCTGCTCGACCGCATGAAGCGGTCCTTTGCCAAAGTGCGCCATGCCAAGCCACCGGCCTCCCGCCCGGAAAGCGTGGAATGGTATGTCGTCGCCCAGGGCTTCAAGGGCGGCGACCCGGCCCCGCAATCCTGAAGATCTAGCCAGCGCAAAGGGCGCGTGATAAGAGCGCGCCATTTCCCGCCACCCCTGTTGCCGGAGTGCCGCCCGCTTATGGATATCCGCCTTGGTCTGACCTTCGATGATGTCCTTCTGGTGCCGGGCTTTTCCGACATTCTGCCGTCTCAGGCGGACACCCGCGCGCGGCTGACCCGGCAGATCGAATTGAACATCCCGCTCTTGTCCGCGGCAATGGATACGGTGACGGAGACCGATCTGGCGATCGTCATGGCGCAGATGGGCGGCATCGGTGTGCTGCACCGCAATATGGGGCCGGAGGAACAGGCGGAAATGGTCCGCCAGGTGAAGAAGTTCGAATCGGGCATGGTGGTCAATCCGGTCACCATGTATCCCGATCAGACCCTGGCCGATGCGCTGGACCTGATGAAGCGCCACCGGATTTCCGGTTTTCCGGTGGTTGAACGCGGTGAGGGCACCGGGCCGAAAAAGCTGGTCGGCATTCTGACCAACCGCGACGTGCGCTTTGCCAGCCACACCGATCAGCCGGTCGCGGAATTGATGACCAAGGAAAATCTGATCACCACCAAGCCCGGGGTGACCGGCGACGAGGCGCGGCGTCTGTTTCACCAGCATCGCATCGAAAAGCTTGTGGTGGTGGATGAGGCGTATCGCTGCATCGGTCTGATCACCGTGAAGGATATGGAGAAGGCCGTGGCCTATCCCGACGCCGCCAAGGATGCGTCGGGCCGTTTGCGGGTGGCTGCGGCCACCACCGTGGGCGACCAGGGCTTTGACCGCTCCGAAGCCTTGATGGATGCGGAAGTTGACGCCCTGGTGCTGGACACCGCCCACGGCCATTCCGCGCGCGTGCTAGACGCGGTCGACCGGGTGAAGAAGCGCTCCAATTCGGTTCAGGTGATCGCCGGCAATGTCGCCACCGCCGATGCCGCGCAGGCCCTCGTCGATGCCGGGGCGGACGCGATCAAGGTGGGCATCGGCCCGGGCTCCATCTGCACCACCCGCGTGGTCGCCGGGGTTGGCGTGCCGCAGCTGACGGCGATCATGGATGTCTTGAAGGCGGCGCAGAAGACCGGCACGCCGATTATTGCCGATGGCGGTCTGCGCCATTCCGGCGACATGGCCAAGGCGGTGGCCGCTGGCGCGGACTGCGTGATGATCGGCTCGCTTCTTGCCGGCACCCAGGAAGCGCCGGGCGAGGTGTTCTTGTATCAGGGCCGGTCGTACAAATCCTATCGCGGCATGGGATCGGTCGGGGCCATGGCGCGGGGCTCGGCGGACCGCTATTTCCAGCAGGATATCAAGGACAGCATGAAGCTGGTGCCGGAGGGGGTGGAGGGCCAGGTGCCGTTCAAGGGCCCGGCGAAGAATGTCATTCATCAGTTGGTCGGCGGTCTGCGCGCCTCGATGGGCTATACCGGTGCGCACACCATTCCGGACATGCGCGAGAAGGCCCAATTTGTCCGCATCACCAATTCCGGCCTGCGCGAAAGCCATGTCCATGACGTGGCGATCACCCGCGAAAGCCCGAACTATCCCACCGGCGGGCAATAACCGGAGCAAAGTCAAGAAGGGGAGGTCCGCATGTTCGATCTGACCGGTCGCAAGGCGCTTGTCACCGGGGCATCCGGCGGCATCGGTTCGGCGATCGCCCGGGCGTTGCATGCCCAGGGCGCGCAGGTGGCGCTGCACGGCACGCGCGCGGAAAAGCTGCAGGCTCTGGCAGAGGAACTGGGCGAGCGCGCGGCGGTGACGCCCGCGGATCTGACCGATCCCGACGCGGTCAAGGCGCTGGTCGGCCAAGCCGGCGAGGCGCTGGGCGGGTTGGATATTCTGATCAACAATGCCGGCATCACCCGCGATCAGCTCGCGCTGCGGCTGAAGGAGGCGGACTGGGACGCGGTGTTCCAGGTCAATCTGAAGGCGGCGTTCGAGCTGTCCCGCGCTGCCCTGAAGCCGATGATGAAGGCGCGCTACGGTCGCATCGTTTCGATCGGGTCGATTGTCGGCACCACCGGCAATGCCGGCCAAACCAATTATGCCGCAGCCAAGGCCGGGCTGGTGGCAGTCTCCAAGTCACTGGCGCAGGAGGTGGCCTCGCGCGGCATTACCGTCAATGTTGTCGCCCCCGGCTTTGTGCGGTCCGACATGACCGAGGCCCTGTCCGATGACCAGAAGCAAACCCTGGCCAAGCAAATCCCAATGGGACGCTTGGGCGAGGGCCCCGATGTCGCTGCGGCGGTGGTGTATCTGGCCTCGGCGGAGGCCGGATGGGTCACCGGCCAGACCCTGCATGTCAATGGCGGCATGGCGATGATCTGAAACAGACCTACATCAGGCGGCGGAGATCGACATTGTCCGGCGCCACGACGACGAAGACTTGCCATTGCCCCGGGGCCTCGCGCACGAACGGAAAGACGCCCATCCGGGCGTTGGTGATATATTCGCAATGGCTGCTGATCTTCACCATGCCGTAGACCGCGCGTTTTTGCTCCAGCGCGGACGACAGCATGCGCCGCCGGCTTTCCAAGCAGTCTCCGGTCACGAATTCTTCCAGCATGCAGCCGGTGAAATCGCCATGGGTCATGTCCACCGCCTTGGTGCCATGCAGGCGCACTTGAAATCCAAGCGCCTGCGGGCCCTGTTGCGCGTCGAAGGCGAGGATCCACGGCAGCGCGGCGGGGATCTCGGCGGGCTTGAAGGCCCGGCGCAGTGGTAAGCCGTCGCGACGCGGCAAGGTAGTCCAATAATGATGAAACAAGAGGGCAGGATGCTCGTCATCCAGGTCCCGTTCGGCCAGATCCTCCACCGGACTGTCGCATAGGCTTGAGAATTTTTTCTGCCAACTAATCTTTTTGCGGGCAGATCGCGGCGAAAAATATTCAAATATTGATATT
This sequence comes from Rhodothalassiaceae bacterium, assembly GCA_050331575.1. Taxonomy (GTDB): domain Bacteria; phylum Pseudomonadota; class Alphaproteobacteria; order Sphingomonadales; family Rhodothalassiaceae; genus JBHJGS01. The sequence continues at coordinate 30,874 of JBHJGS010000011.1, read as the reverse complement.
CGCTGCCTCATTCTTGTAAATCCCTGCTTCTTGTTTACACGATGCTGAGGGGCGAGAAAAGCGGCCAATGGCTGCACGCACACCTTGAAGGATCTGGCCGGCCTCAAGCGTGACGACCGGGCTTGACGACCGGATTGGGCGCCCGCATTCGCCCGTTCGCGCCCGCTTTCCATCCGAAAAAGGATGTGCTAGGCACCAGCCCAGAATCGCGCAGTGTGGGCCATGCGCCGTGCCCTGTGCGGTCTGTCTGATGATCAAGTCCCCGTCCGCCAGAGTGATGAGCCCCATATGTGCGTCGCCCCGTCCGGCGGGCAAATCCAACAAAAGGAATAACCTATGAGCGATGAAGCCGAACGCGTTAAAAAGATCGTTGTCGAGCATTTGGGGGTCGAGGAATCCAAGGTGACCGACAGCGCCAGCTTCATCGACGATCTGGGTGCGGACAGCCTCGATATCGTCGAACTGGTGATGGCGTTCGAGGAGGAGTTCAATGTTGAAATCCCCGATGACGCCGCGGAAAAGATCAGCACGGTCAAGGATGCCATCGACTATATCAAGAGCCACGCCAGCGCGTAGCTTTCCTGCGGCGCGGCCGGCGCTGGTGCGGCGCCGCGCCTGGCGTGATTGAACACCCGGGGGCTGCAGGCGGGCTTGTCCCCCGCGTGCGGCCTTCTTACTTCTTCGGGCCTGGACGGGCGCATCAAGGACATAGGCATGAGACGGGTTGTGGTCACCGGTATGGGAATGGTCAGCCCTTTGGGCGCGACCGTGGAGGCGACCTGGGAACGGCTGATCGACGGGCAGTCCGGTGCGGCCCGGGTGACCAAATGCGATGTCTCCGATTTGCCATCAAAGGTCGCATGCGAGGTTAAGCTGGGCGACGGCAGCAATGGCGGCTTCGATGCCGATGCATGGGTGTCGCCGAAGGACCAGCGCCGCATCGATGATTTCATCCTGTTCGGCATCGCTGCTTCACAGCAGGCCATCGATGATGCCGGGATCACCGCTCTCAGCGACGAGGAAAAGCTGCGCACAGGTGTGATGATCGGTTCGGGCATCGGCGGATTGCCGGCGATCGAGGAACAGACAAATCTGCTGTTTGAGCGCGGGCCGCGGCGCGTTTCGCCCTATTTCGTGACCTCTGCGCTGATCAATCTGGTGTCCGGCCAGGTGCAGATCCGCAACGGCTTCAAGGGGCCGAACCATGCCCCGGTCACCGCCTGCTCCACAGGCGCTCATGCCATTGGCGATGCCGCCCGCATGATCCAGCTTGACGATGCCGATATCATGCTCGCCGGCGGGGCAGAATCGTGTATCTGCCGGCTGGGCTTGGCGGGCTTTTCCCAGGCCAAGGCGTTGTCGACCCATTTCAATGACGAGCCAACCCGCGCCTCGCGGCCGTATGACAAGGATCGGGACGGCTTTGTGATGGGCGAGGGCGCAGGGGTGTTGGTTTTGGAGGAGTTGGACCATGCCAAGGCGCGCGGCGCGAAGATCTATGCCGAAATCGTCGGCTATGGCATGTCCGGCGATGCGTATCATGTGACCGCACCCTCCCCGGAAGGCGATGGTGCGTTCCGCTCCATGCAAGCTGCGTTGAAGCGCTCAGGCCTGGCGCCGTCGGACATCGATTATGTCAACGCCCATGGTACCTCCACCCCCTTGGGAGACGAGATTGAGCTGGGCGCGGTCAAGCGATTGTTCGGCAATGCGGTGGAGACCATGTCCATGTCTTCGACCAAATCCGCGATCGGCCATTTGCTGGGTGCGGCCGGTGCGGTAGAGGCCATTTTCTCAATTCTGTCGATCCGCGATCAAGTTGTGCCGCCGACGATCAATTTGGACAATCCCTCCGACGGCTGCCGCGATGTCGATCTGGTGCCGCACTCGGCCAAGCAGCGCACGGTGCGGGCGGCGCTGTCGAATTCCTTCGGCTTCGGCGGCACCAACGCCTCGCTGATCCTGAAAGCGTTCGAGGGCTAGGTCGTGCCCCGCCTGCGCCATCTTGCGGGCGGCCTTTTCCTGGCGGGTCTGATCCTCGCCCTGTTCGGCCTTTTATATGTTTGGACCGAGATCAGTCGGCCGGGCCCGGCCGAGAGCGCCACGACCATCGTGATCGACCAGGGCGCCGGCGCTGCGGCGATATCGGTGACGTTGCAGTCCGCAGGCCTTGTCCGTAACAGTCGGTGGTTTCGCCTGGCAGCGCGGATGCAAGGCGCCAGCGGTCGCCTACATGCCGGGGAATTCGCCGTACCGCCGGGCCTAAGCGCGCTGGAACTGGTGGAGTTTCTGGCCACGGCCAAGCCGATCCAACGCAAGATCACCGTGCCTGAGGGCTTAACCAGCACCGCGATCGTCGCTTTGCTTGAGGCGGAACCCCTGCTGCGCGGCGCGGTTGCGCAGGTGCCGCCGGAAGGCAGTCTGCTGCCGGAAACCTATTATTTCACGCGCGGTGAGTCCCGTCAGGCCCTGCTTGATCGCATGGCCGCAGCACAACAGGCGCTTCTTGAGACCTTATGGCCTCGGCGCGTGGCCGATCTGCCGCTGGACAGCCCGCAACAGGCGGTCATCCTGGCCTCCATCGTGGAAAAGGAAACGGGCATGGCTAGCGAGCGCCCGGCCGTGGCTGCCGTGTTTGTGAACCGGCTGCGCCTCGGCATGCGCCTGCAATCTGATCCCACGGTGATTTATGGCTTGACCGAAGGCGCGCCGCTTGGCCGGCGCCTCTTGCGCGCGGATTTGGATGTCGACAGCGCCTACAATACCTATCGGCGCGCCGGCCTGCCGCCCGGGCCGATCGCCAATCCCGGCCGCGCCTCAATTGAGGCGGTGCTCAACCCGGCGCAAAGCGATCATCTGTATTTTGTCGCCAATGGCGAGGGCGGACATGCCTTTGCCCGGACCCTTGAAGAGCATAATCGCAATGTCGCCCGCTGGCGGCGGATCCGCCGCAGCCGTGAGATGCCTTGAGCTGACGGGTCACGGTGTCTGCCTGCCCGGTTGGTCGATCAGAACGGCGAGCCGCTCCAACGTCTCCGCCTCTTCCGCCGGCTTATCCCAGCGGATCCGCTTGATGCGCGGAAAACGCATGGCCAAACCCGATTTGTGCCGAGGCGAGGGATGCAGGCTGTCGAAGGCAATCTCCAACACCAAGCTTTTTTCCACCTCGCGCACCGGGCCGAAACGATTGACCGTGCGGGTCCGCACGAAGCGGTCAAGCTGACGCAGTTCCTCGTCGGTAAAGCCAAAATAGGCCTTGCCGACCGGGGTCAGGTGTCCGTCGGACCAGGCACCGAATGTATAGTCCGAATAGTAGGAGGACCGCTTTCCGTGGCCGCGTTGTGCATACATCAAGACCAAGTCCGCGGTCAGTGGGTCACGCTTCCACTTGAACCATAGGCCCTTTTGACGACCGGCGACATAAGCCGAGCCGCGTCGCTTCAGCATCAGTCCTTCCAACTGTTCCGCTCTGGCGGTGGCGCGGGCCTGGGCCAGGCTGTCCCAATCGGATAGCGGCAAAAGCGCCGACAGATCAAAGCGTTCCGGATTGAGGCGTGCTGCCGCATGCTCCAGCCTGTGCCGACGCACTTCGATCGGCCAGGCTCGCACATCGTCTGGCCCGTCAAACAGAATATCGTAGAGCCTCAAAAACGCCGGGTGCTGGCGCATCAGCGCCGCGCTAACGGTTTTGCGATTCAAGCGCTGCTGCAGATGATTGAACGGCGCAACCGAGCCGTCGGCGGCGCGCACCAGCAGTTCGCCGTCAAGAACGCCCACAAAGCCGTCCACGGCTTCGACCAGGTCAGGAAAGGCCGCGGAGATATCGTCTCCGGTTCGACTATATAAGCGCACCGCGCCCGCCTGGGCGACAAGCTGAACGCGGATGCCGTCCCATTTCCACTCCACCAGAAACTGTGCTGGATCCATCGGATCGGCGTCCTCCAGCGGATGCGCCAGCATGAACGGCCGGAACACCGGCCGGCCGGCTAGACTTGGCTTTTCAGCGCGTCCCTCGGCCCAATCGAACACGGCCGTGTAAGGCGGTTCCAGCCCGTGCCAGATCTCTTCGATTTCGGCCAGATTGAGGTCAAACGCCTGGGCAAGGCCGGTTTTGGCCAGGCACGCGGACACGCCCACGCGCAGGCCCCCGGAGACCAGCTTGACCAGGGCGTAGCGTTCCGCCGGAGCCAAGGCATCCAACCAAGCAGCGACCAAGCCCGGCACCTCCGCGCGGCCGGCGGCGTTCAGCCGTTCAACGACCTCGCTGACCGAAACGTCCAGGTCTGTACCGGCGCCGGGCCAAATCAGTGCCACGGTTTCCGCCAGGTCGCCGACATAATCATAGCTCAGCCCGAACAAGACCGGGTCGACCCGCTCGGTCACCAGGCCGCGCAGCAGCGCCGGCTTGGCTGTCTTCAGTTTCAATTCCTGGGCCAGGGCCGCCAGGACCCAACCCCGGTCAGGATCTGGCGCGGTTCGAAAATAGTCTGCCAACAAGGCCAGCTTGGCCGTGCGCGCCGGGGCAAAGATCAGCCCGTCAAGCAAGTCAGCAAGGGCTTTCATGATCAGGGCCGATCAGCAGGCGTGGCGGTCCGTATCCGTTGCCGCCGTGTTGGGCTCAGCAGTCGGATAGTCAAACGGCAAGGGCGCGTGGGCGCCATCGCCGCGCTGCCAATCCGCGCAATCCAGCCCGGTCATCGCTTCGAACGCCTGGATATGCGGTTCGAAGCGATTGGTCAGGTCTGCGGCAAGTGCAGGATCGATCGGCGGGATCGCAGCGGTTGTCAGGCGTTTGGCGAGCGGCCGCAAGCGCTGTGGGACCACCGCCTTGAGGCCGTTCAAAACCGATCGCGTCAGGCGCGGGCTGCGTAGCATCGTCTCCAGCATGCGCGCGGGCCCGGCATATTGAAAGCCTTGGTTGCGTGCCACCGGCTTGTCCGCTTGTGCCTCCGGCTGCAGCCCCAGAAAGGCGCAGACACGATCGACCGCCGCGCTCTGCTGCCGGTTGATGTCTTCAAATCTGAGCGTGAGGATATGCTTGGCCGGAAAATGCCGCTGAAAGTATCGCAAATGGACATCGTAGAGGCTTTGGCGGACATAGACGCTCTGAGGCGTCAGAGCCGCAGCGGCGGCGCGCTTCTCTGAGCCGTAGCGGCGCTCATGCCAATAGCTGGAATAGGCGCGCTTGACCGGATCGCGGACCAGATAGATCAGGCGGGCGTCGGGCACGGTGCGGGCCAGGCGTTCGGCAACCGCGAAGGGTTGGTGGGTCTCTGGGTCAATGAACCCGGTACTGTAGCTGGGCGAGGCGTCGATCAACCAGGGCGCCCGGGCCTGCGCATAAAGCCCGCGATACCACGCCATCCCGCGTGTCCATTGCGCCGCATAGAAATCCGGCTCCTTATCCTCGCCCATGGCAATTTGGCTGTGCGTCGCCAAAAGCTCGGCAAAGCTGGTTGTGCCGGCCTTCTGCGCGCCGATGATAATCAAGCGCGGCGGAAAGCCGGATACGTCTGCTGCTGCCATGTGAGCTCCCTCGCTGCCGCCGGTGCATAGCAGATGCCCGGGGCGCTAGGAAAGCATGTGAGCGTCAGCTCTCCTCTTCTTCCCGGCCTAGCAGGGACAGCGCCCGCGCCTTTAGACCGCGGCCTTGGGCCCAATGCACCAACGCCTCCTCGCGGCCATGGGTGACCCACACCTCCTCGCAACCGGTTGCGGTGATTGCATCGGTGAGTTCCGGCCAATCGGCATGATCCGAAACGATCAGCGGCAGTTCGACCAACCGCTGCTTGGCGCGCTGGCGCACGCCCATCCAGCCGCTGGCCATGGCGACGACGGGATCCGCCATCCGGCGGGCCCAGCGGTCTCGGGTCGCTGAGGGGGGCGCAAGCACGATTTCACCGGCGAACTTGGTTTTGGCATTGGCCACGGTGGCATCCTCAAGCTGTCCCAGATCAATGCCATGAGCGCGATAGAGCGAACACAATGCTTTCTGCGCGCCGTGCAGGTAAATCGGCTTGTCATAACCGCGGCGGCGGAGTTCGGCGATCAGCCTCTGGCACTTGCCCAAGGCATAGGCACCGATCACATGAGCGCGATCGGGATGGCGCTGCAGACTGGCGAAGACCTTGTCCAGTTCCTGCTCTATGGCCGGGTGGGTAAACACCGGCAGGCCAAAGGTCGCCTCCGTCACAAAGACGTCCGCGCGCACCGGTTCATAGGCCGTGCACGTCGGATCCGACCGGGTCTTATAGTCACCGGAGACGACAAGTCGGCAGCCGCGATATTCCAGAAGGATTTGCGCCGAGCCCAAGACATGGCCGGCCGGATAGAGCGTCAGCCGTACCCCGCCCATGTCGATGCTTTCGCCATAAACCAGTGGCTGAAAGCGTTTCGCCGCTTCTGTGCCGTAACGGGTGCGCATGATCGCGATCGTTTCCGGCGTGGCGAGGACCGCATCGTGGCCAGCGCGGGCGTGATCGGCGTGGCCATGGCTGATCACTGCGCGCGCCCGTGCAGACGCCGGATCGATCCAAAGATCGGCGGGCCGGCAATATAGACCGTGGTCTTGCACCTCCAGCCAGTCGCTGATGCGCCAATCTGTTCCCACCATGGTTTGCTGCGTCCCTCAGCGCTGCGACTGTTGAGCGGACGTCACGCCAAAGCCTCCGCATCCTCACCGCGCCGACCCGGCCCGGTGCTGGTGTCACGCCCGAAAGCCCAAGCGGTCATTCCGCGGCTTGGGGCAGGGCCTGCACGGGTTGGATCTCACCGGATTTCACCCGCGCCAGATAGCTGCGCAAGTCCTGCCGGATCTCACCAGACATCAAATAGATGCCGACGATGTTGGGCACCGCCATCAGGAAGAACAGCGCGTCCATGATGTCGAATACCTGCCCGGTGGTCAGCACCGCCCCGGGGATCAGCAGGACGCAGAAGACCGTCTTATAAAGGCCCATGGAAAAGCGGCTGTAGCCGAACAGGAAGCCCCAGGCCTTGGAGGAATAGTAGGACCAGCTGATGATGGTGGAATAGGCGAACAGCATCACCGCAACGGTCAGCACGATATTGAAGCCGGGGATCACCGAATTGAACGCCCAACTGGTCATCTGCACATCTCCCAAGCCCTGCTGATAGGCACCGGTCACCACGATGACCAATGCGGTCATGGAGCAGATCACCACGGTATCGATGAACGGCTCCAACAGCGCCACCAGCCCTTCTGAGACCGGCTCGTGCGTCTTTGCTGCGGCATGGGCGACGGTGGCTGAGCCCAGCCCGGCTTCGGTCGAATAAACCGCCCGGCGCATGCCCCAGACAAAGGCGGCGATGACGGCGCCGATGCCCGCTTGAGGCGTGAACGCCTCGCCCACGATCAAGGCGATGGCGGCGGGAATGCGGTCGATATGACCGATCAGAATGAAGAGCGCTGCGGAGATGTAGAGGCCGGCCATCAACGGAACCAGGCGCGCGGTGACGCCGGCGATTGCCCGGATACCGCCGATGATCACCACGGCGACGGCGGCAGCGGTCAACAGGCCGAAGGCCCAGCGCCAACCCGCCCCGTCGATGCCGGTGACCAGGGACAGCTGGCTGAACGCCTGATTGACCTGGGCGATCTGGATCATCGCCGGGACCGCACAAATCGCGTAGATCAGGCCCAGCGCGGCCCCGGTTCGCACCCAGCCGCGCGCGGCCAAGCCGCGGGTCAGATAATACATGGGCCCGCCGGACACCGTTCCGTCGGCATGCTCGCGGCGATATTTCACGCCCAAGGTGCATTCGGCAAATTTCAGGCTCATCGCGAAGAAGCCGATCACCAGCATCCAGAAGGCCGCGCCCGGCCCGCCCAAGGCGATCGCCACGGCCACGCCAGCGATATTGCCCAAGCCCACGGTGCCGGACAGCGCGGTGGTCAGCGCCTGGAACTGCGTCACTTCGCCCGGGGCGGTATCGTCCCGGAAGTGACCGCGCAGGACACGAAACGCCAGTTTGAAGCCGCGCAAATTGATGAAGCCGAACCAGACCGTCAGAAACAGCATTGGCGCGAACATCCACAACACGATCAGTTCGACCGATTGGCCCAAGATCGTCACCTCATAGAAGACGCCCTGATTGAACGCCGTGATCGCGCGCGAAACCGGCCCGGCGACGCGGTCAGCCTCGGCCTGGGCAAGCGCCGGCGCTCCGGCCAGCAACAAGAAAAACACAAAAACAATCCGCGGCACGATCATCTCTCACATGAACCGGGGGCCGGCGCCGGCCACTCTTGCTGAAGCGGTCAGCTTAAGCGCTTGGTCGCGCGGCGCCAAGTATGCACTGCGCGGATCTACTCCATGTCTTTGCGCGATTTTCGGTGGCCGGGCCGGCACGGCGTTTTATATCAAATCCGCACACCGGATCAGGGGGGAAGAATGACCGAACGGCATGTCGATGTGGCGATACTGGGCGCCGGCACCGCGGGAATGGCGGCGTATCGCGAGGCTTTGACGTTTACCCGCAATGTCGCGCTGATCGATGGCGGCGATTTGGGCACCACCTGCGCCAGGGTCGGCTGCATGCCCTCCAAGCTGCTGATCGCCCCGGCGGATCTGCGCCACCATTGCCACCATTTCGATGCTTTCGGCTTGCGCGGGCAGGTGCCCGATGTGGACGGCCGCGCGGTGATGGAACGGGTGCGTGCTGAACGCGACCGCTTTGTCGGCTTCGTCATCGATGCGGTGAATGGCTTCGAGCAGAGCCATATCATTCGCCAGAACGCCGTGTTCCTGGACGATCACAGCCTGCAACTGGGTGACGGCTCGACGCTGAAGGCGGACCGCATCATCATCGCGGTGGGGTCGCGGCCCAATGTCCCGCCGCCATTCCAGGCCGTCGGTGACCGGCTGATCGTCAATGATGATCTCTTCTATTTCGAGGATCTGCCGGGCTCGGTTGCTGTGTTCGGCGCCGGTGTCATCGGGCTGGAGCTGTGCCAGGCGCTGCACCGCCTGGGCGTGCGGGTGCGCCTGTTCGGCAAGGGCGACCTGGTCGGCCCGCTGACCGATCCGAAGGTGCGCGCCTATGCCATGAACACCTTCAAGGCCGAATATCCCTTCTTGCCCGACGGCGATGTGACCGAAATTGCGCGGGACGGCGACGAGGTGGTGATCACCTATGCCGGCGAGACCGGCGCGGTGACCGAACGCTTCGATTATCTGCTGGCGGCGACCGGCCGGCGCGCCAATGTCGACGGGCTGCATCTGGACCGCACCTCGCTGGACCTGGATGCCCGCGGCGTGCCCTTATACAATCCCTTGTCCATGCGCTGTGGCGACAGTCATATCTTCATCGCCGGCGATGCCGTGCCGGATGTGCCGCTGCTGCATGAAGCCGCCGATGAGGGGCGCTTGGCCGGAGAGAATGCCGGCCGCTATCCGGAGGTTTATAAGCGCACCCGCCGGGTCGGCCTGTCCATCGTCTTCTCCGACCCGCAGATCGCCATGGCCGGCCGAACCTACAAGGAATTGAAGGAAGCCGGCGTGGACTTCGCCATCGGCGAGGTGTCGTTCGAAGATCAGGGCCGCAGCCGGGTGATGCTGGTCAACAAGGGCCTTCTGCGCGTCTATGGCGAACATGACACCGGCGCGCTTCTGGGCGCGGAGATGATCGGTCCGTCCGCGGAGCATCTGGCGCATCTGCTCGCCTGGGTGATCGACCAGAAGATGACCGTGCCGGACACGCTGCAGCTGCCGTTCTACCATCCGGTGATCGAAGAGGGACTGCGCACCGCCCTGCGAGAGCTGAACAAGGATCTCGGGATGGGCCCACAACCGCCGCTGCGCTGCATCGATTGCGGCCCGGGCGGCTGATCGCAAGCCTTGAAACGATTCCGGCTTGTCGCCCCTTTATCGCCTCGATATATATCGCTGTGACAGCGAGTCGCGCGAAGCAAAAAGGGGAGACCTGTTATGCGCACGAAATCCTTTTGGGCAGCCGCCGGCGCTGCCGTGATCTTGAGCGGTTGCAGCATCGACATTCATGAAAGCAGCGGCGATTTCGCCAGCAGCTACACCTATGGCAGTGGGGAAAAATTCGAGTCCGACGAACGACTCATCACCATCGAGGAGCGCGCGGAGACGCGCGCTGAAGGCGGTTTGATTGCGGACAGCATCTTAGCGTCGGCTCGGGGGTCTGGCTGCCGGACAATTTCGGTGGACAGCTATCGCACGCTTTACGAGCGCTCATCGGGCACCAAGGTCCGCGGCGCGCGGGTGGTGCTGGCCTGCGACAGCGAAAGCTTCCCGTTTTAAACAGCCCCTGATTTCGACGGCGGCGCCCGTGCTTGAGCGATCCGAGCGCCGCCATGTCGCGACCATATCTGTCTTTGCCAGCGGGGGCGCTGGCGATGGTCAATCCAGCGCCAAGAAAATGGCCTTCAGATAGGCGCTTTCGGGCAGCATCGGGTGGGTCGGATGGTCTGGTCCGGCGCCGCCGGCGATGAGGATGCGACCGGTGCGGCCGGCCCTGGCCAAGCCATTGGCCACCTGCTCTTGCAGCGTGGCCATGTCGACCGGCTGGCTGCAGCTGGCGATCATCAGCACGCCGTCCGGCGCGGTCAGCCGGGCGGCCAGGCGGGTCAATTTTTCATAGCCCTTGAGGCCGGATTTCAGCGCCTTTCTGGACTTCACGAAGGCCGGCGGGTCGGCCAGCACCATGTCAAAGCGGGCGCCCTCGGCCGCCAAGGCCTCGGCCGTGTCGAACAAATCGCCTTGGCGCGTTTCGATCGCGACATGATTGCGTGCGGCGGCATCCTGCGCCAGGGCAAGGGCTGCGGCATCGCGGTCCAACGCCAGCACCGATTTGGCGCCGGCGTTGGCGGCGTGCAGCGCGAACGCCCCGGTATAGCTGCACAAGTCCAGCACGCTGGCGCCGCGCGCCAACCGGGCGGCAACGGCGCGGTTGGGCCGATGATCAAAGAACCAGCCGGTCTTCTGCCCACCCATCAGGTCGGCCAGGCCGATAACCTCGTTCTCCGTGACCTGAACCGGACCTGCCGGCGCGGCCCCGACCACCCGGACCTCCCGCGGCAAGCCTTCCTGCTCGCGCGCGGCGGTGTCGAGCCGCAAGATCAGGGTTTTCGGCGCCAGGCTGGTTTGAAGCGCGGCTGTAATGGCCGCCAGATGCCGGTCTGCACCGGCACTGTTGGCTTGCACCACAAGCGCCTCGCCATAGCGGTCGACGATCAGGCCGGGCAGCCCGTCAGCCTCGGCATGGACCAGGCGATAAAACGGCGCCTCGATCAGACGCTGGCGCAGCCTGAGCGCGCGGGTCAGGGTCGCTGTGAAGAACGCCTCGTCGATGCTGTCGCCGGGCGCACCGATCCGGCGCGCGGCGATCAGGCTGTGCGGGTGAAAGAAGGCCGGGCCGAACGGCCGACCCTCATGGCTGGTCAACCGGATCAGGCTGCCCGGTTCCAACGCCTTGGCCGCCGCCGTCATGTCGATTTCGTTGGAGAAGGCCCAAGGGTGGCCGCGCGCCAGGCGACCGGCCATCCCGCGCTTCACGCGCACAACCGGATAGGACATGGCCAAAGCGAATAGACTGGCCCGTTGCCCTGGGCAAGCCGGAACGGGAACTGCGCGGGGCGTGCGCCGGTTCATGTCTGTGTTGGACTGGTCAAGGAGCCTTTTGCGATGGCCCTGCGTGCCTATTGGTCAGGTCATCTGCGCCTGTCGCTGGTGTCGATCGCGGTGGAGCTGTATGCCGCCACCGAGAGCGGCAGCCGGCTGACCCTGCATCAGATTCACAAGCCCACCGGCAAGCGGATCCGCTATGAACGGGTGGTGCCCGATCACGGCCCGGTCGGCCGCGACGAGATCATCAAGGGCGCGGAGGTGGAGAAGGGCCGCTATGTCACGCTGGAGCCGGAGGATCTGGAGGAAATCAAGCTAGAGAGCCAGCGGACCGTCGATCTGGTGCAGTTCGTCGGCTATGACGAGATCGATCCGCGCTATTTCAACCGGCCCTATTATGTCGTGCCCGACGGCAAGGTGGCGGCGGAAGGCTTTGTCGTCATCCGCGAGGCGCTGGCCCGCGCACGCAAGATCGGCCTGGGCGAGGTGGCCATGCGCGGCCGCGAATATCTGGTGGCGGTGCGCCCGTGCGGCCGCGGCATGCTGATGGAAACCCTGCGCTATGCCGATGAGGTGCGCGACACCGAACAGGTGTTTGACACAATCCCCGAGGTTGATCTGGACACCGAACTGGTCGACCTGGCGACCGAGCTGATCGACCGCAAAACCGCGCCGTTTCAGCCGGAAAAATTCGAGGACAATTATGCCCGTGCGTTGCAGGAGCTGGTCGAGCAGCGCCGCCAGGGCCAGCATGTCGTCGGCGTGGATGCGCGTGATCAGCCCAAGCGCGGCGCTGAGGTGATCGACCTGATGGACGCGCTGAAACGCAGCGTGTCCAAGGATAAGCCGCAATCCAAGAGCGGAGGACGCAAGAGCGCCACAGCCAAGAGCGGGTCATCGCGCGCCAAGAAGGCGGGGCAGGGCAAGGGCTAAAATGTCGTCATCCGCCCGCCTGAAGGCGTATGCCGCCAAGCGCCGGTTCGACGAGACGCCCGAGCCCAAGCCACAGGCGGCGGCCGCCAGCGCGGTGCGCCGGTTCGTCATGCAGCAGCATGCCGCCCGGCGCCGGCATTTCGACCTGCGCCTGGAGCATGACGGGGTACTGATGAGCTGGGCGGTAACCCGCGGGCCAAGCCTGGACCCCAAGGACAAGCGCCTGGCCGTGCGAACCGAGGATCATCCGCTGGCCTATGCCGAGTTCGAAGGCGTCATTCCCGCAGGCAGCTATGGTGCGGGCACCATGATGGTGTGGGATCGCGGCAAGTGGCACCCTGAGGGCGATGTCGAGGCCGGGCTGGCCAAGGGCGAACTGACCTTCGCCCTGGAGGGGGCGCGGCTGACTGGGCGATGGACCCTGGTGCGACTGCCACCCAAGAGCCGGGACACGCGCGAGAACTGGCTCTTGATCAAGCGCCGGGATGCGGCCGCGGGCGGACCCGATCCGGTTCAGACCTGGCAGACCAGCATCACCACGGGCCGTCGCCTGGAGGAGATCGCGCAAGGGCGACCGGGCACGCTAAATGTCCCGGCCTTCGTGCCACCACAGCTGGCCACGGCCCATGACCGGGCACCGGCAGGCGCGGACTGGCTGCACGAAATCAAGTTCGACGGCTATCGGATCCAGGCGGCCATCGGCGGCGGCGTGTGCCGGCTTTATACCCGCTCCGGTCATGACTGGACCCACCGCTTCGCCGAGATCGCCCGGGCGCTGGCGGCGCTGGCGGCCAACACGGCCGTGCTCGATGGCGAGATCGTGGTGCTGGATGGGGAGGGGCGTAGCGACTTTTCCGCCTTGCAGTCACGTCTGAAAAAAGGTGGCGAAGCGATTCTGCGTTATATGGTTTTTGATCTGCTTGCCTTAGACGGCAAGGCGTGGGCCGACCAGCCGCTGAGCGCGCGCAAGCACGCGCTGCGCGAGCTTATGGGCGAGGGTGCGCCGCTGCTGCACTTCGTTGATCATCACATCGGCGACGGCCCGGCGATGCACCGGTCGGCCTGCCGCATCGGGCTGGAGGGGATCGTGTCCAAGCGCGCCGATGCGCCTTACCGCTCCGGCCGCAGCGACACATGGCGCAAAGTCAAATGCGCCGGGCGGGCGGAATTCGTGATCGGCGGATGGCGCGTGTCGGACAAGCCGGCCCGGCCCTTCGCATCCCTGCTGCTGGGCAGCTTTGAGGACGGCCGACTAATCTATCGGGGCCGCGTCGGCACCGGCTTTGACAGCGACCAGATGCAAGGTCTGGCCAAGCGGCTGGCACAACAGAGTGTCGACCGCTCGCCCTTTGCAGATTTGCCGGCGGAGGCGCGCCGCGGTGCCCGGTTCGTGCGGCCGGATTTGGTGGCCGAGATCGACTATGCTGAACTGACCCGCGCCGGTGTTGTGCGCCATGCCCGCTTTCTGGGACTGCGCGAGGACAAGACGGCGCGCGATGTGGCGCTGGACCGGCCCGCCGCTCAGCCCGCCCAAACACAGCCCCAAACACAGCCCCAGACACAGCCCCAGACACGGCCGCAGACACAGCTGCAGACACAGCCAAAGGGCGTGCACCTGAGCCACCCGGACAAGCTGCTGTGGCCGGAGGCCGGCCTGACCAAGCGGCGCCTGGCGGATTATTATCAGGCCGTGGCGGCACGGATGCGCCCGCACCTGAAGCAGCGGCCGGTCAGCCTGGTGCGCTGCCCGGACGGCGCGGCGGCGGACTGCTTCTATCAGAAGCATCGCAGCGCCGGCATGGATCCGGCGATCGCGGAGGTGCCGATCCCAAGCCGCAAGGGGGTGGTCACGGCGCATCTGACCCTGCCGGACGCGGCGGCCCTGGTGGCCGCGGCGCAATATGCCATCCTGGAAATTCATCTGTGGGCCGCCCGACACGACCGCATCGAACGGCCCGACCGGCTGGTGTTCGATCTGGATCCGGGCGAGGGGGTCGGTTTTGATGCGGTGCGGCAGGCGGCCGTCGATCTGCGCGATCTGCTCGATGCCGCGGACCTTCAGGCCTGGCCGCTGGCCACGGGCGGCAAGGGCCTGCATCTGGTGGTCCCCCTGGTACGCCGCCACGATTGGGAGACGGTCACGGGCTTTGCGCGTGAGACCGCCCGGGCGCTGGCGCGCGCAGACCCCGCCCGCTTCGTGGCCGTGTCCAGCCTGAAGGCACGGCCGGGCAAGATCTATCTGGACTGGATGCGCAATCAGCGCGGCACCACCGCCATCTGCCCCTATTCACCGCGCGCCCGCACAGGCGCGCCGGTTGCTGTTCCCTTGGCCTGGGACGAACTAGCGCAGCTGCCGTCCCCTGCCGCCTTCGGCCTGGCAGAGGCTGAGTGTCGCGCGCGCGAGCGAGACCCCTGGACAGGATATGGGGCAGCGCGTCAGGTCATTCGTCGCTCAGCATCAGAGACACTGAAGCGGTTTTGACGGAGCAAAGCCTGCCGGGCGAGTGGCCGCGCCTTGTCTTTTGACATAGGATCGCCGTGAGCCGCCGCTACCGAAGGATAGAAGTCCATGACAACATCCACGACCGCGTTACCTCCCTCGGTACAGCATGCGTTAAAACTGGTGCCGGCGCTGCATGATATGACGCTGGAGGAATTGTGGAATAGTGCCAGGTCGAACCATCCCAATCCATTGTGCGCCTTTGGCGGTAAAACTTTTTCGCAAACCGATGAAGATGGCATTACGCTAGAAATATTACGTCGTCTCGACCTCTTGAACGGCGGAACTTATGCCGAATTGGGGGTTGGCAATGGTTTGGAAAACAATACGCTTATCCTTGCCGCGCTGGGCTGGCGCGGGTTTTGGGCCGGTTCGGAAAACCTCGCTTTCACATATCAAGACTCCAGCGCATTTTGTTTTTTTCAGGATTGGATTGATGTGGATAATATAATTGACTTGTGCAAAAGGGGACTGTCTCGCATAAATAGCAAACAGCTCGACGTCATTTCACTTGATCTAGATGGAAATGACTATCATTTTATTGAATTAATTCTAGATAGTGGTTTGACACCCCGGCTTTTTATATGTGAGTATAATGGGCTTTTTTTGCCCCCTATAGAATATGTTATGCCTTATCAGAGCAGCTACAGATGGTCTGGCGGAATGGAATTTGGCGCATCCATCACAAGTCTGGAAAAGCTATTTGCGCGCCACGGCTATCGATTGGTGTGTTGCAATGCCGCGTCAGGCGCGAACGCATTCTTCATCCGCACGGAGGAGCAGACCCGTTTCTCAGACGTTCCGACCTGCGTGAGGGATCTGTTCGTTCCGCTGAGGTCGAGGCTTCTGCAAACCAGGCATCCGCAACGCCTCAAGCAGCTCGTCGAGCATATTTTTAGCGGGTTGAGCGGCAACGCTGAGACAGGCCCCATGCCGACCCCTTAAGACTGCCGCGACGAGGCGTTTCGCGCCTCATCGCGGAAACCCAAAAGAGGATCTCTTGCCAAAACTGATCGCAGGCGTGGTGAAATTTCAGCGCGAGGTGTTTCCCCAGCAGCGGGCGCTGTTTGACAAGCTGTCGCACGGGCAGGCGCCGGAAGCCCTGTTCATCACCTGCTCAGACAGCCGCATCGACCCCAATCTGGTCACTCAGATGCAGCCGGGCGAATTGTTCATCTGCCGCAATGCCGGCAATATCGTGCCGCCCCACACCATGAACACCGGCGCGATGACCGCCGCCATTGAATATGCCATCGGCGCCTTGAAGGTGCCGCATATCGTGGTGTGCGGTCATTCCGAATGCGGCGCCATGAAGGGCGCGCTGGACCGCGGCTCGTTGAACAGCCTGCCGCACACTGCGGAGTGGTTGAGTTATGCTCAGGCGGCGGTGCAGATCGTCGAGGCCCGGGACAAGGATCTCAGCCGCGAGGACAAGCTGCTGCGCCTGACCGAGGAGAATGTCATCCTGCAGCTGACCCATCTGCGCTCGCATCCGCATGTGGCCCAGGCTCTGGCGCAGGGGCAGGTCACCTTGCGCGGCTGGGTGTACGACATCAAGACCGGCGGCATGCGTGCCTTCGACGAGCAGACCCGCAGCTTTAAGCCCGTAGAGGAATTGTACGCGGATCTGCCTGAAGAGGTGATCCGCCAGGTCGAGGGGCATCATCCGTGCCCGGCAGGGTCCGGGGGCACATCGTGATGCGGTTCAGCGCGGCGGCCCTGCGCGGCGATCTGTATGGCGGCATCACCGCCGGCATCGTGGCCCTGCCCTTGGCGCTGGCCTTCGGCGAGGCGTCGGGCGCCGGGCCGATCGCAGGCTTGTGGGGCGCGATTTTGGTGGGCTTCTTCGCCTCGCTGCTGGGTGGCACGCCGACCAACGTGTCCGGACCCACCGGGCCCATGGTGGTGGTGTTCGCCGGCGTGTTCGCCTCCCTGTCCGGCCAGCCGGAACTCGTGGTCGCCAGCGTGGTGCTGGCCGGGCTGATCCAGATCGCCATGGGCGTGTTCGGGATCGGTCAATATATTCGTCTGGTGCCCTATTCGGTCGTCTCCGGCTTCATGAGCGGCATTGGCGTGATCATCATCGCGCTGCAGGTCTCCCGCCTGTTCGGCCATGAGCCGGATGAAGGCGGCACCATCCCGGCCCTGCAGAAGATCCCCGAAGCGGTACTGGACCCGGTCTGGGCGGCCCTGATCGTTGGTCTGGTGTGTCTGCTCATCGTGTTCACCTGGCCGAAAAGTTGGGGCCGGTTTCTGCCCGGGCCACTGGTCGCGCTGATCGCCGGCACGCTGATCAGCCTGGCGCTGAATGCGGTGATGGCAACCCCGGCGCCGATCTTGGGCGATATCCCGCGCGGGTTTCCGGATTTCCAGCGGCCGGCGCTGAGCCGAGACACCTTATTCGTGATCTTTGAGGCGGCGATCATCCTGGCGCTTCTGGGCGCGATCGACAGCCTGCTGACCTCGCTGGTCGCCGACAATATGACGCGCACCCGCCATAACTCAAATCGCGAGCTGTTCGGCCAAGGTGTGGGCAACACCCTCGCCGGCCTGTTCGGCGCGGTGCCCGGGGCTGGGGCGACCATGCGGACGGTGGTGAATATCCGCACCGGCGGGCGCACCCGGCTGTCCGGCATTATCCATTCGCTGTTGCTGCTGGCGACCGTGATCAGCCTGGCGCCGCTGGCCGAGGCGATCCCGCATGCGGTGCTGGCGGGGATCTTGATCAAGGTCGGCTATGACATCATCGACTGGTCTTATCTGCGCGTGGCGCACCGGGGGCCGCGGTGGGACCTGCTGCTGATGGCGCTGGTGCTGCTGCTGACCGTGTTCGTCGATCTGATCACCGCGGTGGCGGCCGGGGTGGTGCTGGCGGCCCTGGCCTTTGTCAAGCAGATCGCCGATGCGCAACTGGCTCAGTTCGGCTCGACCGCCGAACGCCCGGAGGATCCGGAGGAACGCGCCTTGCTGGAGCAGGCCGGCCATCGGGTGACCATGTTCGAATTCCGCGGACCGTTGAGCTTCGGCGCGGCCGCGGACATGGGCCACCGGGTGCGCGAGCGCGCCGATGCGGACAGCGAATATCTGTTGCTGGATTTCTCCGGGCTGCCGGCGATCGATCTGTCTGCTGCGCGCGCGGTGGAGGACATTTTCTATGACAGCCGCCAGTCCGGCAAGCGGGTTTATATCAGCGGCATGAACGGCCCGGTGCGCGACACCCTGGCCAATCTCAGGGCCGACCATTCCCTGCCCGACGATGCCCACTATCCCACCCGTGTGGAGGCCCTGCGCGCGATCGTTCGAAAGCTGGGCGGCAGGCCAGCCGCGCTCGAGACCGCGGCCTCATAGCGGGCCCGATGTTACTGTCGGGCGGGCGCTCCGTGTTTGGGTGAGCGTGTAAATCGGACGGCGTTGTTTTACCGCCTTGGCAGGGGCGCTTGCCCGAAGGGAGCGGCGGGCACCAGCCTCGTCTAAGCGATCGCCGTCGCGGCCGCAATCAGGACAAGGCGGCCAGGGCGATGGCGAGAAGCGTGAAATACAGCGCCAACACCCCATAAAGTTCCGCGCGCGTTGGCCGCTGCGCCACCTCGTCCTTGGTCGCCAGAGACGGCAGGGATCCTTTCAGATAGCCGTCGATCGCGCCGAGCCTTGGTTCGATCTCGTCGCGTTTTGCCAGGGACGGCAGCACACCCTTCAGATAGCTGTCGATGGCAGACAGCTTGGGGTCGATCTGTTCCTTGGTCGCAACCGAGGGCAAAACGCCCTTCAGATAGCCGTCGATCTCGGCAAGCTTGGGCTCCATGCGCGCCAGGCACGGCTTGACCTCGCGCATATCCGCCTCAAGACGATCCACGCGCCCCTCAAGGTCAAACCGCTCCGGTCCGGGATGATCTTCCATAGGCGAAGTATCCCGGTGTTTTGCAGTAAGGTCAAGAAAGGCGGCAGAGGGCAGGGCCTATGGCGCGCGATCCCAGCGCATGCCGCTCAGCCGTGGATCGGCGGCCCATAGCTCCGGCGGCAGGCCGAGGCTTTGACGCGGGAATTCCCGAACGGCCTGCACGCCGCTGGCGCCGAACCAAAGCCACCAGGATTGCATCCGGCCAGGCTTGGAAGCCGCGAAGACCGCGCAAGAGAGGATCGCCGCATTCGGCCGGTGAAGCGGGTCCCGCACCGATCCATACTGAATAAGGTCGATACCCGCATGGCGCGCCGCAGCTTCCAGCTGTTGGCACGCGTCATAGTCCGATAGGTGCGCAGCGCCAATAGACGTCGTCGATGCGGCGCTGCTCAGAGCGGAGCGCGGTGGGAATCCAGGTAGGCAAGGCCATTGGTCAAGCCCGAGATGGTCTTGATCTGGTCGAGTGGCCGACCGCCCAAGGCCCGATTGTCTGACTGTAGCCAGGCGCGCGAGACCTGCAAGTCCCCCCCGGCGATGGCATCGAGCGAGCGGTACAGGCGCACGAACAACGCGCCCAATTCAAATTCTTTCGAGCCTTCCGACAGTTGACGGGTCTGCGCCCTCATGCGCGAGACCGTCGCCTCCGAAACGCCCAGAATCGCGGCAAGACCTTTCCCGACAGGGCCAGCCGCTCACCTGCCCGGACCACGGCCTGGGTCAGAACCCGGCTACGATCCTGCGGCGCCGCGCTCGGGGCTGTGGATGTGAACTGCATGCGCAGGTTCCTTCTGTCGAAAGGATCGATAGCCAAGCTGTCAAGGGAAATCAATCCAATCCGCTCAGTCCGGCACGCTGTGAGACCATTGCGTTCAGCACATTGCCGCCGCCTTCATGGCAGGTGAAACGCACGAAGGCCAATGATGGCACCGCTGATGAGGGCCGGTCGCGCAACCGGCCCCTTACCCCGCCTGTGCCTGGGTTTTCAGGCCGGAGACGGCTTTGACATAGCGCCCGGGGGCGTCTTCGATCGGGGGGAAGCCCTCGGCCTCGCCAGGGATGCGCGCGGGGACCTTGCCGCCGGTCTTGCGCGCGATCCATTTGTGCCAGTCCGGCCACCAGGAGCCGGGCGTTTCGGTGGCGTCCGCACACCAGTCCTCCAGGCTCTCCGGCAGCTTGGAATTGGTCCAATACTGGTATTTCTGTGCCTCCGGCGGATTGACCACGCCGGCGATATGGCCCGACCCCGCCAGCATGAACTTGATCGGACCGGATAGAAGCTGGGTCATTTTATAGACCGACTTGGCCGGGGCGATATGGTCGTCGCGGCCGGCCTGGATATAGACCGGCGTCTTCACCGCGCGCAGATCGATCGTCTCCCCGCCCAGTTTCAGCGCGCCGGGCTGGACCAGCTTATTGTGCCGGTACATCTGCTCCAGATATTGCAGATGCATGGTGCGCGGCAGGTTGGTGCTGTCGGAATTCCAATACAGCAGGTCAAACGGGAAGGGTTCTTTGCCGAGCAAATAATTGTTCACCACGAAGGACCAGATCAGATCATTGGCGCGCAGCATATTGAACGTCGTCGCCATGGCCCGGCTGTCCAGATAGCCCTTGTCCTTGGTGAGATTTTCCAGATAGCGCAGCTGTTCATCATCGATGAACACGGTCAGTTCGCCGGCATCCTTGAAGTCCACCTGGGCGGTGAAGAAGGTGGCGGACTTGACCCGGTCTTGCTCCCCCTTGGCATGCAGATAAGCGAGCGTGGCGGCGAGCATGGTGCCGGCGACGCAATAGCCGATGCAGTTGACCGAGCGCTCCCCGGTGATCTGTTCGACCACCTGCATCGCCTTGATCTGCCCGTCGATCATATAATCGTCCAGGCTGTGATCGGCGTAGCTTTCGTCGGGATTGACCCAGCTGACCATGAACACGGTATGGCCCTGGGCCACGGCCCAGCGCACGAAGCTCTTCTTCTCGGTCAGGTCCAGAATATAGAATTTGTTGATCCAGGGCGGGAAGATCAGCAACGGTGTGCGGTTCACCTTCTCTGTCGTCGGCGCATATTGGATCAGCTGGAACAGCTCATTCTCGAACACCACCTTGCCCGGCGTGATCGCGACATTGCGACCGACCTCAAAGGCGTCCAGATCGGTCATGGTGATGGCCAGCTGGCCCTCGCCACGCTCCAGATCCTTCAGCATATTGTCCAGCCCCCGCACCAGATTTTCGCCCTTCTGTTCCAGGGTCGTCTTCAGCACTTCTGGATTGGTCCAGACGAAATTGCTGGGCGACATGGCATCGACGAACTGGCGGGTATAGAAATCGACCTTCTTGCGGTCCTCGTCGGACAGGCCTTCCACCTCGGTCACGGAGCGCTGGATAAAATTGGCGGCAAGCAGGTAGGACTGCTTCAAGAAATCGAAGACCTGATTTTCCTGCCAGTCCTCATGGCGAAAGCGTTTGTCACGCGACGCATCGACGACGGGGGCGGCATCCTGGCCCAGCATGCGCATCGTCGTGGTGTGCCACAGCTTCATATAGTCCTGCCACAGCTCGACCTGCTTCTCCACCCAGGTCTGCGGATTGGCCATCATGCGCGCGGTCAGATCCATGAACGCATTGCCGATATTCAGGGGATCGACGATGGTCTGATTGTCGCCCTGGCGCCGCATGAACTCATTCAGCAATTTCTGGCTCTGGGCGGCCACGCGCATCATGTTGGCGGAGAATTCCTGGACGTCTTCCACGCTCTGGTCCAGGCGGTCGTCGCGCTTGGTCTCTTCGGTCATGCTGGCATGCTCCAAACCAAAGGGGGCGGGATCCCGCGCTCTTGACTTGGGCACTCGGCCCGGCCGGTCAATCCCATGCTTGACCTTTCGATCGCCGCGACCCTACCCATTCGCCATGCCGACGCAAGCACAAACCCCCTTCCGCATCGCCATCGCCGGCCTGGGCACCGTCGGGGCGGGCGCCATCGAGCTGATGACGCAGAACAAGGACATGCTGGCCGCGCGCTGCGGCCGGCCGATCGACCTGGTCGCGGTCAGCGCGCGCGATCGCGCCAAGGACCGCGGCCTGGATATCAGCGGCTATGACTGGGTCGACAACCCCGTGGCCCTGGCCGAGCGCAACGATGTCGACGCGGTGGTCGAGCTGATCGGCGGGTCAGATGGCCCGGCATTGGCGCTGGCAAAGGCCGCGCTTAGCCGCGGCCGCTGCGTGGTCACGGCCAACAAGGCGCTGATCGCCCATCATGGCGCCACGCTGGCGCAACTCGCCGAATCGCATGGCGCGGGCCTGCGCTTTGAAGCTGCCGTCGCCGGGGGCATCCCGATCGTCAAGGCCCTGAATGAAGGGCTGGCGGGCACCCGAACCCGGCAGATTCTCGGTATCCTGAACGGCACCTGCAATTTTGTGCTGACCGAGATGGAAAAGACCGGCGCAAGCTTCGAGGACACGGTTCGGCGGGCCCAGGATTTGGGCTATGCCGAGGCCGATCCAAGCTTTGATCTCGACGGCATCGATACCGCCCACAAGATCGCCATCCTGGGCGCCATGGCCTTCGGTCTGCCGCCCTCAGCCGATGGGTTCTTCATCGAGGGCATCCGGGCGATCTCCGCGGTCGACATCGATTATGCCCGGGAGTTGGGCTATCGCATCAAGCTCTTGGGCGTCGCGCGCATGGCTGACGGCCGGGTCGATCTGCGCGTGCACCCCTGCATGGTGCCGGCGGCCAGCGCGCTCGCCCAAGTCGACGGCGCCACCAATGCGGTGATGGTCGACAGTGCCGGTCTGGGCCAAACGGTCTATGAAGGCCAGGGCGCCGGCGCCGGGCCGACCGCCTCGGCCGTTCTCGCCGATGTGGTTGATCTGGCGCGCGGCGCGTGTGCGCCGGCCTTCGGCATGCGGGCGGACCAGCTGCGCGGGCTGCCGCGGCTGGACGTGTCAGAGCATGAAGGCTGTTTTTACATCCGCCTGCGGGTCGAGGATAAGCCCGGGGTCATTGCCGAGGTCTCGGCCATCTTGCGCGATCATGACGTTTCGGTCCAAAGCCTGATCCAGCGCGGCAAGGCGGCCGAGGGCGGGGTTTATCTGGTGCTGACCACCCACTTGTCCAGCGAGCGGGCGGTGAGCGATGCGGTCGCAGCGATTGCGCGGTCGTCGCATGTGCTGGTGGCGCCGACCATGCTGCGCATCGAAGAGGATTGACCGCCCGACCGCGCCGATCAGGAGGAGCCGCCATGGCCACGACGCAAACCGACATCCCGCCCGCCTCTGACCTATTGCCATTGGATCGACGCATCGTCCTGGAGATGGTGCGGGTGACCGAGGGAGCGGCGGTGGAGGCGGCCCGGCTGATCGGCCGCGGCGACGAAAAGGCCGCCGATGCCGCCGCCGTGGCCGCCATGCGTGAACGGCTCAACAATCTGCCGATTTCCGGCCGCGTGGTGATCGGCGAGGGCGAGCGCGACGAGGCGCCGATGCTGTATATCGGCGAGGAGGTGGGCCAAGGCGGCCCGCAGATCGATATCGCTCTGGATCCGCTGGAAGGCACCACCATCACCGCCAAGGCCGGCCAGAATGCGCTGGCGGTGCTGGCGGTGGCCAAACGCGGCAATTTGCTGAATGCGCCGGACGTTTATATGAACAAGCTGGCGGTGGGCGGCGGTCTGCCCGAAGGCGTCGTCGATCTGGACGCCACGCCGGCTGAAAATGTGCGGGAGTTCGCCAAGGCGCGTGGCATCGCGATCGACGAGGTCGGCGTGTGCGTGCTTGACCGGCCGCGTCATGAGGAGCTGATCGCAGACCTGCGCACGGTCGGCTGTCGGGTGCATCTGATCTCCGACGGCGATGTCGCCGGCGTGATCGCCACCACCAATCCGCAAACCGCCATCGACCTTTATATGGGCAAGGGCGGCGCGCCGGAGGGGGTTCTGGCGGCGGCTGCTTTGCGCACCGTCGGCGGCCAGTTCCAGGGCCGTCTGGTGTTCCGCAACGAGGATGAGAAGGCGCGCGCGGCGCGGTGCGGCATCACCGATCTGAACCGCAAATACGAATTGTTGGATATGGCCCGCGGCGATGTCGTCTTCGCGGCCACCGGTGTCACCGACGGTACGCTGCTGCACGGCGTGCGCCGGCGCGCCGGCAAGGTGTGGATGCAGTCGGTGGTGATGCGCGCGTCGACCGGCACGGTGCGCTGGGTGCAGTCGGAGTCGCATGCTCGCTGAGCTGTCCGACGCCGTGTTGGGCGTCGACCGCTCGGTGCTGGGCCGGCGCTGGCAGCTGCGCCCGGCGCTGGACCGGCATGTCGAGGCGCTGTGCCAGGGCGTGGGCTTGGCCGAGCCGCTGGCGCGCGTGCTGGTGGGGCGCGGCATCGGTCCGGAGGCGGCTGCCGCCTATCTGACGCCGCAACTGAAGACCGCGCTGCCGGATCCCCTGTCGCTGCTGGATATGGCCGCGGCCGCAGAGCGGCTGGCCGATGCGGTGATCGCCAAGGAGCCCGTTCAGCTGTTCGCCGACTATGATGTCGACGGGGCGACCTCCGCGGCGGTCTTGGCGCGGTATCTGCGCGGCCTGGGCTGCCCTGTGGAGATTCATATACCCGATCGGCTGACCGAAGGCTATGGCCCGACCGTCGCGGCCATGCGCGGGTTCGCCCACGCCGGCAAACGGCTGGTGGTGACGCTGGACTGCGGCACCGCCAGTTTCGAGGCATTGCAGGCGGCGCGCGCCGCGGGCCTGCAGGTCATGGTGCTGGACCACCACAAGGCACAGCCTACGCTGCCGCCGGCCTATGCCCTGGTCAATCCCAACCGGCTGGATGAGGCGGCGGATGCGCCCGGCGGGCTGGCTGCGGTCGGCATCGCCTTTCTGGCGGTGATTGCGCTGCGCGCGGTTCTGCGCAAGCGCGATGCCTTGCCTGCCGGCGCGCCCGATCCTTTGGCGCTGCTCGATCTGGTGGCCTTGGGTACGGTCTGCGACATGGCAGCGCTAACCGGGGCCAATCGGGCGCTGGTGGCGCAGGGCCTGAAGGTCATGGCCCGGCGTGGCAATGCCGGCATCGCCGCCCTGGCGGATGTCGCCGGCGCGCATGGTCCGCCGTCCTGCTATCATCTGGGCTTTCTGCTGGGCCCGCGCATCAATGCCGGTGGGCGCATCGGCGATGCCGGGCTGGGGGCCGCGCTGCTGAGCTGCGACGACCCGGCCCAAGCCGCCACGCTGGCGCGCCAACTCGATCAGTTGAACCGCGAGCGCCAAGCCGTGGAACAGGCGGTGTGCGAGGCGGCGATGGCGCAGCTGGCGCTGCAGGACCGGGACGGGCCGATCGCCCTGGTGTGCGGGGAGGGCTGGCACCCCGGTGTGGTCGGCATCGTCGCCGGGCGCTTGAAGGAACAGTTGGGCCGCCCGGCCCTGGTGCTGGCCGCTGACGGCGCCACGGCGGTCGGCTCCGGCCGCTCTGTCGCCGGGGTGGATCTGGGCGCCGTCATTCTGGACGCGCTGGCACACGGCGTGCTGATCAAGGGCGGCGGTCATGCCATGGCGGTGGGACTGACCGTGGCGCGCGATCGGCTCGACGATCTGATGGCCTTTCTGAGCGAGCGGCTGGCCGCCCCGGTTGCCGCTGCGCAGGCGCAGCAGACGCTGGCGCTGGACGGCCTGGTCAGCTGCGGCGGCTGCACCGTCGATCTGGCCGAGGCGCTGGAGCAGGGCGGTCCCTATGGCATCGGCAATCCCGCGCCGCGCTTCGTTGTGCCCGATGTCTCGGTTCGCTTCGCCCGCACGGTCGGCAATGGCCATGTCAAGGTCAGTTTGGCTGGCCGCGACGGTGTCCAGATCTCCGCTGTGGCGTTCCGCGCGGCGGATGGCCCCTTGGGCGCCTGCCTGCAGGCCGCAAACGGCGCGCGTGTGCATGTCGCAGGGCAGGTGCGGCTGAGCCATTATGGCGGATCCGCGAAGGCGGACTTTCATATTGAGGACGCCAGCCCGGCCCTGGCTCACACGAAAATGTGCCCTTGACGGGGCGCAGGCGCCACGGTAACACGCCGCCCTCAACGTCAGCGCGCGGCCGATCAATCGCCGCCCCGACGCGATGGCCCCTTCGTCTAGCGGTCTAGGACGTCGCCCTTTCACGGCGAAAACACGGGTTCGAGTCCCGTAGGGGTCACCATTTTATCAAGAAATCAAGGGTTTAGAGGGTGCTGTGTGAGACACAATGCCCCCTATTTGGCGCACGCATGGAACTATCCCGCCGTCGCTGACGGGATAATGCCCGCCTTCCATCGGGTGAGCCTCTTTATCCGCCCGATGGGTATCGCCGAGCGAGTCCAATCGGTCTGATGTTGCTCTAGTTTTTCAGGAAGCTTTCCAGCTCATACACATCGCCGTTCAGCGGGCCGAACAGTTCGCTGACCTTCGGGTGGCGCACGGGCCTACCGCTGTCATCGGGCAGCAAATTCTGCTGGCTGACATAGGCGATATAGGTGGTTTGCGCATTTTCCGCGAACAGATGATAATAGGGCTGCTCCTTCGCCGGGCGGATCTCCTCCGGGATCGACAGCCACCAGTCTTCGGTATTGTTAAATTCCGGATCCACGTCGAAAATGACCCCCCGGAACGGGAACAGACGGTGTTTCACCACCTGGCCGATGCGGAATTTCACGTCGCGGCTGATCTCAAGGGTGGTCATGGGCGGGGGTCCTTTTCTCTGGATGCTTCTTAACATAGAGCGATCGGTGCGCATGAGCACAGCCGCCTCGCACAGACTTGACGCGACAGGCGCGGGCAATGCGCCTAGAATAAGTCTCAGTCATTTTCTCGGCGCGGAGATCCAATCGGTGCGTTTCCTGCTTGTTTTTGCCTTTTTTCTCAGTGCCGTCCCTGCGACGGCTGACACGCTGAGCCATATTGCCGAGCGCATTGCCAACAATAGCGAGGTGCCGCAACAAAGCCCAACGGAGGTTGCCCAGGCGCTTGATCACAAGGATGTGCTGTTATTGGATGTACGCGAGGAGGCGGAATTCGCGGTTTCGCACCTACCCGGTGCCATGCGCGTCGATCCCGCGCTCTCCGGTGACGAATTCTTGCGCCTTTATGGGCAGCGCATCGAGGGCAAGCGTCTGATCTTTTATTGCTCGATCGGGCGACGCTCGACCACATTGGCGGAACGGGTCATGCAAGCCGGGCTGCCGACGCATCGGCTGGCCAATCTGAAGGGCGGTATCTTCCGCTGGCACGGCGAGGGCCTGCCGCTGGTCAATGCGGCCGGGCCGACCGACCATGCCCATCCGTATAACTGGTTTTGGAAGCAGGTCATGCCGCGCGCGGAGGCGGCCGCCTATTCCCCAGCCTATCTGCCGTCAACGAGCCAATGACCCCAGCCGCTCGGCTGGCCGCGGCCGCTGAGTTGCTCGACCTGATCATCGCCGACGCCCAGGCCCAGCGCCGTCCGGCCGACCGCCTGATCCAGCGCTATTTCCGCAACCGCCGCTATGCCGGCGCCAAGGACCGCCGGGCGGTGCAGGCCAAGGTCTACGCCGTGTTGCGCGCCCATGCCGGCCTGGCGACGGCCTTGACCAACGCCGGACTGCCAGTGACCGGGCGCACTTTGGCGCTGTTGGCCGAGCCTGCCGGCGATCCAACCGCGCAGGTGGGCGGCCGTTATGGCCTGGCGCCGTTGAGCGCGGAGGAACGCACCGGGCTGGACCGCGCCCGCCAGACCGTCAGGCCGCAGTTGATCCCGGCCTGGCTCAGACCCGGCTTGATCACAGGCTACGGTGAGGATTTGGCCGCGTTGGACGCCTCGTTCCGCGACCGTGCGCCGGTCGACTTGCGCGCCAATCCCTTGAAGGCGGCGACCCGGACCGTGCGTGCCGGGCTGGCGGCTCAAGATATTGTGGCAGAGATCCTGCCATGGCCGTCCGGTGCGCTGCGGCTTGGCGCGGACACGCCGGCGCCGTTGGAGGTGGTGCAGGCCGGCCTGGCCGAGGTGCAGGATGCCGCGGCTCAATGGGCCGCAGCGCAAGTGCCGGCGCGCCCCGGTCAGACCGTCATCGATCTGTGCGCCGGGGCCGGCGGCAAGAGCTTGGCGCTGGCCGGACAGATGGCCGATCAAGGCCGGCTGATCGCCTGCGACGTGGCGCCCGCCAAGCTGCGGGAGGCTGAGCGCCGCGCCGCCCGCGCCGGGGTGACGATCCTGCACACGCAGCCCGTGCGCCCGGCGGAGCGGGCCGACCAATTGCAGCGCTTGGCCGGGCATGGCGATCATGTCGTGCTGGACGTGCCCTGCTCGGGCAGCGGCACCTGGCGGCGCAATCCGGACCTGGCGCTGCGTCTGACCCCGAAGCGGCTGACCGCCCTGGGCGGCACGCAGGAACGGCTTCTGGACGAGGGGGCAGCGCTGGTCCGCCCCGGCGGCACGCTGAGCTACATGACCTGCTCGATCCTGGCGCAGGAAAATGCCGACCAAGTCAGCGCCTTTCTGGCCCGCCGCGAGGATTTCCGCCCAGAGCCGTTGACCGACCCGGTGACCGGCGAGACCCGACAATGGCTGCAACTGCTGCCCTCCGTCCACCACACAGACGGCTTTTTCGTGTGCGTGATGCGGCACCGCGGTTACGCGTGATCGCTGCCTTTGCGACGCGGCAAGACAGGGTCTGACAGGGTTTGATGCCGCTGTGCGCCTCCGAGGCCTGATCGACGGGCTCAGCGGCCGCACAGGCCCGCGCGCCCGGCGACCCGCTTAAGGCGCGCGTTCCGCCCTCCGGTGGCTCGGTGCAGGCAAATCGCTTTCGGCGCCGCGCCATGCTGGACCGGGCGCAGGGGCCGCGCTACAAGCCGCGATCATGTCCAACCTGATCCTGATCGTCGATTTCGGCAGCCAAGTGACGCAGTTGATCGCCCGGCGCGTGCGCGAGGCCGGGGTCTATTGCGAGATCCATCCGTTCAACAAGGTCGAGGCCGGCCTGATCGAGCGGCTGCGTCCGAAGGGGGTGATTTTGTCCGGCGGCCCGGCCTCGGTGAATGATCCCGAGGCGCCGGCTGCGCCTGCTGCGCTCTATGAGGCTGGGCTGCCGATCCTGGGCATCTGCTATGGTCAGCAGACCATGGTGCAGGCGCTGGGCGGTTCGGTGATCAACTCGGATTATCAGGAATTCGGCCGCGCCTATGTTGACCTGAAGGAGCCGTGCGCGCTGTTCGAAGGGGTGTGGGAGCCGGGCAGCCGCGAGCAGGTGTGGATGAGCCATGGCGATCATGTCGACCGCCTGCCGCCGGGGTTCCGCATCGTCGGCCAGTCCGACGGCGCGCCTTATGCCATCATCGCCGATGACGCGCGGCGCTTGTATGGCCTGCAATTCCACCCCGAAGTGGTGCACACGCCGCACGGGGCGCAGCTGTTGAGGAATTTCGTCGTCGATGTGTGCGGCTGCACCGCGGACTGGTCGATGGCCGCCTTCAAGGCCGCCAAGATCGCCGAGATCCGCGCGCAAGTCGGGCAGGGCCGGGTGATCTGCGGCCTGTCCGGCGGGGTCGACAGTTCCGTGGTGGCGGTGCTGCTGCACGAGGCGATCGGCGACCAGCTGACCTGCGTGTTCGTCGACCATGGGCTTTTGCGCCTGAACGAGGCCACCCAGGTGGTGGATTTGTTCCGGGGCCATTACAATATCCCGCTGATCCACCGCGATGCCTCGGCGGTGTTTCTGGACGCGCTTGATGGCGTGACGGACCCGGAACAAAAGCGCAAGACCATCGGCCGGCTGTTCATCGATGTGTTCCAGGAAGAGGCCGCGAAGGTCGGCGACGCGCAATTCTTGGCCCAGGGCACGCTCTACCCGGATGTGATCGAAAGCGTGTCCTTTGCCGGCGGCCCCTCGGTCACCATCAAGTCGCACCACAATGTCGGCGGCCTGCCCGAGCAGATGAATCTGACGCTGGTCGAACCGTTGCGCGAGCTGTTCAAGGATGAGGTGCGCATCCTGGGCGAGGAGCTGGGCCTGCCCCACGCCTTCACCGGCCGGCATCCGTTTCCGGGCCCGGGCCTGGCGATCCGCATTCCTGGTGCTGTCACCAAGGACAAGGCCGATATCTTGCGCAAGGCCGATGCCATCTATCTGGAAGAGATCCGCAAGGCCGGCCTCTATGACGCCATCTGGCAGGCCTTTGCCGTGCTGTTGCCGGTGAAGACCGTGGGCGTGATGGGCGATCAGCGCACCTATGATCATGTCTGCGCCCTGCGCGCCGTCACCGCCACCGACGGAATGACCGCCGACAGCTACCCCTTCGACCACGCATTCCTAAGCGCTGTGGCCACCCGCATCATCAACGAAGTCCGCGGCATCAACCGCGTCGTCTACGACGTCACCTCCAAACCCCCGGGGACGATTGAGTGGGAGTAGAAGGATCCCCTTCGACACCTATCGGTTTCAGTCGAAAAACCACATAAAAACAAAATTTTATAAAGGTGACGGTATCGGGCTCTATCGCCATCAATCGCCCCCTAGCGAAAAC
This sequence comes from Rhodothalassiaceae bacterium, assembly GCA_050331575.1. Lineage (GTDB taxonomy): Bacteria > Pseudomonadota > Alphaproteobacteria > Sphingomonadales > Rhodothalassiaceae > JBHJGS01. The sequence continues at coordinate 423 of JBHJGS010000011.1, read as the reverse complement.
ATCCGACGGCATCTGAAACGGTACATTTTCCGTTGTTCAGAGCAGGCTTGCGCGGTACCGTAAGGCTCTGGACGCATGTGACGGTATTAAAGCGCACTTAGTGTCGAGAAAATACTGATAAAAATGAGCGAGCCCCGCGAAAATGGTGACCGTCCGGCAGAGCCGCTCTTTTGCTGTTCGGGTCCGTGCTGTTACGCTGCTTGTGCAGCGCAACGCCAGGGGAGGAGTTCGTCGAGGCGTGTGATCTTGTGCTCGGCGCTACGGCCGAGGACGTCCGTCAGCCAGGCTTGCGGATCGATGCCGTTGAGCTTGGCCGTCTCAATGAGGGTATAGGCGATGGCGGCTGATTTGCCGCCGCCCTCGGAGCCGACGAACAGATAGTTTTTGCGGCCCAGCGCCAGGCCACGGATGGCCCGCTCGGCG
>JBHJGS010000010.1:0-42630 GCA_050331575.1 Rhodothalassiaceae bacterium | reverse complement strand
TGCAGGCACAGGCTTTGGACTTGATATAGTTGCTCTACGCGGTGGCGGGGCAATCACCCGTTGATTGTCCCGCCAATCGCTCGCGATTGGCAATGGCGGAGAGGACGGGATTCGAACCCGCGAGGGGGTCTCCCCCCAACTCGCTTAGCAGGCGAGCGCCTTAAGCCACTCGGCCACCTCTCCGCTGCTGGGAATAGCAGCCGGGCGCTAAGGCGTCAACGCAAGGAAAGCGTCACTTAAATGTCATGCCGCAGCCGGGGATGACCATCCAACCAGGCGCGCGCCTGGCGTTGGGCCTCTTCGACCTGGGCATGCGACATTTCCGTGGCCACTTCCGCGCGGTCCAGTTCCGCCTCGGACAGGCCGGTCAACGCCGCCAGATTGAGCCATTTGTGCGCTTCGACCAGGTCGGGCTGGCGGGCATAAGCCAGCCCCAATTCATACAGCGCCTGGGGCCGCCCTGCTTCGGCCAGAGCCAAGGTCCGGGCTAACCGACTTTGCGTGGCCGCATCATGCCGTGCCATCTTCGCCTCCTTCGCGATCGACGGCCGGCGCCCCGGACAGATTCTAGCCGGGCAGCGCCGGCCTATTGGGCTAATCTTAGCAAAGTCCGGCGCTTTGGATAGTCACATTTCACCCGCAGACACAAAAATTGCTATGGCAGGGTCTGCAGGCTGGATGGGCGATCGCGCAGGATGCGTTCGCCGGGAAAGCGCACAATCGCCGTGGTGCCCTGCCCCAGCACGCTTTCCAGCCGGAACGTGCCGCCATGGGCTTCGCTCAAGGCCTTGACCAACGGCAAGCCAAGGCCGGTGCCCTGCTTGGAGCGCCCAAGCGATACATCGGCCTGTCCAAACGGCATCATCACGCGGTCCATATCCTTCGGCGCGATCCCGCAGCCTTCATCGCGCACGGCAATGACAAAGGCGCCGTCCTCCTCGATCCAACCTTCGACATGAACCGGCGAACCGGGATCGGAGAATTTGACCGCGTTGGAGATCAGGTTCATCAGGATCTGACGAAACAGCTGCATATCCACATAAAGATTGGGCAGGTCCTCCGACAGCGCATTGTGCAGGATCACCCCGGCGCGATCGGCCATGCCGCGCATGATCCGCACAACGATCTCAACCAGTTCGACCGGGTCGCAATATTCCTCGTCCAACTCCAGCCGATTGGCCTCGATCTTCGACATATCCAGGATGGCGTTGATGACATTGAGCAGATGCTTGCCGCTTTCATTCACGTCGCGGATATATTCTTGATACTTGGCCGGCTGGATGGGGCCCAGGCTGCCTTCGCAGATGAAGTCGGTGAAGCCGATAATGGCGTTCAGCGGCGTGCGCAGTTCGTGGCTCATATTGGCCAGAAACATGGCTTTGGAGCGTGACGCCGTCTCCGCCTCGATGCGCGCGCGGTCCAGTTCCTCCGACCGGATCGCGGCCAGACGCATATTCGCCTGCAGCAGCGCCAGCCCGCTGGCAACGCCGATATAGCGCCCCGCAGCGACAACCATGAAGCCGGTGCTCAAGGCTCGCGGATGCTGCTCGACAATCACTTGATTGAGGCGTTCCACATCGATCACCGCCTCGACGACCAGGGCATCGCGGTCCATCAACTCAGCGATCGGTTTGCGGCCATACAGTTCGCGGCCGAAATGCTCTGCGAATTTCAGCATCAAGGCCGGTCGCGCCACCAGGCCGACAGGGACCCCCGCATCCACCACCGGCACGACAGCCAAGGCGTCATCGCTCAAAAACCTGTGCAGCACCTGCTGTGCGGCAGTGCTCGGCGTGACCGGCGTCACCGGGTCGGCCAGATGTCCAACCGTTTCCATCGCGTTCCGGTCCAGCAAGGCCTTAACTGTGCGGAAGCGGCAATACTGTTGCTCGGCATCCCTTAAAATCGTTTTACCGCCTGATCGGGATCAACCCGGGCCTCACGATATCCGCCCTCTTGACCCGCCGGGCAAGCATGATCCTAACTAGCGCCTGTCCTTCCTAGGTCGATACCTCGTGTCAAGGGATGCTTCATGCTCCGGATGCTGCTTCAGGCCGGCCTGCTCGGCCTTAGTTTCGCCCCTGCCCCTTATGCCTCCGCCGATGAGCCCGGCAGCGGCGCCCGGGCCTTCAATCAACTTGAACAGATGCTGCCGACGCCGAATGTCTATCGCAATGCCGCCGGCGCGCCTGGCCCGCGCTATTGGCAGCAGGAGGCGGATTACACGATCGATGTGCGGCTGGACGAGGCGGCCCGACGGATCACGGCGTCGGAGCAGATCCATTATGTCAATCATTCACCGGACGCGCTGGACTATCTGTGGGTGCAGCTGGACCAGAACCGCTTCGCCGAGGGCTCGCTGGCGCGCCTGTCCCAAACCGCCGGCAGCGGCGAGGAAGACCGCCTGAGCTATGGCGCGCTGGCCCGCGAGCAGGCCTTTGCCGATACCGAGTATGGCTTTCAGATCAACGCGGTGCGCGATGCGGAGGGGCAGGATCTGCGCTACACCATTGTCGATACGATGATGCGCATCGATCTGCCCGAGCCGCTGGCGCCGGACGCCGCGGTCGATTTCTCGATCGACTGGGCCTTCACCATCATCGAGGAGTCGGTGATCGGCGGCCGCGGCGGCTATGAGCATTTTGAGGAAACCGATACCTATCTATATTTCCTCGCCCAATGGTTTCCGCGCATGGCGGCGTATACCGATTATGCCGGCTGGCAGCACAAGGCATTCCTCGGCCGCGGTGAATTCACCTTGGAATTTGGCGATTACGAGGTCGCGATCACGGTGCCGGAGGATCATATCGTTTCGGCCACCGGTGTGCTGCAGAACCCCGACGAGGTGCTGAGCGGGGAACAGCGCCGCCGGCTGGACCGGGCGCGCCGGTCCGACAGCCCGATCTTCATCGTGCGCCCGGAAGAGGCCAAGGAGAATGAAAAGGAGAAGGCCAGCGGCACCAAGACCTGGCGGTTCAAGGCCGAGCGGGTCCGCGACTTCGCCTGGGCCAGCAGCCGCAAGTTCATCTGGGATGCGATGATCCACCGCCAGGACGATGAGGCGGTGCCGGAGGTCCTGGCGATGAGCTTTTACCCCAATGAGGCCGAGCCGATCTGGTCGCAATATTCCACCCAGGCGGTGGTCCATACCATGGACGTCTATTCCCGCTTTTCCTTCCCCTACCCCTATCCCACCGCGCAATCGGTGAACACGTGGGAACGCGGCGGCATGGAATATCCGATGATCACCTTCAACGGCTATCGGCCTAACGAGGATGAGGCATCCGGGGAAGTGACCTATTCGCGGCGGATCAAATACGGCCTGATCGGCGTGATCATCCACGAGATCGGCCACATCTATTTTCCGATGACGGTGAATTCCGACGAACGGCAATGGACCTGGATGGACGAAGGCATCAACACCTTCCTGGAATATATGGCCGAGATGGAGTGGGAGGAAGAATTCCCCGCCTTCGGCGGCCGGGCCAACATCATGGACACGATCCCGGACTATATGGTCTCGACCAACCAGGTGCCGATCATGACCCAGTCGGACAGCATCCTGCAGTTCGGCCCGAACGCATATTCCAAGCCGGCAGCGGGGCTGACCTTCCTGCGTGAAACCATCATGGGCCGGGAGCTGTTCGACTTCGCCTTCAAGACCTACGCCACCCGCTGGAAGTTCAAGCGGCCGACGCCTGCGGACTTTTTCCGCACCATGGAAGATGCCTCCGGCGTCGATCTGGACTGGTTCTGGCGCGCCTGGTTCTACACCACCGATCATGTCGATGTCGCGATCACCGATGTGCGCGAATATAAGATCTCAAGCCAGGACCCGGAGGTCGAACAGCCGCTGGCGCGCGAACGCGATGAGGAGCGCTTCCCCAAGCCGATCACCCAGACGCGCAATGAGGAAGACGGTATTCCCTACCGCGTCACCGCGCATCCCGAACTCTATGACTTCTATAACGAAAATGACCGCTTCACGGTGACCAACAAGCAGCGCAACGAGTATCAGGCGATGCTCGACAAGCTGGAGCCGTGGGAGCGGCGCGTGCTGGAGCGGGCGCTTGAAGAGGATCAGTTCGTCTATTTCGCCGACTTTGCCAATGAAGGCGGCGTGCCCGCGCCGCTGCCCCTGGTGCTGACCTTCCAGGACGGCAACGAGGAAGAGATGATGATCCCGGCGGAGATCTGGCGCTACAATAATGAAGAGGTGACCAAGCTGCTGATCACAGAGAAACCGCTGGATCATCTGGAGCTCGACGTGCTGCACCTACTGCCCGATGCGGACCGCTCCAACAACCGCTTCCCGCAGACCATCAGCGAGTCGCGCCTGGAACTGTACAAACGCGAAAGCCGGGACCGGGACCTGATGGCCGAGATGCTGGTGGAACTGAAGCGCCAGGACAAGGACGCGCCCGCCGGCGACAAGGATGTGCCGCTTGAGCCGAGCGATCAACAATAGCTGCGTCAGCCGGCGTGCCGCCCTCGGCGGGGCGCTGGCGCTATGCGCGGCGCCGCGTCTTTTGGCCCACCGCGCGCGGATCACCGTCACCACGATCACCTGGAACCCGCGCACACCGGCCTGGGAAATCACCCACCGCATTCATGTGCATGATGCGCTGTTGGCGCTGGGCCGGATTGATCCGGACGCGGCCCCGGATCTGGTGGCATTGCGCAGTCGGGCGCGCTTGGCCTTGTTGGTGGAGCAGGCGTTCGGCCTGGCTACGCCCGCCGGCACGCCGCTGGAGCTGGCCTTGATCGGGGCGGAGGTGGATGGCGAGCAGCTGTATGTCTATCAAGAACGGACGCAAGAGCAGCCGATGAAACGGTTTTTGGTGCGCTGCTCGCTGCTGCGCGGCCTGTTCCCAGACCAGGCCAATCATGTCAATGTGCAATTGGGCGAGACGGTGAAAACGCTGTTCTTCACCGGCGATGACACGGTGAAGCTGGCCGATCTGTCCTGACGCCGGGGCATCGATCCGCTCGGCTTGATCGCAGCCGCTGATCGTGAGCCTGTCGAAGGCCGGGCCTCTCTTGAGCCCTTTCCGATCAAACCGACTCACTTGCGGGTTCGGTTCGGCCGAGAAAAGGCTCTATGAGTCATAGGTTTAGAGTGTTGCTTCCGGCCTCATTGATCGTAAGCGCCAGCTGGGCCCCACGGGCTTTTCAGCTTGACGGCTGGAAGTTCCAAGGGAGGAGTTCGTCGATCCGGTTTTTCGGATGGCCGACGGCGATGGCCTCGAGCGTGGCCTTGAGATAGGCGAAGGGCTCGACGCCGTTGATCTTTGCGGTCTCGATCAGGGACGCGATGCGGCCCCAAGCCTTGCCCCCCTCGTCGTGACCGGCGAACAACGCATTTTTCCTGTTCAGAGCGATCGGACGGATCAGGTTTTCGACGCTGTTGGAGTCGATCTCGACGCGGCCGTCATGGAGAAAGGTCTGCAGGCCATCCCAGTGGCGATGGATATAGGCCAGCTTCTCGCCGAGGCGGGACTTGGCCGAGACCCGAAGCCGCTGTTCCTGCAGCCAGTCGCCGAACGCCGCCACCAGCGGGGCCGTTCGTGCCTGCCGGGCCGAGAGGCGTTGACCTGGGTCGACGCCGCGGATGTCGGCTTCGACCTTGTAGAGCTCGGCGATGCGGCGCAGACCCTCGGCGGCGATCTCGGAGCCGTCGCGGTCGAAGACCTCCTTCAGCTTGCGGCGGGCGTGCGCCCAACAATGGGCCACGCAGATGGGCTCACCGCCCTTGCGGGAGGGGCGTGTCAGGCGGTTGTAGCCCGTATATCCGTCGAGCTGGAGGACCCCGTCGAAGCCACTCAGGAAGGTTTCGGCATTCTGCCCGCCCCGACCAGGGGCGTAAAAGAACACCACGCCGGGCGGGTCTGCGCCGCCCCAGCTGCGGTCGTCACGCGCCAGCGCCCAGAGGTAGCCTGTCTTGGTGCGGCCGCGGCCGGGATCCAGAACCGGCGCAGTCGTTTCATCCATGAACAGCTTGGTGGATGCCTTCAGGTGCTCGGCCAGCCGATCGACGACGGGCCGCAGGTGGAACCCCGCAACGCCCACCCAGTTGGCCAGTGTTCCGCGGTCGATGGTGACACCCGACCGGGCGAGCATCTGGCTCTGGCGATATAATGGCAGGTGATCCGCGTATTTGCTGACCAGCACGTGCGCGATGGCGCCCTCGGTCGGAAGGCCACCCTCGATCAGGGCCGCCGGGGCCGGAGCCTGTGTCACACCATCGGTGCAGGCGCGACAGGCGTATTTGGGGCAAACCGTAACCAGGACGCGCAACTGCGCCGGCACGATGTCGAGCCGCTCGGTGCGGTCCTCGCCGATCTTGTGCATCTGCCCGCAGCCGCACGGGCAGACGAGGCTGTCGGGCTCGACCACCCGCTCAATCCGGGGCAGGTTCTCGGGAAGATTCCCGCGGTTGCGCCTGGCCGAGGAGGACTTGCGGCGCGGCGCGTCATCGGAGGAGGTCTGGCTGTCCTGCTGCTCCTCGACTTCGGCGACGGCCGTCTCGAGGTCCTCGAAGGCCAGCTGTCGGTCGTCCGCGTCGAGCTTCTCCGACTTCTTGCCATGCACCACATGGTTCAGTTCGGCCACCAGGTGCTCGAGACGCTTGACGATCTGCTGAAGGCTGGTCTTCTCACCCTTGAGGTCGCTGTTCTCGCGCAGCAGCGCGGCGATCGCATCGCGCTGGCCCTCGGGGATGGCCGACAGGTCGATATCAGGCAAGGCCGACATGCCTGCAATATACCCCGAACTGGCTAGAGATGCCCGCCAAATCAGTCGCCCGATTCATTCTGCCGCAGCCGGCCGGCGCGCTTCCAGCGCCTTCACCCGGCGCCAGTCCAAGCCGGCGAACAGCGCCTCGAACTGCGCCCGGTTCAGCGTCATCACACCATCCCGGATAGCGGGCCAGGTGAAGGTCGTTTCCTCAAGACGCTTGTAGGCCATCACGAGCCCGGTCCCGTCCCAGAACAGGATCTTCAGCCGGTCGGCACGCTTCGCGCGGAACACGAACACCGTGCCGGTGAACGGATCCTCCTTCAGCACAGACTGAACCAGCGCCGCCAACCCGTCATGGCCTTTACGGAAATCCACCGGCCGCGTCGCGACCATGATACGGACCTTGTGCGCGGGCAGCATTACGCGGGCACCCCGAGCGCCCGGACGATCTCGGCAATGCGAGCGGCGGGCGTGTCAGCCTCGAGCTGGATCACCACCTCGCCAACCGCGATCCGGACATCGCGTCCGGTGGCGCTGCCATACGCTTCGGGCGCAGAACCCTCCGCGTCGCAGACCACGAGCGGCGCGAACACCACCTCATCCCCATCGCGCTCATCGGCCGGCAGGACGAGATCGCCGTCCTTCGCCATGCGCCGCCATGCCGACAACTGGTTCGGCCGGATACCATACCGCGCCGCCACCGCGTTGACCGTCGCCCCCGGACGCAGCGTCTCGGCAACAGCCTGCGCCTTTACTTCATCCGGCCAGCGCCGTTGACCGGACGCATGAATCTCCACCCCCAACGACCTGAGAAACGCATTCGTAGCGCACATTGCGAAACGCACTCCCTGCCTTGTGACAAGAATGGAGTCGCATTGCCCGGAAAGCAGCGGAAGGTGGGGGCCAGGTCGCGCTTACATTCGAAATCACCGAAAATGGGCTCCAAAAACCGCTTGAGAAAAACGGATACTCTAAGGATCGCCCTGGCGTGCGTGCTATGCGTACAGCAGCCCGAAGCCCAGCAGAAGGATGCCGAGCACGGCGATGCCGCCATGGGCGGAGATGATCCCGCGCGGTGGCGCTTTCTTGCGGAAGTGGAAGCTGCCCAGATAGAGCCCGCCCAGAGCGGCCAGACCGAAGGCAATGGCGGCGTAGGTGAAGCTGGCGGTGCGATCGCCGCCAAACAGGAACGCCAGCAGGGCCCAGGCGCCCAGCCCCGCCAGGATCAGGTGCGCAATAGCGAAGCTGATCGGCGACGCTTGCCCGCGAAACCAGCGTAACGCCATGATCACGCCCACCGTGGCGGTCAGCGCATAAAGCGCAAAGGCCAGCATATCCCCTTGCATCCGCGTCTCCCCTGTCCTCGTGGCTGCGGCAAATCCGAAACGAAGGCAGGGGCTTAGGGTTCCCGACAGCCCGCCTAGTTCAGCACCTCGCTCAGCCGCTTTTCCCCGGCCGGCGCCCCGCCGCCATTGCCGATCGCGGGTTGAGGCCACCGGCTGGCAAATACCAAGCGCCCGGCGCGAGGGCCTGACCCACCGCCGGGCGCCGCAGGGCTTTGTCTGTTGGTCAGCCCAACAGGCTTGAGACGTAGCGGTCGCTGTTGAGCATCACCATCAGGTGAATCATGAAGCTGGTCAGCACGACGAACAGCAAGGTGCCGATGAAGCCCTCGCGGGGCGTCACGACTTTCCACATTTTCCAAAGGTCCATGAAGGCACTCCGTTTGTGATTGAGGTCAGGTCAGGCGGATTGCAGCAGCAAGGCGTCAGGACGCGCCCGGGAACCAGGGCAACCATGCCCAAACAAGCACGTGCGCGCCTGCGGACACGGCCACCCAGATGGTCAGGCCCTTCATGAAGAAGGAATGGACTTCCTGACATTCTGCATCGCTTAGCCCGGTTGGGTTGAGAACCGGGTTTTCCTTTGCACCGGCAGCGCCACCGGAGAGCGCAGTGGCGGTCTTCGCGTCAGCCATGGGATTGATCCTTCTCGACTGATGGTTTGGCAAAACGCGCCGCTGAGCACAGAGCATCGGACGATCCCCCGTCCCAAGCCCGCTTTGCCGGCCGGAACCCCCGCAGGAGAGCGTGCGGATCCTGACGGTTCTGCGTCATGCGGCGGCACCCAGGCGCGGCGCGGGCACTTCCGCATCACCTCAACAACGCAACCTGACGCTTCCACAAGCGTCGGGCAGACGTCAAGTCAAATTGACGCATCAAGCCGTCAATATCTGTAAACAGCATGCCTTATAGGTAACGACAGGCATAGACGTGGCGGGTCTCCGCGTGGCGCAGTGCTTACGACACAATGTGGGCTGATCCGAGCACGCGCGATCGCGCCGGGTCGGATACTGCTCTGGTCTTTACAAGACTTTGCGGAAGGATGGCGAAGGCTTGCGCTTCAGCGCCCGGCGAAGCGATGGTTCAGGATCTTATAGGCCAGCTTGGCAGCCAGGAAATCACAGGCGTGCAGATCCGGCTTGGGCGCCAGTTCAACAATATCAGCGCCAACCAATTCTCCAGCCTGGCACACGCCGGCCAGAATCGCCATCATATCGTCCCAGAACAGGCCGCCGGGCTCCGGCGTCCCGGTGGCCGGCATCAGGCTGGAGTCGAAGCCGTCTAGATCCACGGTCAAATAGACCGGGCGACCCTCTAGTGGCTCCAGGATCTGCGCCAGATCCCACTGCGGCCGGTCTTTCGCCCAATGGATGTGTATGCGGTCCTTGTTCGACTCATAAAACGGGATCTCTTCGGCGGAGATGTTGCGGATGCCGAGGGAGACCAGGCTCAAGGCCGGATCGTCCAGGCAGCGACGCAGAGCCGCGGCATGGCTGTAGGGCTCGCCGTCATACCCGTCACGCAGATCAGCATGCGCGTCGATCTGCACGATGACCAACCCGCCGTGCCGGGCCGCTGCCGCTCGGACCGGGCCTGGCGTCAGCGAATGCTCGCCGCCCAGAACCAACGGGAATTTGCCCTGATCCATCAGCTGGCCGACCGCAGACTCCAGCCAGGCGATGGCAGCGGGCAGCGCCGGCTCGATCCGCCGCGGCGGCACCAGGGTGGCGACGCCATAGGCGCGAAACGGTTCGCACCAGAATTCCTCGTCGAACAGTTCCACCTGGTGGGACGCCTGCAAGATCGCCTCCGGCCCCGCGGCGGTGCCGCCGCCATAGCTGACCGACGCCTCCAGCGGATAAGGCACAATCGCCGCCCGTGCTGCCTCCGGGACCACGGCATCCTCGCCGGTCAGGCCCAAAAATCCTTCATCGGCGGAACGGTAGATCAGATCGGGCATGGGCGAGCCTCAAGAAACGGCGGACATCGCCCGGGGACATAAGCGCAACCTCGCCGCTTGACCAGCCCGCTGCCGCGGCCCAGAGCATGACCCGATCCATCGCGATTGCGATTGATCGGATGACAATCCCCGCCCTCCATGGGGCGCGCAACTTGATGCTCTAGTCGGCGAGCTTTTTCTTGAGAATCTCGTTCACCGCAGCGGGGTTGGCCGTGCCCCGGGTCGCCTTCATCACCTGACCGACGAAAAAGCCGAGCAGCTTTTCCTTGCCGGCCTTATATTGCGCCACCTGATTGGGATTGTCCGCGATGGCCTGATCGCACAGGGCCTCCAAGGCGCCGGTATCCGACATCTGCTTGAGCCCGCGTTCCTCCACGATCGCCTCCGGATCCTGCCCGGTGTCGAACATGATCTCGAACACCTCCTTGCCGGAGCGGCCGGAGATCGTGCCATCTTCTTGCAGTTGCAGCAGTTTGGCCCCAGCCTCTGGGCTGACCGGGCTGTCGGCGATCGCCGTGCCTTGCTTGTTCAGATGCCCGAACAGATCAGAGATGATGAAATTGGACGCGCGGGTGGCCATCTCAGCCTCCGGCTTACCAACGGCGGCGGCGAGAATGCCTAAGAGTTGCTCAAAATAGTCCGCCGCTTCGCGTTCGGCCGTCAGCACTGCTGCATTGTAGGGCGGCAAGCCGAGAGTTTCGATATAGCGCTGTTTCTTGGCGTCCGGCAGCTCCGGCAGGCTGGCCCGGCAGCCCTCGATAAACGCGTCCTCCAACTCCAGCGGCAGCAGATCCGGATCCGGGAAATAGCGGTAATCATGCGCCTCCTCCTTGGAGCGCATGGACCGGGTCTCGCCCTTATTCGGATCAAACAGGCGGGTTTCCTGCTCCACGGTGCCGCCATCCTCGATCAGGTCGATCTGCCGGCGCGCCTCAAACTCGATCGCCTGCATAACGAAGCGGATCGAGTTGACATTCTTGATCTCGCAGCGCGTGCCGAACGGCTGGCCCGACTTGCGCACCGACACATTCACGTCCGCGCGCATGGACCCCTGCTCCATATTGCCATCGCACGAGCCGATATAGCGCAGGATCGCCCGCAGCTTGCGCAAATAGGCGCCGGCTTCCTCCGGCGAGCGCATGTCGGGCTTGGACACGATCTCCATCAGCGCCACGCCGCAGCGGTTCAGATCAACGAAGGTCAGGCTGGGATGTTGGTCATGCAGGGATTTGCCGGCATCCTGTTCCAGGTGAATGCGCTCGATGCCGACGGTCTTGGTGCGGCCGCCCTCCAGGTCCAGCACGATCTCCCCCTCGCCAACCACGGGATACTGATACTGACTGATCTGATAGCCCTGCGGCAGGTCGGCATAGAAGTAATTCTTGCGGTCGAAGCGGGACCATGGGTTGATCCGCGCGCCCAGCGCCAGCCCGGTGCGCACCGCCTGGCGCACGCATTCGCCGTTGATCACCGGCAACATGCCCGGCATGGCGGCATCGACCAGGCTGACATGGGCATTGGGCTGACCACCGAAGGCCGTGGACGCGCCGGAGAACAGCTTGGACTGCGAAATCACCTGGGCATGCACCTCCAGTCCGATCACCAGTTCCCAGGGCCCGGTAGCACCTTCGATGGTATAAAGGGGGGTCTGAAGGGTCTCTGTGGTCATAAAAGGCACATCCTGATCGCTGATCGACGCACGACGGGTGCCCGAAAGCGGGGGCCATGGTCAAGCCGCAGACATAATCTCAAGGGCATTCAAGGCTTGGAAACACGCGCAGGCGACAGGATGTCAGCTGGTGAACCTGGGCATCGCAGCAAAGCCCGACGCGGGCTTGCGCAAGCGCCCGCCGCGGCGGCATGCTGCGATCCTCGACTTGCCCGCTGGATCCGGATGGCCGCCATGATGCCTCGTCTGATCTTCCTCATTCTGCTGCTGGCCTTTGCTTTGGCCGTCCCCGCCCTGGCACAACAGGATGAATTGGCGCAGATGGCACCGCTGGTGGGCAAGACCTGGCGCTCAGAGGGGGTCGATGATCAGGGCAAGTCGATGGTCGACGTCTCGCGCTGGGAGTGGATCCTGGGCGGTCGCGCCATCCGCATCGTGCATTCGCTGAACCAAGGCGCCTATGGCGGTCAGACCACGGTTTATCCCGATCCCAAAGGCGATGGATTCCGCTTTCACTACGTCACCACCGGCGGCTTTGTAACCGAGGGCCGCATCGCCATTGAAGGCGGCGTGATGACGGCGACGGAAGCGGTCACCGGTCATCCGGAGATCACCCAGGTCAAGAGCATCTCGCGCCTGGTCGACGGGGTGTTACAATCCCGCTCGCACTATCTGAGAAACGGCGAGTGGATCCCCGGGCTCAGCTTCGACGATCGCGAGGCCCCGGAGGCGGAGCCGGTGTTTGACCCGATCCGCTAAAAGTTTTTGGGGATGACACGTGTCCGGCCAGGGCTTGGGCGGCGGCTATCATCGCGCCGCCCAAACAGCGGGGCTTATTGCGCTGCAGCGCTAACCCGCTTGTCCAACACCGCATCGGCCTCATCAAGGGCGGCGGTGACGGTCAAATCGCCGTCGGCGATCTTGTCGGCCAAGGTCAGCAGCGGGATATACAGCGGGTCTTCCGGTTCCTTGCCGTCGACCGCCAGGCGTGCTGCTTGCGCCTCCATCTGGTCCCAGCGCTCGCGGATCGCCGCCCAATAGTCCGCTGTCGCTTGCCAATAGGCGTCGGTGGCGGCATGCGGGAAGTTCTCGACGCGGCGGTAGGTATTGACGCCGATCTCGCGCACCAGCGCCTCCGGCGTGCCGGCGCCCAACACCAGCTTTTCATTGTCCTGCTCGTGCGACCAGCCCCACGGCGTGATGGTATGGCGGTTCACCGCCGCGATGACGTGATAATCATCGCGCGTGGTGGCGTCACGGCGCGGCAGCGGCCGCCACGTCACCGGGCTTTCCCAAATTGATACGCCATTGTCATGGGTCCAGCGCGCCACGGCGGCATAGCGCGGGCTGTCATCAACTTGGTAGACATTTTGCGCCCAGGCGCCCCGGCGCTCGTCCGCCGGCACCTCGCGCACGCGCCAGGTTTCATGACCGGCATAATCGGTGACGCGCTCAGGCTCATAGACCCAGTCCTGCCGCCAGTGCTTGACCACGATCGGGTCGGCCGGATCGCCGACCACCAAGAGATGCTGAAGGCGGATCACGTCACCCTGATCCTCGACCAAGAACACCAATTCCTGGCCGCCGACGGTCTTCACCGGCTTCAACTCATAGCCCGGCTGCAGGCCCACGGTTTCTTCGAAATGGAAGGTGACATCATAGGTGCCGACCATGTCCAGGATCGCGTCGCGGTCTTGCTGGAATTTGGCGTCGGTGGCGGCCGGCGGCGCCTCGGCCCGCACAGAGGGCTCGGCGGACTCATAACCGGCGCAGGCCGCCAGTATCAGCGTCAGCGACGCCGCGGCCAAATGGACGATACGCATCAGGGATCTCCCGCAGCTTAGAGAATGCAAGGCGTTCGCATTAGCATTGACAATTCGTGAACGCAATGTCATCTGAGCCGCCATTCGATGCGACTCAGTTGCATTTGCCTTCTAAACCTGGGGGGACCGTTGTGCAAGACAAACGCTTGGTACCGCTGACCTGCTCCATTCTGGCGCTGCTCGCTGCCGCCCCGGCCGCTTGGGCCGATGAGGCTGACGCGGTTGACCTTGAAGAGACCAAATTCCTCGAAGAGATGGTGGTGACCGCGACCCGCACGGAGCGGCAGCGTTTCACCACGCCGGTGGCCACGGACATCCTGACCAAGGAGGATATCCGCCTGCTGCAACCCTTGAGCTTTCAGGAATTGTTCGAGCAGACCCCGGGCGTGGAAATTCAAGGCGGCGCGCGGCGCATCGCCGAGGAACCGTCGATCCGCGGCTTCTCCGATACCCAGATCATTCTGCGCGTGGATGGCGGCCGACGCAATTTCGACCTGGCCCATCGCGGCCGCTTTTTCCTGGATCCTGATATGGTCAAGCGGATCGAGGTGGCGCGCGGCGGCGCCTCGTCGCTGTTCGGGTCCGGCGGTTTGGGCGGGGCGATCGAATTGGAGACGGTCGATGCCTCGGACCTGCTGCTCGAGGGCGAGTCGGTCGGCGCGCGGCTGAAGGGGGGCTATCAGACCAATGGCGACGAACCCTTCGTCGGCGCCGCCCTGTTCGGCGATGCCGGACCGATCGACGCGGTGGGCCAGTTCGTCTATCGACAGACCTTTGAGGATCTCAACGATGGCGACGACACCCCGATCCTCGACACCCAAGACCGGCTGTTCAATGGCTTAGGCAAGATCGGCATCGATCCAGCCCCGGGCCATCGCGCCGAGGCAATCGTCAATGTGTTCCAAAGCGATGGCGAGAATCCGACCGCCGCGGACAGCGTGTCCAGTCCTGACACGGTGGTCGACCGCGAAACCACGGTGGTGGATGTGCGCGGCATCTATGATGTGGTGCAGGACAATGGATTGGTCGATGCCCGTGCGGTCTTCTACTATACCGACCTGGACCTGAGCGAAGACCGCTTCTTCGACGGACGCGTGGACGAATCGCAGTTTCGAACCATCGGCGGTGATCTGCGCAACACCTTCCATCTGGTCGAGACCGACACCGTCAAGACGCTGCTGACCGTCGGGTTCGAAGGCTTTGTCGACACCCAGTCCGGCACCCGCGACGGGGCGGATCGGCTGCAATTTCCCGATGCGGAACGGCGCTTCTGGGCCGGCTACGCCGCAGCCGAGATCGATCTGTTCGGCGGCCGCATCAATCTGTTGCCGAGCGTGCGGTTTGACCGGGTGCGCCTGGAATCCGATGCCGCGATGTTTGAGGACCGCACCGATTCGGAGCCCTCCGGACGCATCGCCGTGGGCTTTCGCCCGGTGCAGCCGCTGTATTTTTGGGGTAGCTGGAGCCGCGCCTTCCGCTCGCCCAGCCTGACCGAGCTGTTCACCGACGGCATTCACTTCACGGTGCCGCTCGGACCTGACCCGATGAGCGGGGTCGACCAGATCGTGGTCAACGAGTTCGTGCCCGCGCCGGGGCTGGAACCGGAGATCGCGCGCACCGCTGAAGGCGGCGTGCGGCTGGATCTGGATGGCGTGCTGTTTTCCGACGATGCGCTGAATGTCTCGGTCGGCGGCTATCGTACGCGGGTTGAGAATTTCGTCGAACAGCAAGTGATCTTTATTTCCGGCGCGCCCAGCTTCACCCCGCCGTTCGGACCGCTGGTGTTTCCCGGCGTTACCTTGAGCGAGAATGTCGATGCCACCTTGTTTGGCTTTGAAGGCCAGGCACGCTATGCCGCAGGGCCGCTTTACGCCACGCTCTCCGGCCATTTTCTCGGCTCGGAGAATGATGAGACCGGCACCGGCCTGGCCTCGATCCCGCTCAACCGGATCAATCTGATCGTCGAAGGCCGCTCGGACCGGTTCTCCCTGCGCGGCGGGGTCAAGTTGACGGTGACATTCGATCGGACCGACGTGGCTGAAGGCACCTTGCTCGGCGAGGGCTATGAAACCGTCGACCTGTTCGCCGCCTGGTCGCCGCAAGCCGGGCCCCTGGCGGGCACCACGTTGCGCGTCGGCATCGACAATGTCGCCAACGAAACCTTCTCCATCTTTCCCACCGCCATCAACCAGCCCGGCCGATCCGTTCGCGTCGGCCTGACCTACCGCTTCGGCGCCTAAAAATCCGCCACAGAAGGGGGCAGGACCGGGGCCTTCCAAAGGATCCCCGGTCTCGCCCCTGGTGTGTCGGGGGGTGGGCCGGCCGCAAGCCACCTGAAACCCATGTTGCGCCGGCCCGCTGCCTCCCGCTTTGGCTGTGGACGGGAATGAGTTTGCACGCCACAACAGGGCCGCTATAAACTCTTTTCATAAGGATGCTTTCAACGTCAGCACATCAGTGATATTTTCTATGAGGTTTTTGAGGGTTTGACGCAACGAACAGCCTTGACCGCGTCTCCGATTGGCAAAGGCCCGGATCATGATCCGTCTCGCCGGCAAGCATTTACTCCTTCTTCTGGTTCTGCTGGGCACCGGCCTGCTTCTGGGGCTGGACCGGCATTTCACCAATAAGTCGATGCGCGACATGCTGATCGACGAGGTCAAGGAAGAGGCTCGCACCTTTGATATTCTTTATATCAGCGGCAACACCACCGACGGCACGCCGCAGACTTTATTGGAATCCGCTTCCGCAAAATTTCTTAATGGCTTCAACCAGGCGCTGCGGCAGCAATTGCGCCAGGCCGGGTCCAGCCAGGTCGAATTCAGCATCAAGCAGAACAATTACCGGCTGATCTATGAACAGGAATATCTCGGCGGCGACGCCCCGACCTGCAATCCGCTGAGCGACCTGCCGCTGGACAATGTCGTCGCGGTTATCGGCCCGATGACCACCGATTGCGCCAAGAGCCTGTTCACCCACCTGCCGCCGGACATTCCGATCCTGTCGCCGGCCGCCACCATGGAGGGGCTGCCCGCGCTGGGCGGCGGCCGCTTCTTCCGCACCGTGCTGCCGGACAGCCGCTGGTCGCGCGAACTGGTGCGGGAACTGGCCGATCTGGAGGGCGGCTTCGCGTTCCAGCGACCGCTGATCCTGTATGATGAGGATGGCAGCTTCGCCACCAAGCTGGCCGCCAATCTGTCCCAGGCGCTGGCGCAGCAGCTTGGCGTGGCCGCCGTGCCGGCGCTGAACCTGGCCGAGGCGCGGGCCTGCCTGAACACGCCGGAGGGTGCCGGCTGCCCCGACGTCCTGCGCCGCGATCTTGTCAATCATGTGTATCTGGTGCCGCGGCCCAGCCGGGCGGTGCGCGAGCGATTCGAGGGGCTGGTCACCCGCATCGGTGGGGCGGCTCTTCGGGTCATCGCCATCGGTGAGCCCGCCGCGTTCGACTTTCTGGATCCGGGCAGCCTGACCATCACGCATCCGTCCTTCGAGCTGTTCGAAAGTGCTGCCTCGATGGAGACGGTGCGCGGCATGCGGCTGAGCGACTATCGATCCTCTGCCTATTTCGCCGCCGAGGCGCTGTTCCATACCGTGCCGCTGAAGCGGATGGACAGCGCGCAGGCCATGCGCGCCGCGCTTCTGACCAATCTTCGCCGGACCGGCTTCCGCTCTCGGCTGACCGGGCATCAGCATCAGTTCCGCGCCGGAGAGATGAGCGCGCTGGACGCCTATAGCGTGGAAATCCGCGAGATCACGCCGCAAAGCGTGGTGGTCAACAACAAGACCGCGCAATTCATGGTCAGCGTCGCCTCCTCAGACTGTAGCGGCAGTCTCACAGAGCATTGCACGGAAAGCCTGTTCGGCCGGCCGGAGGATGTCAAATTCACCGCCCATTCCGCGCCGGGGGTGGGTCAGATCATGGTGGTGGAAACCTATGAGGCAGCCGGCTGGGTGCGGCCGATCTTCAAATTGCTCGGCCTGGAAAGCGCCCGGGAGAAGGGCTATCGGATCGGCTTGGACGACAGCGGCAGCGGCCGCCACCGCTTCTTCCCGATGTGGCCGGGCACCTATGATTTCGAAGTGGGCGAGCTGCGTTTCAGCGCCAACGGGGCGCAGTCGGAGGATTTCATTCCCCTGAATATGGGCCTGCAGCTGGATGTCGGGATCCCCCGCCTGCTCTTGGTGTCGCTGGCGGTCAGCTGCATCGTGGCGACCCTGCTGAAGGAATGGAAGCACGCCCGGCTGAGCCAGATGCAGGTGTTCACCGGCGCCCTGATCGCCTCCTTGTTCCTGCACTTTCTGTCGGTGACCTTGAAGATCCCGGAAACCTCGGTCCTGCCGCTGATCAGCTTCAGCGAAAATGACATGACCAACGCGGTCTATTACGGCATGGTCGCCGGTGCGATGCGCCTGCAATTTCTCCGCCTGCTGATCGAAAAGGCCGTCGGCATCGAAGACCCTCCAGCCGCCGCCCCCCTGCAACCGGGCGAATGACCCACCAAGACGGCACCGCCTGGTGCGACCGGGATTTGCAGCGACGGCCAGGTCGGGCGGCAACAGCGCCTACCCCCTGGGAGCGGCCGGCCAGAGCACTCGGGCCGCCAGGCCGCCCAGGGGGCTGGGGGCCAGGTCAACGCGGCCGCCATTCAACTCGGCGACGTCGCGGCTGATGGCCAGACCCAGGCCGCTGCCGGGCACCGATTCGTCGAGCCGGCGGCCGCGCTCGAACAATTCCTCCAACTGGTCCTCCGGCACGCCCGGGCCATCATCCTCCACCAAAATCTCGACCATCTCGCGGCGTTCGCCGGCGATGCTGCGCACGCTGACCCGCACCTGCGCCCGGGCCCATTTGCAGGCATTGTCCAGCAGATTGCCGGCGATCTCGTCGAGATCCTGCTTGCTGCCGGCCACCGCCAGGCCCGGGGCGACGTCTAGCGCGATCTCCACGCCCGTGTCGCGATAGAGCTTCTCGATCACGCGGACGATATTGGACAGGGGCTTGGCCACCGGCGTCACCACGCCCAGGCCGCCGCCGGTGGCGCGCGCGCGGCGCAGATGATGGTCGATATGCCGCTGCATCACCGCGGTCTGCTTCAACACCGCCTCGCCCAGCCAGGGCGCCGGCCCGCGCGCTTCATTCTGCAGCACCGACAAGGGCGTCTTCAGGGCATGCGCGAGATTGCCGGCATGGGTGCGCGCGCGTTCCACGATGGTTTCATTATGGTCAAGCAATTCATTGACCTCGGTGACCAGCGGCATGACCTCCGGTGGAAAATCGCCCTCCAGACGGCGGCTGCGACCGCTGCGTACCGCGGCCAGACCGGTGCGGATGCGCCGCAGCGGCGACAGGCCGAAATTCACCTGCAGGGCGATGGCGGCGATCAGGCCCAGGCCCAGCCCGCCGAGCGACCAGGCCACCAGCGCATCAAAACGGTGAATGTCGCTTAAGATGATGTCGACATTGCCGGCGGCCATATAGCGGAACACGCGCTCAGTGCCTGGCAGGGTCACGTCGCGCACGGCGACCAGGAGCACCTGCTCGTCCGGCCCGACGGTGCGGTAGAAGCTCTGTGTCGGCGCGGCGCGCGACCAGTCCGGCTCCAACTGGGTGTCCCACAGCGAACGGCTGGGAAAGGTCTCGCCGCCCTGCTCGGACACCTGCCAGTACAACCCCGAATAGGGTTCCTCGAAGCGCTGGTCGACGATCGGGCGCAAAAAGCGGACCCGGCCGTCCGGGGCGATCTCGCTGATGCCAATCATCGCGTCGATGGTCTGGCTCAGCATCGCCTCGAAATCGCTCTGCACATAGTCGCGGAACGCCGCGGACAGCACGAAACCACCCACCACCAAGGCGGCGATCATCCACAATCCCGCCGCCAGCATCAGCCGGCGGGTCAGCGATCGGAACGGCCGGCCGGGCAGTGCAGCCTGGCTCAGCCCTCCACCTCCAGCCGATAGCCCAGCCCCCGCACCGTGTGAATGATCGGCACGGCGATCTTCTTGCGAATGCGGTTGACGAACACTTCGATCGTGTTGCTGTCCCGGTCGAAGTCTTGATCGTAGATATGTTCGGTCAGTTCGGTGCGCGATACGACTTCCCCTTGATGATGCATCATGTAGGAAAGCAGCTTGAATTCCTGAGCGGTCAAACGCACCGGCTCGCCATCAACCCAGACCTTGCCGTTGCGCGCGTCCAGCCGCACCGGACCGACCACGAATTCCGACGAGGCCTGGCCTGCGGAGCGCCGGATCAGGGCCCGCAGCCGGGCCAGCAATTCCTCAACCTTGAAGGGCTTGGTCAGATAATCGTCCGCGCCGGCGTCCAGACCGGCGACCTTCTCTGACCAGCTGTCGCGCGCGGTCAGGATCAAGACCGGTGCCTTGATATTCTCCTGACGCCAGCGTTCCAACACCGAGATGCCGTCCAGCACCGGCAGGCCCAGATCCAGCACCACCGCATCATAGGGTTCGGTCTCGCCGAGAAAATGGCCCTCCTCGCCATCGGGTGCCACATCGACCGCATAGCCCGCGTCCGCCAGGGCCGTCTTCAATTGGCGCTGCAGGTCTGGATCGTCCTCGACCAGCAGAACACGCATGAACTTACCCCTCCACCTTGATCACGGCGGCCGTGTAGGCATTCACCGTCACATCCAGCACTCGGCCATCCTTTTGAACCAGACGCAACTGATAAATGGGCGGATCGCTTTGGCGCCGCAACTGCTGATTAATCACCCGCGCCTTGAAGCGCCGCTCCATCCGGCGTTTCAAAGTCCCGTAATCAACCAGTTTGCGCTCCGCCTCATCGGCGAAAAAGGGCGGAGTCACCTGCTCCGCCGACGCTGGAACAGGGGGAATGTCCAGCAAAGCAAGGGCCAAGGCCCCAAGCCACCATCTTTTCATATCGACCCTCTTTGCGGCGGTCTTATAGTAAGGATGCGTGAATGGCGCATGAATTGGCCTCCCTTGGCTGTGGCTTAGCGCAAGCCGGCCGGGCCCGCAACGCGCGCCGTCACAGACACCGCCGGATAAGGGGGATGATCCGCGCCATGACGATCAAGACCTTATTGATGCCGATGATCGACGCTGAACCACCGCCGGCGACCCTGGCGCTGACCTGCGCCCTTGCCAGCCGGCTCGATGCCCTGGCCACCGGCTTTTTCGTGCGGTCCGACCCGCGCACGGCAATCCCGTTCATGGGGGAGGCGCTCACCGCCGATGCCATCAAGGATCTGTGCAAGGCCGCCGAAGAGGAAGCCACGGAGATGGCCGCGACCGCGAAGACCGCGCTCTTCGCTGCCGCGCAAAAGGCTGGCCTGGCCACCCAGGCGCATCCGGTGCAGGGCGGTGCCGCGCAGTGGGAGGAGGTGCTCGGCCAGTTCGACGATCATGTCGGCCGGCGCGCGCGCCTGGCCGACCTCACCCTGGTCGCCAAACCGCGCAAGGAATCTGACCGCCTGCGCGGGGATCTGCTGCGCGAGGTCTTGTTCCGATCCGGCCGGCCTTTGATGGTGGTGCCCGATGGCCTAGCCGCCCGCTGTCCGCAGACAGTCGCCATCGCTTGGAACGGCCGTGCGGAGGCTGCCCGGGCCATGGCCGCAGCCGTCCCTCTGCTACAGGCGGCTGACCAAAGCGTGCTGGTGACAATCGGAGAGCCGCATCCGGATCGGCCGACGGCGCACGATGCGCAAACCTATCTCAGCCACTACGGGATCGCCGCGGACATTGTCGCGGACCCGCTCGACGACCGGCATGTCGGCCCAACCTTGATGGCGCGGACGAGGGATTTGAAGGCGGATTGCCTGGTGATGGGCGCCTATTCGCATAGCCGCTGGCGCGAAATGATCTTGGGCGGGGTCACCCGCCACGCCATTCATCACGCCGACCTGCCGCTGCTTATCAGCCACTGAGGTCCGATGGCCGCCCCGCTCCTGAGCCTGACCGACATTTCCCTCAGCCTGGGTGATCGGCCCTTGTTCCGCGGCGTCGATTTGGTGGTCCAGCCTGGCGACCGGCTGTGCCTGGTCGGCCGAAACGGTGCCGGCAAATCCACTTTGCTGCGCATCTTGGCAGGCGATGTGTTGCCCGACGGCGGGGAACGGCACGAGGCGCAAGGGCTGAGGGCGGCCTATCTGGCGCAGGACCCGCAGCCTGAGGCAGCCGATCTGCTGGCCTATGTGGCGCAGGGCCTGCCGCCGGCTCAGGCGCAGCATGTCCATGAAGCCGAGGCCGCCTTGGACGCGCTGGGCCTTGACCCGGGAGCCGACCCGGTCCGCCTGTCCGGCGGCGAGTTGCGCCGCGCCTCCATCGCGCGGGCGCTGATCGGCGATCCGGACCTTCTCCTGCTGGACGAGCCGACCAATCATTTGGACCTGGCCGGCATTCAATGGCTGGAGGCAACACTGCTGCGCCATCGCGCGGCCATGGTGGTGATCAGCCATGACCGCGCCTTTCTGGAAGCCGTCAGCCGTGGCTGCCTGTGGCTGGACCGCGGCCGCCTGAAGCGGCTGAACCAGGGCTTCGGCGCATTCGAGGCCTGGTCAGAGGCTGAGATTGCCGCACAAACGCGCGCCGCGGAACGGCTGAAAAAGAAGATCGCCGAAGAGACACGCTGGTCTCATGAAGGTATCACCGCCCGGCGCAAGCGCAATCAGGGCCGGCTCAAGCGCCTGGCTGACCTGCGCGCGGCATGGCGGGCGCGGGTGCCCGTCCAAGGCAAGGCAGGCGCGGTGTTGGCCGAGGCCGGCACCTCCGGCAAGCTGGTGATCGAGGCCAAGCAGATCTGTAAACGCTTCGGCGATACAGCGATCGTCCGCGACTTTAGCACGCATATTCACCGCGGCGATCGGGTCGGCATCATCGGTCCAAACGGTGTGGGTAAGACCAGCCTGATGCGCATGTTGATCGGCCGGCTGGACCCGGATAGCGGGTCGGTGCGGCTGGGCACCGGGCTGCACCCCCTCATCATCGATCAGAAGCGCACGCAATTGGATCCCGATAGGACGGTCTGGGAAACCTTGACCGGCGGCAGTGCCGATCAGGTGCTGGTGAACGGCCAACCGCGCCATATCATCGCCTATTTGCAGGATTTTCTGTTCGAGCCGGCGCAAGCGCAAAGCCCGGTACGCGCCTTGTCCGGCGGCGAGCAAAGCCGCCTGGCGCTTGCCAAGGAATTGCTGCAGCCGGCCAATCTTGTGGTGCTGGACGAACCGACCAATGATTTGGACTTAGAATCCCTGGAAATGTTGGAGGAGTTGCTGGCCGATTTCGACGGCACCTTGCTGGTGATCAGCCACGATCGACGGTTCCTCGATCAGCTGGTCACTTCCTGCATCGTTTTGACCGGCCAGGGCCAGGTGCGAGAATATGCTGGGGGGTATGCTGACGCCGCAGCCCAGGGCGCTTTCGTGCGCGAGACAGGCGCACGCGCGACCGCGCCGCGGACGCGCGCACCCAAGCAGAAGCCCAAGGCAAAGCCGAACAAGCTGAGCTACAAGGAAAAGCGGGCGCTGGAGCTGTTGCCCGAAGCGATTGAGGCGGTGGAACGCAAGATCGACACGCTAAGCGTGCAACTGTCCGACCCTGCCCGCCATGGCATCGCTCCGGCCGACTATGGCCCTTTGGCTACAAAATTGCGCGATCTTCAAGACGAGCTACGGAAAAAAGAAAATCTCTGGCTCGAGTTAGAAGAAAAGAGCGAAAAATCCTCTTAAAGTCACTGGTCAACCACTTCAGCAACCCCTAGACACAGCGCCGCTCCGCTGTGGGGCAAAATAATATAAAGGTAAGGGGCTGAAAATGAACGATGGCCATGAAGAGCCGGACGTCAAATTCCTAGACTGCATCGGGCGACGCTGGGCCTTGCGCCTGCTATGGGAATTGCGCCATGGGCCAGCCACCTCCCGCATGCTGCGCCAGCGCTGCGGCGTGTCGCCCAGCGTGCTGCAAACGCGGGTTGACGAACTTCGTCGTGCGCGGCTTATTTTCATGGGGTCCGCGGGCTATGAGTTGACCGAACTCGGCAGAGAGTTCGTGACCATTCTGGCCCCGCTGGGAGATTTCGCGAGAAAATGGGTGCACGCCATCCGAAGCGTCTGAGACAGGCTATCGCGGCCGGGCTGATGAGCCTTTTGGTCGCCGCCTGTGTTGGTCCGGATCGCCCGCTGCCGCGCGAAAAACCCTCGCCTCCGGCGATCGAAACCCCTCTGTCGGCAATGCCGGAGCCGTTGAGCAATAATGCCGTGGCCACCCTGGAACGAGGCGGCCGGCCCTATTTTTACAGCTTTTTCGGTCTGCCCGAGACCAAGAGCGCGGCCCGGATCAGCCGTGCTGCCTATGAATTCGACCCGCTGGCGGACAGCTGGCGCCGCCTGCCGCCGGTGCCCGTGGACGGCGGCCGGCTGGCTGCCTCCGCCGTGGGACTGGGCGACCGGATCTATCTGTTCGGTGGCTATACCGTGGCGGCTGACGGACGCGAAACCACGCAGCCGCACGCCTTTGCCTTCGATCCGGCGACCAACCGGTATGAGCGGTTGCCCGACATCCCCAAGCCGGTGGATGACAGCGTCGCCCTGCCCTATCTGGACCGCTACATCTATCTGGTCTCCGGCTGGCATCAGGACGGCAATGTGCCCCATGTCCAGGTGTTCGACACGGTGACACGGCGCTGGTTCGCCGCGACGGATTATCCCGGACTGCCGGTGTTCGGCCACGCCGGCGGCATTGTCGGCAACAAGATGTTAATCGCCGACGGCGTCACCGTGACCGCTC
Source organism: Rhodothalassiaceae bacterium (assembly GCA_050331575.1). Lineage (GTDB taxonomy): Bacteria > Pseudomonadota > Alphaproteobacteria > Sphingomonadales > Rhodothalassiaceae > JBHJGS01. Next base: position 18,330 of record JBHJGS010000010.1, on the reverse strand, counting down.
CGCCTGGGACCGGACCGTCCCGCTTCGAAAACCTTGGCGATGTCTGGCTGGGCGAGATCAGCCCGGACGATCCCAGCATCATCGACTGGCGGCCGATGCCGGCACATGACGGGCCGCCGCTTTATCGCGCCGGGGCTGCGGGCCTGGACAGCCGCAATTGGGTGGTGTTCGCCGGCGGCACAGACAATCCCTACAATTATGACGGCATCGGCTATGATGGCCGGCCGGCCAGCCCGTCCGATCAGGTTCTGGTCTTCGATCTGGCCGAGGAGCAATGGATCGCGCGCGGCCAGAAACCGCATTCGACCATGGATCATCGCGGCCTGGTGGTGGACGGAGAAACCCTGTTCACCATCGGCGGCATGGGCCCCGGCCAAGTGGTCACCGGCGCCATCGTCCAGGTTTTCCCAGGCCCACCGCCGGCCGGCTGATCTGTCCGGATGCGGACAGGCGGACCTGTTCGAAACCGGACATGTCGCCGTGGAAACGGCAGCGAACGCGCCCCGCACGGCTTGGCCCGATCCTTGCTCCCATGGCGGCAAGACCGGTCCGACAGCGGGAGCCAGATCATGATCTTGAACTATGCCCTCACCGCCCTGCGCGCCTTGCTCCGGCACAAGCTGGCCGCCGCGATCAACATCATCAGCCTGGCCACCGGACTGGCCGTGTTCCTTCTGGCCCAGCTTTATGCACAAGCGGAGACCAGCACCGATGCCTTCTTCGCCGATGCGGACCGAATCTTTGGCATCCAGAGCAATTACAAGCCCGGCTCGGGCACCGGCATGGCGATCACCCCCGGGGCGTTCAGCGCGGTGGGGCCGTTTCTGCCGGACTATCTGCCCGGCGTAGAGCATTGGGCGCGGCTGCGCGGTGGCGAGCATGTCATCGGCATCGGCCAGGATCGCTATCACCAGCAGATGCGCTTCGCCGATCCCGCCTTCTTTGAGATTTTTTCCTTCCAGCTGCTGGCAGGCGTGCTGCCGGGTCCGGACGCGGGGCCCGACGCAGTGGTGCTGACCGCAACCGCTGCGAAGCGCTTCTTCGGGCCCGCCGACCCGATCGGGCGGACGCTCAGCATTGACAATCAGGAAACCGGAAAGGTGGTGGCGGTGATCGCCGATCTGCCCAAGGCGACCCACTTTATCATCCCCTGGTTCGACCAGCGCTTTGAGATGATCGCCACCAACGCCCTGCGCGACCGGCTTTACGGCAGCCGGCCGGAGGGCGACTGGAACAGCCTGTCCCCCTATCACAATGTCTATGTGAAGCTGGCGCCCGGCACGGACTTGGCGGCAGCGGAAGACGGCCTGGCACGGCTATATCAAGAGGCCCATCCCGACGCTGCCAAGCGCTTTGTCGGCAGCTATAGCCTGCGGCCGCTGGATCAGATGAGCCAATGGATCTGGGACGCCGCCGGGCTGCCGGTGGTCCAGAGCATTCGGATCCTGGGCAGCCTGGTGCTGCTGGTGGCCGCCTTGAACTACACCAATCTGGCCGCTGCACAGGCGATGGGCCGCGCGCGCGAGGTGGGCCTGCGCAAGACCTTGGGAGCCGCCCGGCGCCAATTGCTCAGCCAGTTCCTCGTGGAGAGCATCTGTCTGGCCGTACTTGCCCTGATCCTGGCCGTGATGATTGTGGAATGGTCGCTGCCGCTGATCAATGCGGCGGCAGGCAAGGACATTGCGCTCGACCTGCTCGGCGCGCCCGCCCGCGCTGTCTGGCTGCTGGGCGTGGCTGTGGCGATCGGGCTGGCTGCCGGCGCCTATCCCGCCTTCCTCATCCAACGGCCCCGGGCGGTGGATCTGCTGCGTCGCCACGCCGACAAGGGCCGCACCGGCCAGCTGATTCGGTCCGGGCTGCTGGTGCTGCAGTTCAGCGCGTCCATCCTCATGATGATTGGCGCGGTGATCATCTATGGTCAGAACCGCCTGATCGAACGCAGCGCTGCCGTGTTCGACAAGGATCGCGTGGTCGTGGTGAGCCAGATCGACGAACCCGCGGTGCGCGGCCAGCTGGACGTGCTGCGCCAGCAGTTCGCGCGCATTCCCGGCATTGAGGCGGTGAGCTTTTCCAGCCAGGTGCCGTTCCAGAACAATATCGATACCGGCGCCTTCAGCCTGACCCGATCCGATACAGCGGACGGCCACACGCTGCACATTCTCGATGTCGACGCGACCTTCTTCCAATCCTATGGTTTGGCCCTCCTGCACGGTCGCATCTTTTCGGCCCCACCAACCGGCGATGACACCGCTGCAGACCGGCGTGAAGTGGTTCTCAATCAGCTGGCGGCCCGGAAACTGGGCTTTGCGACCCCTCAAGAGGCGCTCGGTCAATCGCTTTACGTGCACGGCAGCGACCGGCGCCACGAGATTGTCGGCATCGTTGCCGACGTCAATTTCTACGGCTTGCACAACGACGTGAAGCCCTTCTTGCATCAGCTGCGGGAAGGTGGCTTTGAACAGATGTCCCTGCACCTCAGCGCGACCGCCGGCCCGCAGACGCTGGCGGCCATCGACGCTGCGTGGCGGGCGTTGGTGCCGGACCTGCCGGTGCGCAGACGCCTGCTCTCTGACTATTTCCGCGACGTCTTTGTCATCTTCTCCGGCCTGAATACCGCGCTGGCGGTGTTCGCTGCGGTGGCGCTGTTGCTGGCCGCCACCGGCCTCTTCTCGATGACCGCCTTTGCCGCGGCGCGCCGGTCTCAGGAGATTGCCGTGCGGCGGGTGCTGGGCGCGTCGGTGGCCCGGGTGGCGCAGCAGATGGCCTGGCAATTCGTCCGGCCTGTGCTGATCGCGCTGGCGCTCGCGCTGCCGCTGGCCTGGCTGTTGGGCTCGCTTTACCTGCAATTTTTCGCTGACCGCATCACGCTGGGCCCGGGCCTGTTCGCCTTAACCGCGGCCGCCGTGCTGCTCCTGGCGATCGCCACGGTGTCCTACCACGCGGTGCGCACCGCCCGCACCAACCCGGCCACCGTGCTGCGCGCGGACTAGATCCAATCAACCGCTAATCCAGGATCAGTTCCCCGGCCAGCACTTCCACGCAGCGGCCCTCAATCTGGATGCGCTCGCTGTCCATCGCCATGGTCAAGTCGCCGCCGCGTTGGGAGATCTGCTGGGCGCTCAGCCGCGTGCGGTTCAACGTCTGCGCCCAGTAAGGGCCGGCAAGGGTATAGGCCGAGCCGGTCACCGGATCCTCGTCAATGCCCAAGGACGGGGCGAAGTAGCGCAGCACGAAGTCGCATTGCTTGCCCGGGGCGGTGGCGATGACGCCGCGCCCCTTGAACGCGGCCAGGGCGCGAAAATCCGGGGACAGGCCGACAATCGCGGCCTCATCGCCATAGACCGCCAGCCAGTCCCGCTTGCCGCTGAGCACCAGATCGGGCCGCGCGCCCAATGCTGCGATCACGCCTTCCGGCGTTTCGGTGTCCTGCGGCCATTCCAGGGGCAGATCCATCGCCAGCCCGGATCGGGTGCGTGCCACCGCCAACGGGCCGGAGCGGGTCGCAAACCGCACCATGGTCAGATCGCTGCGCAGATGTTTGAACACGACATAGCCCGCCGCCAGCGTGGCATGGCCACACAGATCCACCTCAACGGCCGGGGTGAACCAGCGCAGATGATAGTCGACATCGTCGTCCGGTTCGGCCGGCACCAGAAAAGCGGTTTCCGACAGATTATTCTCCGCGGCGATCGCCTGCAGCAGCTCATCGTCCAGCCACGCGTCCAGCGGGCAGATCGCGGCGGGGTTGCCGGTAAAGCGGCGGCGCGCGAAGGCGTCGACCTGAAGGATCGGAATACGCATGCCCAATTGTCCCCCCATCAGCGCCTAGAGCAGGCGGGCCAGCGCGTCAGCATCGAAACCTGTGATCATGCCGCGCGGCGTGCTGATCAGCGGGCGTTTCATAAGCCCGGGATGCTCCTGAAGCAATGCCGGCACATGCGCAGGCTCATCGGCGCGCACCTGCGCCTCCGCGCTGAGGCCACGCCAGGTGGTGCTGCGGCGATTGACCACGCGCTTGACGCCCAGTTCGGCGACCGCCTGTGCCAACACCGGCTGCGGCACCGGCGCGGTCTTGATTTCGTGCCAGTCATAGTCCGAGCCGCGCGCGGCCAGCCAAGCGCGGGCCTTGCGGCAGCTGTCGCAATTGCTCAGGCCATAGACCGTGATCACGCCCTGTGACTCCCCAATTTCAGTTCATCCAGCGTCAGATGCGCCAGTTCCAGGCCGACCGGGTCCATATGGATGAGGATCTCGGTATTGTCGAACACCTCGCCCACCGTCGCCTCCAACTCCGTCGCCACCATATGCGCCTGTTTCAGGCTCATGCGCCCGTCCAGTTCCACATGCATCTGGATGAAGCGGCGGGATCCGGCATTGCGCGTCTTCAAGTCGTGCAGGCCGCGCACCGCGTCATTGCCCAGCACCAGATTGAAAATGCGCTCGCGTTCGGCGCGGGAGAACTCCGTGTCCATCAGCACGTCCACCGCCGGGGCGGCGGCGCGATAACATTCCCAGCCGATATAGGCCGCCACGCCGAGGCCGAACAGCGGGTCGATCCACAAGGGCGCGCCCAGCAGGATCGCCTGGATCGCCGCGATCACCGCCAGGTTCAAGAACAGATCGCCGCGATAATGCCGGCTGTCGCTGTGGATGGCGATGGAGCCGGTCTGGCCGATGACCCATTTCTGAAACAGGATCAAGGCCGCCGTCACACAGATGGCGAACACGGACACGTAAAGCGCCACCTGGGCGTGCACGATCGGAACCGGATCGGCCAGGCGCTGCAGCGATTCAAACAGCAGAAAGGTGGCGGTGCCGGCCATCACCGCGGCCTGACCCAAAGACGCCAGTGCCTCCGCCTTGCCATGACCGAAGCGGTGATTGGCATCAGGCGGCAGGATCGCGGTGCGGATCGCCAGGAAGGTCAGCGACGAGGCGGCCAGATCAAGCCCGCTGTCCAACATGGAGCCGAACATGGCCACCGAATCGGTGATCCACCATGCCGCCAGCTTGGCAAGGATCAATGCCAGCGCCACGCTGACGCTGGCGGTCGCGGCCCACTGCCGCAGACGCGCCTGGCGCCGGGGCATCTGATGCATCACCGGCCGGCCGTCGGTTTCCAAAAGCGAGCTGCCGTCCACGATCGTGCCTTGGGGCCTATCCGATCCTTCGCGATCGCGATTGATCGGATGAAAATGTTCGCCTTCTATGGGGCGAGCCCCCTGCTCTAGGGTGCCAGGGTCAGGCTTGTCCAGTCCTCACCGGCGCGGATGTAGAGCCGACGGTCATGCAGACGGTCCGCCCCTTCGCGCCAGAATTCGATGCGCTGGGGCACCAGGCGGTAGCCGCCCCAATGCGGCGGCCGCGGGATCTCTTGATCCTTGAAGCGGGCGTCGGTGTTGCGGCACAGCGCTTCCAGTGTTGCCCGATCGGCCAAGGGCTCTGACTGGGGCGAGGCCCAGGCGCCGATGCGGCTGCCGCGCGGGCGGCTGGCGAAATAGGCATCGGCTTCGGCCTCCTCGACATGCTCCACCGGGCCCTGCAGACGCACCTGCCGACCCAGGCTCTTCCAGAAAAACAACAGCGCGGCCTTCGGCTGTGCGGCCAGATCCCTGCCCTTTTTTGAGCGTTTGTTGGTATAGAAGACAAAGCCTCGCTGATCGGCCGCTTTCAACAGCACCGTCCGCGCATCGGGCATGCCGTCTTCGGCCACCGTCGCCAAGGTCATGGCGTTGGCGTCGCGCGGCTCTTGTTCTTGCGCCTCGGCGTACCAGCGGTCAAACAGGACCAGGGGGTCTTGATCGGTCATGGCAGACTATCCTTTTAGGAAATCAGACTAGACTGAGGGACGGCGAGGGACCGGCTGGGAGGGATACGCAGCCGGACAAACGGGTTGAGGCACAATCGATGGCTGATTTGTATCGCGTGCTGGGTGTTGAAAAAAGCGCCGATCAGGCCGCCATCAAGGCGGCGTATCGCCGCCTGGCGAAAGAATTGCACCCCGATCGCCACAAAGGCGACCAGACCATTGCGGACCGCTTCAAGGAGGTCTCCGCGGCCTATTCCATCCTTGGCGACCCAGAAAAGCGCCGCAAATACGATGCCGGAGAAATCGACGCATCCGGCCAGGAGCGCGGCCCCTTTGCCGGCGCCGGCGCCGGCGGCCGAAGCTACGGCTATTCCGCGGGCTTCGGGCCAGGCGGCTTTCGTGCGCGCACCGGTGCAGGTGCCGGGGCCGATGCCATGGGCGAGGAGGATGTTGAGGATCTGTTCGCCGACTTGTTCGGATTCGGCCGCCAGCGCGCCCGGCCCAGCGCCAAAAAGGGCGCCGATCAGACCTACCGCTTGAGCGTCAGCTTTCAAGACGCCGCGCGCGGAGCGACCAAGCGGGTGACCCTGACCAACGGCAAGACCCTGGACGTGCGCATTCCTCCCGGGGTGACCGACGGCCAGAAAATCCGCCTGGCAGGCCAAGGGCGGCCCGGCCTGAATGGCGGGCCGGCCGGCGATGCCATGGTCAAGGTGGAGATCGCCTCCCATCCCTATTTCAAGTGCGACGGCAAGGATATCGTGCTGGATCTTCCGATCCGGCTGGATGAGGCCGTGCTGGGGACCAAGGTGGAGGTCCCGACGCTGGATGGTCGGGTCGCACTGGCGATCCCGAAGGGCTCGTCCAGCGGCCGCAAATTGCGCCTAAAAGGCCGCGGCATCGGACCGGACGGGGATCGCGGCGACCAATATGTCGTTTTGAAGATCGTGCTGCCCGAACGCATCGACACCCAGCTGGAGGAGGCGGTGCGCGGCTGGGCGGCCTCGCACCCTTATCATGTTCGGGACCATCTGGAGCTTTGACCCTACGCCTTGCCCGTCCTGCGCGCCTGATCGGCCGATCCGCACGCCGTGTGGGGCTGTTGTTCGCGCGCACGGGCAAGGGGTTTCTGCGCCATGACGGGCCGACCCAGGCGGGCAATATGGCCTTCATGGTCATGTTGTCGCTGTTCCCGTTTTTGATCCTGCTGGTCAGTTCAAGCGGGCTGCTGGGACAAACCCAGGCCGGAGCCGACGCCATCACCGTCTTGTTCGACACGCTGCCGCCGGAGGTGCGCCAGGTGTTAGAGAAACCGGCGCAAAGCGTGATCGCCGGGGCCCGGGCCAATTACATCACCATCGGCGCCCTGGTGGCGGTGTGGACCACCTCCTCTTGTGCGGAAACGGCACGGCAGGTGGTGATCCGGGCCTACGAAGGGCTTGGGCGGATCCGGCCGCTATGGCAGCGTCGGCTGCAGTCCATGGGCATCGTGATTGCCGCGGCGGTCCTGGCGGTCCTGGCGATGACGGTGCTGATTCTGACGCCGGCGGTGCTCACCGCGATGGACGCCTATTTTCCCGGCACGGAGCTGTTGCAGCGCCTGCTGGCCCTGGTGCGCACCCTGCTCAGCCCGATCCTGATCTTCCTGGCCCTGTGGCTCAGCTATCGGGCCTTCACCCCGAGATTGCGCAAGGCCGGGCGCATCGCAGCTCCCGGGGCGGTGCTGGTGACGCTGATGTGGATCGTCCTGAGCGCCGGCTTTTCGCTCTATCTGACCCGGGTCGGCAGCTATTCCGCGACCTATGGCAGCCTTGCCGGTGTCATCGTGACGATGATCTTTCTGTTCCTGCTGTGCACGGCCTTCGTTCTGGGCGCGGAGTTCAATGCCGCGATTGCCGCACACCGCCATGCCCGGCGCACGCCCGCGCCGGCCACGCCGGTGGGCGATTGATTTGAGGCGTCGCCGCGCTAAAGTGGCGCCTCACACTCCGGGGACAAGGGGGAACAGGCATGGATACCGCGGGACTGATGCGCGGCAAGCGCGGGCTCATCATGGGCGTGGCCAACGAACGCTCATTGGCCTGGGGCATCGCCAAAGCCGCCCGTGCCGCCGGCGCGGAGCTTGCGTTCAGCTATGCCGGGGAGAGCATGCAGCGGCGCGTGGCGCCCTTGGCCGAGCAGCTGGACAGCGATCTTGTGCTGCCCTGCGATGTCGGGGATCAGGCCGATATCGACCGCGCCTTTGACCGCTTGAAGCAGCAATGGGACCGGCTGGATTTCCTGGTCCACGCCATCGGCTTTTCCGACAAGAATGAGCTGCGCGGCCGCTATGTCGACACCAGTTTGGACAATTTTCTGACCACCATGACCATCTCCTGCTATTCGTTCACGGCGGTCGCCAAGCGGGCAGAGACCATGATGACGGACGGGGGATCGTTGCTGACCCTGACCTATTACGGTGCTGAGAAGGTCATGCCGCATTACAATGTCATGGGGATTGCCAAATCCGCGCTGGAGACCAGCGTGCAATATCTCGCCGCGGACCTGGGCAAGGACAAGATCCGCGTCAACGCCATCTCCGCCGGCCCGGTCAAGACCCTGGCTGCATCCGGCATCGGAGATTTCCGGCTGATCCTGAAATGGAACGAGTTGAACGCGCCGCTGCGCCGCAACACGACATTGGACGATGTCGGCGGCGCGGCCCTGTATCTGTTGAGCGATCTGGGCGCGGGAACAACGGGCGAAGTGCTGCATGTCGACAGCGGCTATCATGTCGTCGGCATGAAGGCGCCGGACGCGCCCGATATCGCGGCGCAGTAAGCCTTGTCGCTGAACCGGTTCGGCCGCGTCCTGACGCTGACCACCTGGGGAGAATCCCACGGCACGGCGATCGGCTGCGTGCTGGACGGTGTGCCGCCGCGGCTGCCGTTGACCGAGGCGGATATCCAACCGGCGCTGGATCGCCGACGGCCGGGCCAGTCGCGCTTCACCACCCAGCGGCGCGAACCTGATCAGGTGCGCATCCTGTCTGGAGTGTTCGACGGCCGGACCACCGGCACGCCGATCGCGATGATGATCGACAATGCCGACCAGCGCTCGAAAGACTATTCCGAGATCGCCGAGCGCTATCGCCCCGGCCATGCCGATTACACCTATGACGCCAAATACGGCATCCGGGATTATCGCGGCGGCGGCCGGTCCTCCGCGCGTGAAACCGCCAACCGGGTCGCCGCCGGCGCGATTGCCGGCCGCATCCTGGGCCCGGCCATCCGCATCCGGGCCGGGCTGGTGGAAATGGGCGGGCTGGCGGTCGACCCGCAGCGGTGCGACTGGTCCACGGTCGACGCCAACCCATTCTTCTGCCCTGATCCCGGCGCGGTCGATGCCTGGGCAGCCCATCTGGACGCCACGCGGAGGCAGGGGGACAGCTTAGGCGGCGTCATCGAGGTGATCGCTGAGGGCGTGCCGCCGGGCTGGGGCGCGCCGATCTACGCCAAGCTGGATGCCGATCTGGCCGCTGCCATGATGTCGATCAACGCGGTCAAGGGCGTGGAGATCGGCGCGGGGTTTCAGGCCGCCCGGCTGAGCGGCGCGGACAATGCCGATGAAATGGTGCCGGGCCGGGCCGGGCCGGACTTTCTGAGCAACCGCGCCGGCGGGGTGCTCGGCGGCATCTCCACCGGCCAACCGATCATCGTGCGCCTGGCGATCAAGCCGACCAGCTCGATCCTCACCCCACGGCGATCGGTCACCCGCTCCGGCGAGACGGTGGAGGTGGTGACCAAGGGGCGGCACGATCCGTGTGTCGCGATCCGCGGGGTGCCGGTGGCCGAGGCCATGATGGCGCTGGTCTTGGCGGATCATGGATTATTGCATCGCGGCCAATGCGGCGAGACCGGCAGCGCACCGGAATTAACCTCAGCGTAGGAGCTTTTGCCCAAACTGGTCGCGTGTTTGGTCTGGATTTAAGCGCCCAGGCCCGCCAGGCCGGCGAAGGGAAAAGCGGTGTGAGCGACAGAACGCTCCTTGCGCGGGCGCCCGTGTCCGATATCGGTGAAGCCGGATGCGACGAACTGTTTCGTTCGCTGTGCGAAGCGTCGTCGACCGGCATCTTGCTGTCATCACGCGAAGGCTGGACGGTGTTCGTCAATGACCGCTTTTGCCGGCTATTCGATGTGTCGTCCGCGCAAGTGGTCGGCCAGGATCGGGAGACGGTGCTGGCGGAGGTCGCCGCTTTGGCCGAGGACAAGGCCCAGGTGCGCCAGTTCGTTGACTTTGTGCGGCCGAACCCGGCGTTGCGCCTGATTGAGCGCATGCGCCTGACCAACGGCCGAATTCTCGATGTCACGGTCGCGCCGCTTCTCGGCGATGCCGGACAGATTTTCGGCCGCGCCTGGTTTTTCGCCGACGTGACCGAGGTGGTGCGCGCTGAGCAGGAACGCAGCTTCACCTCCGAGGCGTTGGAGCAGAATGTCGCGGACATGGCCGAACTGGCCGAGCGCTTTTATCATGCCAAGAACGAGGCGGAGGCGGCCCGGCGCAAGCTGGAGGAACAGCAGGCCTTGTTGGAGCGGTTGGCCAATACCGATCCCCTGACGGGCTTGGCCAATCGCCGCCACTTTATGGATCAGGCCGGCCAGCGGGCGGATTGCCAGCGGCGCAGCGAACAGCCCTTGGCTGTGTTGATGATCGATATCGACCATTTCAAGCGCATCAATGACAATTATGGCCACGCCGTCGGCGACGATGCGCTGAAGATGCTGGCGCGCCTCGGCCGGACCAATTTGCGCGCGCAGGATCTGTTTGGCCGCATGGGTGGTGAGGAATTTGCTTGCCTGCTGGTCGGGCTGCAATGCGATGAGGCGCGCATGGTGGCGGAACGGTTCCGAGGCTCGGTGGCAAGCGCTGACCTGCCGACACACTCTGGCCCTTTGCGCATGACCGTCAGCATCGGCGTAGCCATGCTGTCACCGCATGAGTGCCATATTCGCGCGGTGGAGAATGCACTGAAGCGCGCGGACACGGCTTTGTACGAGGCCAAGTCGGCGGGACGAAACCGGACCGTGGTCGCCCCGCCCGCGACGGCCTAGGCGCGCGCCACCAGCGGCTGCCAGGCCTTCTGGCTCATCAGATGGCAGTAGATCACCGCCAGGGCGCCATTTTGGCGCAGTTCCAGGAACTTGTCGTCCGGCAGATTGGCCAGCTTTTCCTCGTCAATGAGATGAATATTGTTGATGGTCTTGTTCTCGCCGGTCCGCAACGTCAAGCTGATGCCCTTCTCGGTGAGCAGGTCCAGCTCTCGCATCAAGGCGGTGAACCGCTCGGTCTGGCTCGCCTCCTGCTGGTAGGCGGTGCAGAAATCCAGCGCCTGCTTGGTCAGGTCCGACATGTCTTCGCCGTCGAAGAAGGGCCGCACGCCCTCGCCGGCATTGACGCGTTTGGAGGCGCGGTCAATGCACAGCGCAAAGCGTTCATTCTGCTGGTCGCGCACGAACACGAACGGATAGCGGCGCACATAGGCCGGCATGTAGCTATAGGGATCCCAGCGGCCTTCCTCCGTGACGAACAGATTCTGGCCTTGCTCCAAGCCCATGGCGGCAACCGGGATCAACTGTTCCCGGCCGACGAAAATAATCGGATAGTGCAGCCCGGCGGACGCAAATTCCGCCACCGTTACCGGGATGGCATTGGCGGTTTTGGCAAAGCTGTAATCGGGCTCGCCAGCCAATCCAAGATCCCCGTGCTTGTCTTTGCGCAGGACTTCAGGCTGGCTGTAGAATAGCGGCAGGACATTAGCGGCGGCGGCGCCGGCGCCATTCTCCACCGGTGTAGCGTCGTTCATCAAAATCAACCCCTCATATTTGCGACTCGGCTGGGCGGGGTGCTAGCACGCCCGGTGCCCCGGCGGAAGAGCAGATCGGTCAGCCGACAAAGGCTTTCTCGACCACAAATTCGCCCGGCGAGCTGTTTGAGCCTTCGGTCAAACCAGCCGCTTCTACCACAGCCTTCATGTCATTCAGCATCGCCATAGAGCCGCAGATCATCGCCCGGTCGGTCTCCGGGTTGAGCGGCGGCACACCCAATTCCTCGAACAGGCGTCCGGACTCGATCAAATGAGTGATCCGACCGATGTTTCGCTCATAGCCGTCGTCGCGCGTGGTGCTGGTGAACAGGGTCAGTTGAGACTGCGCCTCCTCGCCCACCAGCGGGTCCTGCTTGACAGCATCGAACAGATGCTCGCCGAAGGTGAGGCCGTTGCGCGTCCACGTGGTCTGGGTCAGGATCACCTGCTCATACATGGAATAGGTTTCCGGATCCCGGATCAGGCTGGCGAACGGGGCAATGCCGGTGCCGGTGGAGAACATGTACAAGCGCTTGCCCGGGGTCAGCGCATCCAGCACCAAGGTGCCGACCGGCTTTTTGCCGAGCATGACCTTATCGCCCGGCTGGATATTCTGCAGGCGCGAGGTCAACGGCCCGTCCGGCACCTTGATCGAATAGAATTCCAGTTCTTCGTCCCAGGCAGGGCTGGCCATGGAATAGGCGCGCAGCAGGGGTTTGCCGTCGACCTCCAGACCCAACATGATGAACTCGCCGGATTTGAAGCGGAAGGTCGCAGGCCGCGTAATCCGGAACGAAAACAGCCGGTCGCTCCAATGGCGCACGGACAAGACGGTCTCCAGCGTCGGCGCATTGGGCGATGCTTGGCGGCGGTCGGACATAAAGCTCTTCCCTATGGTCTTTCGCAACTTTCCTTGGGGCCGGGGCGGCGGGCGTCCCGGCGGAAATGGGCATTCAGCGCATAATTGGGAAGACCGCAAGGGTCAAACCGCACACAAGCGTGTCAGCCGTGCACCTTTAGCACCCGTTGCTTCTGCCGCGCCCAATCGCGCGCCTTTTCACTTTCGCGCTTATCATGCAGCTTCTTGCCCTTGGCCAAGCCCAGTTCCAGCTTGGCCAGGCCGGTATCGGTGAAATAGATTTTCAGCGGCACCAAGGTATAGCCCTCGCGCTGCACCGAGCCGGCCAGGCGATTGATCTGGCGCCGGTGCAGCAATAATTTACGCGGCCGCCGGGGTTCGTGATTGAACTGGTTGCCATGGCTGAATTCGCCGATATGGGCGTTGACCAGCCACAATTCGCCGCCTCGCTCCTCAGCATAGCTTTCGCCGATATTGGCATTGCCGGCGCGCAGAGACTTCACCTCCGTGCCCTGCAGCGCCAAACCCGCCTCGACCGCATCTTCGATGCTATAAAGATGCCGGGCCTTGCGATTCTCCGCGGCCAAACGATTCGGCGGTTTCGACTTTTTCTGAGCCATCGCGCCTATTCCGCCGCTGCGGCATCAAGCAGGCCGGCCTGCACCAAGGCAGCATCGACCCGGCGGCGCTTGTCCACGGCCAAATCCACCAAGGGCAGGCGCACGCCTTCTCGGATCCAGCCCAGCCGCGCCAAGGCATATTTCACCGGCGCCGGCGAGGGCGCGCAAAACAAGGCCCGGTGCAGCGGGATCAGCCGATCCTGCAGGTGCCGCGCGGCGCCATAATCTCCCGCCAAGCATGCCTCTTGCTGTTGTGCGCACAGATCCGGGGCGACATTGGCGGTCACCGAGATGCAGCCGACCCCGCCCATGGCATTGAAGCCGACCGCTGTGGCATCTTCGCCGGAGAGTTGGCAGACCGTCGCCCCCATGGCCAGGCGCTGATCGGCAACCCGCGACAGATCGCCCGTGGCATCCTTGATCGCGACAATCCGCGGCAGCTCCGCAAGCCGTGCCAGCGTATCCACGGCAATGTCCACGACGCTGCGTCCGGGGATGTTGTAGATCACGATCGGCAGCCCGCCCTGTTCGGCAACCGCGCGGAAATGCGCAAAGAGCCCGGCTTGATCGGGCTTGTTGTAATAAGGGGCAACCACCAGCGCCGCGTCAGCCCCCGCCGCTGCCGCCCGCTTCACCGCCTTGATCACCTTGGCGGTATCATTGCCGCCGCAGCCCATGATCACGGGCACCCGGCCATCGGCGGCCTCTAGCGTCACGGCCAGCACCTGGTCTTGCTCCGCCTCATTGAGCACCGGCGCCTCGCCGGTGGTGCCGCACGGGACCAGACCATGGCTGCCAGCAGACATCTGCCAGCGCACCAGCGCGCGCAGGGCATCGACATCAACGGCGCCGTCGTTGAACGGCGTAATCAGGGCGGGAAGGGAGCCTTTAAACATCATACGCTATATGTGTGTGGAAAGCGGACCGTTGTCACGGACACGTCACAAACGTCAAGGCGCACGCAATTCCGCCTGCCGATGCCGCCGGACCGCTGGACGTTTGGCCCGATCATCGGTAGTTTGCAAGTCTTGGCGTGGGGATTTTAGTGAGGGATTGACCGGTTCATGCGTCTGTCATGCCCGTCCAGGCTTGCCTGTGCCCTCTTATTTGCAGCGCTTATCGGGGGGGCCGCGCTGCCGGCGCAGTCGCTGGACCGGGCCGCGATTCTTCCGCGCGACAAGCCGCATATCCCGGATCGCTTGTTCCCGTCTCGCGAGCGGGAAGCCTTCCGCATGGCGATCAGCGAGGCGCGCCGTGGCCGCCTGACCAGCGCGATGGCGCATGTGCGCGGCTATGATCGGCCTCTGGCCAAGGAAATGCTGCGCTGGATCGCGCTGCGGCAGCATGGCGCCGCCTCTTTTGAAACATTGCGCGAATTCATCGAAACGCATCCGGATTGGCCGTCGATTGACCTGATGATCCGGCGTGCGGAAGCGGTGGTGCGAGCCAGCCAGCCGGTAGCCGAGCGCATTGCCTGGTTTACCCTGCACCCGCCGTTGACCGGCACCGGCCAATTGGCCTTTGCGCGCGCCTTGTTTGAAGCTGGACGGGATTTGGAGGCCGCGGCATGGCTGCGCCGCGGGTGGCAGACCGCGCCGCTCAGTCACAGTGATCAAAGATGGTGGCTGGCCCGCTTCGGCGAGCATTTGAGCCATGGCGACCATCTCAGCCGCGCTGGCTATTTCTTGTGGCAGCGCAACCGGACCCAGGCTTTGCGTCTGATGCCGCTGCTTGATGCCGACCATCAGGCCCTGATCAAGGCGCGTTCGGCGCTGATCGCCTTCGCCTATAATGTCGATGCGGCGATCGCCAAGGTGCCGGAGCAATTGCGCGACGATCCGGGCCTGGTGTTCGACCGGATCTACTGGCGGCGCATCAAGGGCAAGCACGACTCCAGCACGGACTTGATGTTGTCCACCGAAATTGACGGCCAGCGCATTCACAATGCCCGCAATTGGTGGCGCGAACGCCATTTCCAGGCGCGCCGGCTGCTCAGCGAAGGCCAGTACGAGCAGGCCTACCGGCTTGCCGCTGACCACGCCATGGCCGATGGCATTCCGCTGACGATTGATGAAGCGGCTGCGGAGGCGGTCGACGATGTCCTCACCGCTGCGGATCTGCCGCGCCAGGTGCGCGCGCAAATCGCTGAGGCGGAATGGTTGGCCGGTTGGATTGCGCTGCGGTTCCGCGACGCGCCGGGCCAGGCGTTGGACCATTTCCAGCGCATGCACGCGGTGGTGAATTTTCCCATCAGCCTGTCTCGCGGCGCCTATTGGGCGGGGCGCGCGGCCGAGGCGCGCGGCGATCCTATGGCCGCAAGCGCCTGGTACCGCGAAGCCGCCCAGCATGATCTGTTCTATTATGGGCAGTTGGCGCGCACGCGAATCGGCGAAAAGTCTGAATTGCCGACCGTGGAGCCGGCGCCGGCGCCGTTTCTGGCCCGCCTGGCCTTTGCCGTCGATCCGCGCGTCTTGATGGTTCGGTATCTCGCCGATCTGGGCAATGATCACGAACTGCGCGTGATGCTCAGCCACCTGATCTTGGACGCCCGGAGCCGGACCCAGCAACAGTTGGCTGTGGCCTTGTCCGCGGAATTGCGCCGACCCGATGCGGCCATCACCGCGGCCAAAAACGCCGCGAGGGACGGCATGGTTTTGGTGAAGGCCGGCTATCCGGTGTTCGACCCGCCGCCGGAGCAGGCCGCGCTGCAGCCGCTGATCCTGGGCTTGACCCGGCAGGAGAGCCTGTTTTTCCCGGAAGCGCGCAGCCATGCCGGCGCCCTGGGTCTGATGCAGTTGACCCCGGCCACGGCGCGGCATACCGCGCGGTCGATCGGTTTGCCCTATCATCCTGAGAGGCTAACCGCGGATCCAGACTATAATGTGGCATTGGGGTCTGCGCATTTGGAACAATTGCTGAGCCGCTTTGATGGCTCCTATGTGTTGGCGCTGGCAGCCTATAATGCCGGTCCCGGCGCGGTCAGCCGCTGGATCCGACTGTTCGGGGATCCGCGCCAGGCGGAGGTGGATATCGTGGATTGGGTCGAACTGATCCCCTTCTCCGAGACGCGCAATTATGTGCAGCGGGTGCTCGACGCCACGGCGATTTACGAATTGCTGTTGAGCGGGCAGGACGGCGGCCCCCGGTCGTTGATCGATCTTCTGCGCACCGGCCGACTCGATACCCGCTCCGCCGCCTTGGCTGGCGGCACTTTGGCCAATTAGGGCTGTTTCATCCGGTCAATCGCGATCGCGCTTGATTGAACGAACAGGCCCGCTGCCATACCAACCGGTTCAGCCGGCTTCAGACAGCGGCCGCTCGGCCAGCGCCTGCAACTGGACCATGTCCTGATACAGTTCTGACCGCGCCATCAAGGTGTCATGCGGGGCGATGTCGATCAGCCGGCCGTCGCGCATCAGCATGATCCGGTCCGCATCCCGCACCGTGGCCAAGCGATGGGCGATGATCAGCGACGTGCGCCCCTCCATCAGCTCCGCCAAGGCGGCCTGAACCTGGCGTTCGGAATGGGCGTCCAATGCCGCCGTGGCTTCGTCCAGCAGCAGAATCGGCGCATCAGCCAGGACCGCGCGCGCGATTGCCAGGCGCGCCTTCTGGCCGCCGGACAGCCGCGCGCCGCGCTCACCCAAGATCGTGTCCAGCCCCTCAGGCAGCCGCTCGACGAATTCCATCGCATGGGCGATCTCAAGCGCCCGGTGAACCGCCGCATCATCGGCTTGCGGGCGGGCGTACCGCACATTCTCCCGAATCGTATCGGCGAACAGCAGGACATCCTGCGGCACCATGGCCATCTGGCTGCGTAGCCCCTCCAGGGAAAGATGCCGAATATCCGTCCCATCGATCAAAATTCGGCCGGCGCTGGGATCGTCGAACCGCTGCAACAGATGGAACAGGGTCGATTTGCCCGCCCCGGACGGTCCGACAAGGGCGATCATCTCGCCGGCGGCGATATCCAAATCGATCCCGCTCAAGGCCGGTCGCCCATCCTCATAAGCAAAGCTGACCGCTTCGAACCGCACCGCGCGCGACAATTTGTGCGGCAAGGTCCGCGGCACCGCCGGCAGCGCAAGACCGGACGTCATGTCGAGCAGTTCGCGCAGCCGCTCAGACGCGCCGGCGGCGCGCTGCAGATCGCCATAGACCTCGATCACTGCGCCGGCCGCGGTTGCCACCATGATGGCATAGGCAACGAAGGCGGCCATCTCGCCCCCGGTCATGTCTCCGGCGACCACCTGCTTGGCGCCCTGCCACAAAATCAGATCAATCGCAGCGAAGATGAGCAGGATCACCGTGACCGTCAGCACCGCACGCATGGCGATGCGTTGACGCGCGATGGCAAAGGCCGCATCGACGGTCTGGGCGAATCGGTCGGCCTCCCGCCGTTCCTGCCGGAACGCCTGAACAATGCGGATGGCGCCATAGGTTTCCGTCGCCCGCGCGCCGACATCGGCGAGCCGATCCTGCGACTTGCGCGCCAATTTGCGCACCTGCCGACCCAACACCACCACCGGCACGATCACCAGCGGGATTGCGATCGCCAGGCTGCCCATCAAAGCGGCGTTGGTATAGATCAGCATCGCCAGGCCGCCGATGAAGGTGAGCAGATTTCTCAGCGCGATAGACACCGAGGAGCCCAGAACAGACTGGATCACTGTGGTGTCGCTGGTCAGCCGCGAGGACAGCTCGCCCGGCCGATTATCATCGAAAAAGCGCGGCTGCAGATGCAGCAGTCGCCGATGCACCGCCCGGCGCAGATCCGCCACCACCCGCTCGCCCAGAACCGTGACGAAGTAAAACCGGCTGGCGGTGGCCATAGCCAAGACCGCAGCCACCAGCAATAATTGCAGGAAGTAGACGTCGATGGCTGCGGCGTCGTCGCCGGAAAAGCCGCGATCGATGAGCGGCTTCAAGGTATAAACCAGGGTCAGCGAAGCGCCGGTGGACAGCACCAGGGATACCAGGGCTGCGGCCACCCACCAGCGATAGGGGGCGGCGAAGCGGACGAGAAGTCGCAAGCGCTTGAGGCGGGACAGGCCGCCGGCGGGCGCTGCGACGGCGGCAGGATCGGGGCTCGGCTGGGTCATAGCGGTTGCCAGCTAACAGCAGGCGCCCGGGCGGTGGGGGGGGGGGGGGGGGGGCGGCGCGCGCGGGGGGCGGGGGGGGGGGGCGGCCCGGCGCGGGG
>JBHJGS010000009.1:0-109576 GCA_050331575.1 Rhodothalassiaceae bacterium | reverse complement strand
GCCGCGGGGGCTGGGCGGCGGGGGTGGCCCGCGCGCCCCCCGGGCGGGCGGGGGGGGCCCCCCCCCCCGCGCACGGCCCATCATCCACCGATGGGCCGGAAATGTCATAAGACAAGCCGTTGCCCGATCTCATCGGCTCACCTTTGGTGATCAATGAGGCCGGAAGCAAAACTCTAAAGGGCATGATCCGATCAAACGCGATCGCGATTGGTCGGATGACCATGCCCACCTTCTGTGGGGCGTGCACCTCTCTCCGGCCGATGGGCATCGGGCAGCGTCTTAATCGTTGCGGCGCCGACCAAGGTGATGGCCATCCGCGGTCAAAGCGCGCCGTGGCAGTGCTTGTATTTTCTCCCCGAGCCGCACGGACACGGGGCATTGCGGGAGACGCGGCCCCAGGTGGAGGGATCATTGGGATCGATCTCGGCCTGGGCGGTGCGGGTTAGCACCGTGCCCTCGGCAGCCCCCCGGGCCGCCGGTGCCCGGCCGGGCATCTGCGCGGCGGCGGGTTGGATCGGTTCGCCGCCTTCCATCGCCGGCTGGAACGGATCGCCATGGCGCTCCTCCATGGCCTGCGGCGCGCGCCGCGGGATCAGATCTTCCGGCGGCTGCTCGACTTGCACCTGCAGCCGGGCCAGCACTTGGGTGACGCGCTCGCGCACCTGTCCCAGCATCGCCTCGAACATATTAAAGGCCTCGGCCTTATACTCGTTCAGCGGATCACGCTGGGCATAGGCGCGCAGGCTCACCGACTGGCGCAGATGGTCCAGATTCTGCAGATGGTCCTTCCAATTCTGGTCCAGCACCTGCAGCAGCAAGGATTTCTCCAGCGGCTTCCACAGGCTTTCCTCAGCCTCGCTGCTGCCGCGACTTTCGATGAACTCGATCTTGGCCGCCATCATCCGGTCGGCCGCGTCGGTCAGCTTGTCCAGCAGCTGGGTTTCGTCAATGCCGTCTTCCGCGGCCAGCCGCTTGATGGAGAAGTCCTCGCCGAACACCTCCAGCAGATCGGTCTGCAAGCCGTCCAGATCCCACTGTTCGGGATAGGATTTGGGCGGCACATGGCGGTGCAGCACGCGTTCGACCGTGTCATGGCGCATGTCCGCGACGGTGTCGGACACCTCTTCGGCCTCCATGATCTCGACGCGCTGCTCGAACACGACCTTGCGCTGGTCGTTCATGACGTCATCGAATTTCAGGACATATTTGCGGGCCTCGAAATTGCGCGCCTCGACCTTCTGCTGGGCTTTTTCGATGGCCCGGTTCAGCCAGGGATGGACGATCGCCTCGCCTTCCTTGATGCCCAGCTTGACCAGCATGCCGTCCATGCGCTCCGGCCCGAAGATGCGCATCAGATCATCTTGCAAGGACAGATAGAATTTCGACTTGCCCGGGTCGCCCTGGCGGCCGGAGCGACCACGCAACTGATTGTCGATGCGCCGGCTTTCGTGCCGCTCGGTGCCGATGACATACAGGCCCCCGGCCTGCTTGACCTTGTCCTTCTCTTCAGCGTGCTGGGCCCTAATTTCAGCGATCTTGGCCGCGCGCGCCGCCTCATCGGTGAGGCCGGCAGTTTCGTCGGCGATGCGCATGTCCAGATTGCCGCCCAACTGAATATCGGTTCCGCGGCCGGCCATGTTTGTGGCGATGGTGACCGCGCCGAAGCGGCCCGCCTGGGCGATGATATGCGCCTCGCGGTCATGGTGGCGGGCATTCAGCACCTGATGCGGGATCGGCTCGATCTTGCGCTTGGGCGCCGGCGCACTGGTTTCGGCCGGAGCCTCGGCGAGCGCCTTCTTGCTCTTTTTGGCCTTCTTCGCCTTGTTGCCCGCGTCCTTCGGTGCAGCGGCAGGCTCCGCCGTCTTCAAGGCGGCGAGAAACTTGCGGTCACCCAACAAGCGGGACAAGGTCTCGGATTTCTCGATGGAGACCGTGCCGACCAGGACCGGCTGACCGCGCTCGCGACAGGCCAGAATTTCGCGGATCAGCGCGCGGTATTTCTCTTCTGCGGTACGGTAGAATTCATCATGTTCGTCGGCGCGTTGGACCGGCACGTTGGTGGGAATTTCCGCCACGTCGAGGCCGTAGATGTCCATGAACTCGCCGGCTTCGGTCGCTGCCGTGCCGGTCATGCCGGCGAGCTTCTCATACATGCGGAAATAGTTCTGGAAGGTGATCGACGCCAGGGTCTGGTTTTCCGGCTGGATCTGCACGCCTTCCTTGGCTTCGACCGCCTGGTGCAGGCCGCCGGACCAGCGCCGGCCCTCCATCATGCGGCCGGTGAATTCGTCAATGATGATAACGCGGCCGCCCTTGACGATGTAGTCGCGGTCGCGTTCGAACATTTTCTGCGCCTTCAGCGCCTGGTCGACATGATGGACCAGCGCCGTATTCTCATAATCGTACAGATTGTCGGCCTTGAGCAGCTTGGCGTCGCGCAGGATCTGTTCGACCTTTTCGGTGCCATCTTCGGTCAGCTGGATGTGCTTGTTTTTCTCATCCAGCTCATAGTCGGTCTCATCGACCTGGTGCATCAGCTTGTCGATCGTGACGTACAGCTCCGACTTATCTTCGGTGGGGCCGGAGATGATCAACGGCGTGCGCGCCTCGTCAATGAGGATGCTGTCGACTTCGTCCACGATGGCGTAGTGAAACGGCCGATGCACCATATCCTGGCGCCGGAACTTATTATTGTCGCGCAGATAGTCGAAGGCGAACTCATTGTTGGTGCCGTACGTGACATCCGCGGCATAGGCGTCGCGCCGTTCCTCATCGGTCAGCCCGTGCGTAATCACGCCCACGCGCATGCCCAGGGCCTCGTAGATCGGCCGCATCCAGTCCGCATCGCGGCTGGCCAGATAGTCATTGACCGTCACCACATGGACGCCGCGCCCGGTCAGCGCGTTCAGATACACCGCCAGCGTCGCCACAAGGGTCTTGCCCTCGCCGGTCTTCATCTCCGTGATCGAGCCTTGATGCAGGACCATGCCGCCGATCAGCTGCACGTCGAAATGGCGCATGCCCAGGGTGCGCTTGGACGCTTCGCGCACACACGCAAAGGCGTCCGGCAACAGGTCGTCCAGGCGTTCACCGGCGGTCAGACGGTCCTTGAACTGCACCGTCCGCGCGGCCAGATCCTCATCAGACAGGGCCGCAACAGCGGCCTCCAGTGCGTTGATCTGATCCACGGTCTTCTTGTAGCGCTTGATCAGACGGTCATTGCGGGTACCGACGATCTTGCGCGCCAGAGCGCCTAATGCGGACATACTTACTCCTGGCCTACTCTTGGACCGATGCGTCTTGCGAGCTGTTTGAGCACGGTCTGCCGACATCCAAACCGGTCATCAATACGATTATGGTGTCACATCCAAGGGTGTGACGAGCACATAAGCAGGGGGTTGGGCCAAGTCAACCGGACCGGCGCGGCGCCGGGGCTGCCGCGGAATGCCTTATTGCGCCCGTCTGAACCCGATGATAAGCCCAGCCGCGCAGTGATTTCGGCCGGCGTCCGCGCTTGCGCCTGACCCCATCGAGAAAGATCTCTATATGGACTCCTTTGAATGGACCAAGATTTTTGGTGCAATTCTGTCCGCGCTGCTGCTCAGCCAGCTATTCTCCTGGGCCGCGGAAGAGGCGTTGCATCCGCACTATCCAGACCAGACCGCCTATGAGATCGCGGTGCCGGAGGATGACACTGCGGCCGCCGAAGACGAGGCACCAGCCGGCCCGACTTTCGCGGAATTGATGGTTCAAGCCACAGCCGATGCCGGCCAGCGGGTTTTCCGCAAATGCCAGGCCTGCCATTCGATTGAACAGGGCGGCGCCCACGGCCAGGGGCCCAACCTCTATGACATTGTCGGGGCGCCGATCGCCGGCAAGGACGGCTATAACTATTCCAGCGCGCTGCAGGGCCTGGATGGTGACTGGACCTATGAACGTCTGAACGAATGGCTGATCAATCCCCAGGCCGTCGCCAGCGGTTCGAAGATGGTCTATCAGCTGGGCAAGGCTGATGATCGCGCCGATGTGATCGTCTATCTGGCGGAACAAAGCGAAAATCCCCCGCCGCTGCCCAGCGCCGAAACCGGCGGCGAATAGTCCACTCGCCCTGCTCGCGCCTCGACTCGGGTCTGCCCCACCTGTCGGGCCGATCGTGGCTCGGGCCTATCGCACGGATCCAGTCGCTGGTTCGTGCGCTCGGCTGATGTGAACCGTCTGATCGGGCCGGGCCAACGGCTGATCGCAAGGCCATTGGCGCGCACGCGGCCGCCCCGTTAGGATCACGCCTGTTTCGGCCGATCAGAGGAGCTTTGCGGACCATGCTGCGGCGGCTCGCGACCATTGCGGGGCTATTCGCGCTGCTGGCGCTGACCATCTGGTGGGTCAGCTTGGATGCGCGTGACCAGCGGGTGAATGCGGCCGCCGCCGGTGAGCGGCCGCCGATGCGGCTGGACATGGCCGGCATCATCCCGCAGCGCTACCAGCTGTCCCTGGTCTTGCTGCCGGAGGTCGGCGATTTCACGGGAACCGCGGAGATCGAGCTGGCCCTGCAATCCCCGCGCAACACCTTGCGGCTGAACGGGCAGGACCTCCAGGTCGATGAGGTCTCCGCAGTCACCGCCGATGGCGCAGATATCAGCGGTCGCTATCAGGAAGAGGACAGCGGATTAGGCTTCGCCAGGCTTGAGTTTGATGAGCCGCTGCCGGCGGGCTCCGTCATCGTGACGCTGAGCTATCGCGCCGCCTATGCAGAGACGCCAGCCGCACTCTATCGTGTCGAAGCGAATGGGGCGCCTTATCTGTTCAGCCAGTTGCAACCGTTCGACGCGCGCCGCGTGTTCCCTGGCTTCGACCAGCCCGACATCAAGATCCCGTATGAAATCGACATCATCACCCATGACGGCTTGACCGTCGTATCCAATGGGCCCAAGGCAGAGACCGTGGCCCTGGGGCGCGGTCTGGTCCAGCACCGCTTTGAGCCGACCCCGCCGCTGCCCAGCTACCTCCTGGCCTTCGCCGTCGGCCCCTTGCAGCGGATCGATGCCCAGCCGGTGCCGCCGACCGCACAGCGGCCGCGCCCCTTGCCGGTCGCCGCTTATGCGGTGGCCGGTCGCGCCGAGGCGATGCGCGATTTGTTGGACAGTACGCGGCTGATTCTGCCTTGGCTGGAATCCTACGTCGACGCGGCTTTTCCCTTTGCGAAGCTGGACTTGGTCGCGGTTCCGGAGTTCGTGCCCACCGGCATGGAGAATGCCGGCGCGATCTTTTACGATGAGAGCCTGGCGCTGATGCCGGTCGACGCCGATTTGTCGATGCGCGCCCGGGCCTATCGCTGGCATGGCCATGAAATCGCCCATCATTGGTTCGGAAATTATGTCACACCGCGCTGGTGGGACGATCTGTGGCTGAATGAATCCTTCGCCGTCTGGATGGGCTATAAGGTCGCCGAGCGGTTATTGCCCGACCAGGCGCGCGGCGGGGCGCGCCAGAGCCTGTTAAGCTATGCCATGGAGACCGACAGCCACGTCAACGCTCGCCGCCTGCGGGGGCCCGTGACCAGCCCGACGGATGCGCTGAACGCGTTCGACATCATCACTTATGAAAAGGGTGCGGGCCTGTTGCGGATGTATGAGCGCTATCTGGGCGAGGCGCAGTTTCGCGACGGCATCCGGCTTTACATTGACCGGTTCGGCGGCGGCCTGGCGGATACGGACGATTTTCTGACGGTGCTGAACGAGGCGTCCGGCCGCGGCGATCTGGCGGCGTCCTTATCCACCTTCTTGTATCAGACCGGTGTGCCATGGGTGCGCGCCAATCTGACCTGTCCCGCCTCCGAGCGGCCGGAGGTTCGGCTGACCCAGCAGCGCTTTCTGCCCTATGGATCAGACGGCGATCAGGCACAGACTTGGGTGACGCCGGTGTGCCTACGATACGGCTTCAGCGACGGCCGCACCGGCCGCCAATGCCAGATGGTGGAAACCGGCCAGTCCCGCATGAGCCTGACGGCACAGGCCTGCCCCAGCTGGATCCTGCCGGATGCCGGCGCGGCAGGCTATTATCGCTGGTCACTGCCGGAAAGCGAATGGCTGGCGCTGGTTGCGCGGATCGACCGGCTGGACGATGCGGAGCTGCAGTCCACGGTGCAGAACATGGTCGCGGCGGTGGAGGCGGGGTCCTTGTCGCTGACAACATTCCTGGCCTCGGTTGAGTTCCTTGCCGAAGCCGCCCCAGCCCCGGTGCTGTTGGATGTCATGCCGTTCTTAAAGCGGCTGGTCAGCCAATTGTCCGACCCTCAGGACCGGAGCGGTCTGCAGCAATTCTATCGCTTGGTGCTGACGCCGCGGCTGACCCGGCTGGGCTTGGAGGAGCGGCCTGAGGACAGTGCCGCGGATCGCGCGCTGCGCGGGCGCTTGATGATGTTGTTGGCCAATTGGTCAGACGATGAGCTGCTGAGACGCCATCTGGCGCAGCGCGCCGTGCGCGTGCTGGAGCAGCCGGACCGCGCGCCGACCATGAGCCTGGTGCATCCGCTGTTCGCGGCCGGCACCTTGGAATACGGCCCGACCTTTGTGAAGGCTGCGCTGCATTATGCCCGCCAATCCGCCAGCCCGGGCAATCGACTGACGATTTTGGCGTCGATCGGCCAAGCGGCCGACCCTGATAGCGCGGCCGTGGTCCGGGGGACGCTGTTGACCGGCGACTGGCCGGAAACGGCCAAGGGCCTGCTGCTGCACGCGCTTATGGAGCGGCCGGAAATGCGCCAGGCCAACTGGGTGTGGCTGGAGGATAATGCCGGCCAGCTGCTGCCGGGCCTGAGTGAGTTCGGCCAGCAGCGCATCGCCGAAGCGGCGCAACTTTTCTGCTCCGAGGCGGAGCGCCAGCGGGTGGCGAGCTTTTTCGAGCGTCGAGTGGCGCTATCGGAACGGCTTGGCCATGTCGTGCCGATGACGTTGGAGCGCATCGCGCTGTGCACGGCGCTGAAACAGAAGCTGCAGCCGGCGATCCGCGCCCTGGGTGCAGAAGGCTAGGGCAGTAACCGACCCATCGCGATCGCGATGGGGCCGATGGTGCTCGGAGGCATCGCTGACGCTCTGGCCGGGCCGCTGTCGGCGGTCGGTCAATCGCGGCTGTGGGCCGACGGCGCCAGACGGAACAGCCCCAGAAAGGCAGGCGTGTCCGCCGCGATCTCGCGCGCCACGATGGCGATCACATGATCCAGCGGATCAATGCTGACGGCCATGGCCGTGGCGTTGGCGTGGATCAGCTGTCGGCCATCCACCATGATGCCGACATGGCCGGGGAAGAAGGCGATGTCGCCGCGCGCGGCCTGATCTTGCGCCACCGCTTGGGCATGGTTGCGGCACCATGCCAATTGCTGATCGGAATCGCGCGGCAGGCCGAGGCCGGTTGCGGCAAAACACAGCTGGACCAAGGCGGAACAGTCCAGCCCCGATGCACTGCGTCCGCCCCAGAGATAGGGCGTGTGCAGCAAGGCGCTGGCGGTTTGAACCGGATCATGCCGAGCGGAGAGGGGCGCCAGATGGGCGCTTGGCACCCAGCCGGCATCCGTCAGGGTTAGCCGGTTCTGCGAGGGGCCCAGGCAGCGCAAGCGGCTGTCCAGCGACAAGGCGCGCGGCAGCGGGGCTTTGATGTCTGGCTCGGCGAAGGCCAAAGTTCGGGGCACATGCACCCGATGCTCGGCGTGTGCCTGTGCTGGCGCCTCTGGTGGCGCCTCGGCTGGCGCGGATGGGGCCGGGGTCAGGGCGGCGGTATCGATATAGCCGACATAATGGTCGGTCCGGTTTTGCACCCAGGCCTTGCCGCCGGTCCGCTCCAGCACGCTAACCGCCTCGCCAAAGAGCAATTGCGTCGCCAGGCGTGCCCCCGGCTCCGGGCTCAAAAACAGATCGGCACAGGCAACGGCGATGCGGCTTCGCTCCGGCGTGGCGTAGCGCTGCGCCGCCACCCGGCCCTGCAATTGCTGATCAGCGAGGTCGGGCCGGGCAAAGGTGATGCGGGCATCCGGGGCGGGCTCGCTGCTCACGCCGCGGTGGTTTCGCTCTGTCGCGGCTCGGCCGTTTCGCACCGGCCTTGGACATGGGCAATCAAGTCGCAGAACTCGCTTAGATAGACCGCCCCTTTAACGGTGCGCTGGACCAAAACGTTGCGCCGATCGCGGTCATCGCGGCGCCGCTTCAACAACCCCATACGGCCCAGCGTGTCCAGTGCGCGGGTGACCACCGGCTTTGCCACGCCCAGACGGGCGGCCAAGCCACGCACGGTATGCGGTTGATCGGTGAGATAGACGGTCAGCAGGATCGCCATTTGGCGGCTGGACAAATCCGGCCCTTCCTTGCGGACGCTTTCCACAAGGGCTCCGTGCCACAGATGCAGCAACTCCATACTCGTGTGCGCTTCCATTATCCGCCGACACGTTCAACCTAACCAAGATAATACCGTAACGATCGGGCGTTAAGACGGCCTTACCGTTGAAATCGCTGGCAGAGATAGGCCATCACCGCGCGCAGACCCATGGCCTCGCCACCTTTGGGACGGCCCGGCCGCGGCCGCATATTCCAGGCATAGACATCGAAATGGGCCCAACGGACCGGCGGCTCAACGAAGCGGCGTAAGAATAAGGCGGCCGTGATGGCGCCGGCAAAGCTGCTTTCAGAGATATTGCACAGATCAGCCACGGGGCTTGCCAGCTCTTCTTCATAGGGGCTGTAAAGCGGCAGCCGCCACAGCGGGTCGCCCTCTTCGGCTGCGCAGTTGGCCAAATGCCCGGCCAGGTCATGCTCATCGGTAAACAGCGCGGGCAGATCCGGGCCCAGGGCAACCCGCGCCGCGCCGGTTAAGGTGGCGAAATCCAGCAGCAGATCGGGATGGTCTTCGCACGCGTAAACCAGCGCGTCGGCCAGCACCAGCCGGCCTTCCGCGTCGGTATTGCCGACCTCGACGCTGAGGCCCTTGCGCGTGGCGATGACGTCGCCGGGGCGCATGGCCGCGCCGCTGACAGCGTTTTCGACCGCCGGGATCAGCACACGCAATCGCACCGGAAGGTCAAGAGCGCGGATCCAGCGCGCCAGGCCCAAAACATGCGCCGCTCCGCCCATATCCTTTTTCATCAAGCGCATTGCCTGGGCCGGCTTCAGGTCCAGCCCGCCGGTGTCAAAACACACGCCCTTGCCGACCAGCGTCAGTTTCGGCGCCGCCTCCGGGCCCCATTGGCAGTCGATCAGCCGGGGCGCCTGCTCACTGGCCTGACCGACGACGTGGATGGCCGGGAAGCCTTCCTCGATCAACCGGCTGCCGACGATGGCGCGAAACTGGCCGCCGGTTTCAGCGCACAGCGCCTCAGCCGCGCCGGCCAGCTGTTCCGGCCCCATATCATTGGCCGGCGTATTCACAAGATCGCGAACCAGGAACAGGCCATCCAGGGCCGCGATCGCCTGTCGGCGCACCGCTTCTTCTGGCACGCATAAGCCGCGCAGGGGCATCGGCTGATCACGGTAGCGGTCAAAGACATAGTGCGCCAAGCCCCAGCCCAAGGCGGCATGGTCAAGCGCTTTGCCGTTCAGTCCCTCCAGCGCATAGCGGCCCTCGGGCAGTTGCTCCGGCAGCGCCGCATAGCCCCAGATATCCGGTGCGGCGGGATCGTCCTGCCCCAGGCCGACCAGCACCTTTTCCACCCGGCCGTCATCGCCGGGCAACATGAGCAATTCGCCTTTGGCCGCGGCGAAGCGCCGGGTCTCGACCCAGCGGCGCTGGATCGGATCCAACTGGTCGATCACTTCAGAGAGGCCGCGCTCGGCAACAGGGCGGATGGGGACGGCGTCGGGATCGGCGGGGCCGATCAACTCGTTCGGACGGGCTCGCATAGAGGACGGGATCTCGGTTTTATAGGTATTGAATGACCATATAAAGCGTCAGCAGGCCCAGAATCCACAAGGCCGTCGTGCCGATGGCCCAGGTTCTGGTCAAGGCGCCGCCGCCTTCGGCATGGCGAGTGATGAAATCGCCGATTGCCTGCACGACGCGCCAGCCCCGGCCGAACGGGTCCACAGCGCTCCAGCCGCGCTTCAGGCTGCGTGCCACACCCACGATAGCCACCCGATAAATCCAATCGGTGTCCAGCGTGATGGTCAAGGTGCGCTTCATCCACGGCAGCAGCAGGAAGAAGGCCAGGCCGGAGAACAACAAGAGCTGCAGATAGAAGACCAGCTTGTAGCCGGCATAGGGGTGAAACTCGATCGGATAGGGCAGCAAGGCCCATAAGGGCTCCGGATAGACGCCCAGAAACACGCACAAAAAGGCGAAGAAGATCATCGCCGCGGACATGTTCCAGGGCGCATCGGCGGGGCGCAGGCCGCTGTCCTTCTGAAAGAACACATACCAGGGAAATTTGATCCCGGCGTGCAGGAAGACGCCGGCGGAGGCGGCGGCCAGCAGATACCAGACCAGCGCCAGATGCTCCTCTTCCGCTGCCACCGAGATCAGCGTCTTGGTGGTGTAGCCGCTGGTCAGGGGGAAGGAGGAGATCGCCAGCGCCCCGATGATCCCGCAGATGCAGGCAATCGGCATAGTGCGAAACAGCCCGCCTAAATCGGTGCAGCGGCGCTTGCCGGTGCGGTAGAGCACCGCGCCGGCGCTCATCAGCAGCAGCGCCTTGTAGATGATATGGGCGAAGGCGTGGGCGGCCGCGCCGTTCAGGGCGGTCTCGGTGCCGATGCCCACGGCGGTGACCATGAAGCCCACCTGATTGACGATGGAATAGGCCAGGATGCGCCGGGCGTCATTCTCCAGCAGCGCGTAAATGATGCCGTAGAACACCATCACCAGGCCGACGACGGTCAGCACGCTCTCGCCCGGGAACAGCAAGATCAAGGTGAGCACCGCGGACTTGGTGGTGAAGGCGGACAGAAACACCGTGCCGGAGGGGCTGGCCTCGGGATAGGCATCGGACAGCCAGGCGGAGAAGGGCGGGGCGGCAGTATTGACCAGCACGCCGATCAGCATTGCCCAGGCGGGAAAGCCGTCCGCGGAAAAGGCCCGGACATCCAAGGACCCGGTGGTGACATAAATCCCGGCGATGCCGACCATCAAGAAGATGCCGCCGAGGAAATGCACCATGGCATAGCGCAGACCGGCGGCCTTGGCGCTGTCGGTTCCGCCGTACCAGATCACCACGGTGGAGAAGATCGCCATCAATTCCCAAAACAGGAACAAGGTGAGCAGATCGCCGCTGAAGCAAATGCCCACCGCGCCGCCGGCATAGGCCAGGGCCGCGGCCAATTCGGTGCCCTTGGCAGTCTTGTAGCCGAACAGCACGCCGGTGGCGGCCATCAGCGTGAAGATGGTGGCGAACAGCCGGCGCACCGGCGAGCCCTGAACCAGCTCCAGCCCCTGGTCCAGATAGAAGACCGAGACCATGACGGCATCCTCGACCTGCCAGCTGGCCCACAGCGCAATCAGCGGGAACAGGATGCCCAGACCGCCGCGCAGCGGCCCGCGCGTCACCGCGACCAGGACCGCCCCCACAAACAGCCAGACCGCCGGCGGGATGAACTCAGCGATCATAATAATCCTCCCGCCGCTTCAGCAGAAATCCGAGCCAGCGCGCGACAAACACCATCGCGGCACAGCTGGCGAAGCCATAGACGGCGGCGAAGGCGAACCAGCCGTCGACGCCGAAATGGCCTTTGATCGGGATGACAATCTGCGCCAGCACGGTCAGCGTCAGAACCGCGATGGAGATCCGCCAGATCCAGCGGATGGTGGTGGGGCGCACCAGCCAATGATCGTCTTGCGCCATGATCAGCCTCCCACCAGCCGGGCGGCGAGATCGATCACCGGCTGATTGAACACGAACAGAAGCACGGTCAGCCCGGCGGTGACCGACAGTGCGATCACGGCCGGCAAGGGCGCCTCGCCATGGTCCTTTTTCGGCGCGACATCTTCTTCGCGGAAGAAGGCACGCACGACCACAGGCAGGAAATAGGCCGCATTCAGCACCGTGGAGCCGATCAGCACGCCGACCACGACGAACTGTTCGGCCTGAAACGCCCCGCCCAGCATATACCATTTCGACACGAAGCCGGCGGTCGGCGGCACCCCGATCATCGACAGCGCGCCGATGAAGAACGCCGTCATGGTGATCGGCATGCGCCGACCGATCCCGTTCATCTGCGGCAGTTCGGATTTCTTGGAGGCGGTGTAGATGGCGCCGGCGGCGAAGAACAAGGTGATCTTGGCGCAGGCATGGGCGACCACATGCACCGCCGCACCGATGATCGACAAGGGCGCCAGCACCGCTGCGGCCATCACGATATAGGACAGCTGAGAAATCGTCGAATAGGCCAGCATGCGCTTCATATTGGTCTGCTGCAGCGCCACCAGGCTGGCTGCCACGATGGTGAAGCCGGCAATCCAGATCATCCAGTCATGCACGCCCTGGGAGGCCAGATAGCCCGGCCCGAAAATATAGACGATCACCTTGATGACGCTGAACACGCCGGCCTTCACCACCGCCACGGCGTGCAGCAGCGCTGAGACCGGGGTCGGCGCCACCATCGCGGCCGGCAGCCAGCGATGCACCGGCATCACCGCCGCCTTGCCGATGCCGAACACGTACAGCGCCAGCAACACGCCCAGCAGCGGGCCGGCGACATGGCCTTGCACGATGCCCCCGGGCTGAAAGTCCAGCGTGCCGGTGGCGGCATAGGTCCAGATGATCGCCGGCAGCAGCAGCCCGATGGAGGTGGCCAGCAGATAGCCCATGTAAAGCCGGGCCGACCGCACCGACTTGGCGTCGCCCTTGTGCGTGACCAAGGGATAGGTCGAGACCGTCAGCACCTCGTAGAACAGGAACAAGGTCAGCATATTGCCGGCGAAGGCCACGCCCTGGGCGGCGAACAGCGCGATCGCGAAGAACAGATAAAAGCGGGTCTGGTCATGCTCCTTGTTGCCGCGCATATAGCCGATCGAATAGAGCGAGTTGACAATCCACAGCCCAGAGGCCAGCGCCGCGAACAGCATGCCCAGCGGTTCGGCTTCAAAACGCAGGCTGACCCCCTCGAACAGCGGCAACAGCTCCATGGCGATGGTCTCGCCGGCCATCACCCGCGGGATCAGGCTCCACACCGTCACCGCCAGGATCGTCGCGGTGACCAGCGTGACCGCCTCGCGCAGATTGGGCCAGCGCCCGGCCGCCAGAATGCCCAAGCCGCCAAGCAGCGGGATGGCCAGCGCCCAAACCAGGATCATTGCAGGCCCTCCGTCAGCAGGGCCGCGGCACGCTCAGCAAAGGCCAGCGGCACATCCGGCGCGAACCCGAAAAAGATATTGGCAGCCGCTGCGATCCACAGCGGGATCAGCACGCTCAGCGGCGCCTCCTTCAGCAGCACCGCATTGGCCGGGCGCTGGGTGAAATAGGCCTGCTCGACCACGCGCCAGATATAGATCAGCGCCAACAGCGAGCTGACCAGAATAAGGAAGATCAGGATCGGCGCCCAGACGCCCTTTTCCAGGGCCGCAAGCACCAGATACCATTTGGAGATGAAGCCTGCGGTTGCCGGCACGCCGATCAGGCTGAGGCCGGAGACCAAGAAGGCCGCCATGGTCCAGGGCATGACGCGGGCCGCCCCGGCCAGGTCGGCCAGCATCAGCCGGCTTTTGCCCGCCTGCAGCACCACCGCGCCGATCGCCATGAACAAGGTGGCCTTGATCAGGGCATGGTTGAACATGTGCACCAGCCCGGCCTTCACCCCGGCCGCGCTGATCAGGGCCGCCCCGGCGACGATATAGCCCAATTGCGCGACCGAGGAGTAGCCGAGGATGCGCTTGACGTCCTTCTGGAAGATGGCAGCGACGGAGCCGAGGATGAAGCCGAGGATCGCCAGCGGCAGCAACAGATAGGTGATGTCCTTGCTATGCTCGGGCAGCGCGCCTTGCAGCAGCGTGTAGTCGATGCGGAACAGCACATAAAGCGCCACCTTGGTGGAGCAGGCGGACAGGAACACCGCCACGGCCACCGGCGCGCTGGCATAGGCGTTCGGCATCCAGCTGTGCATCGGGAAGATCGCCGCCTTCAGCGCCAGGCCGATGGTGATGAAGCCCGCCGCCATGTAGATCGGCCGGGTCAACTCCACCTCCAGGATGCGGTCGGCCATGTCGGCGATGTTCAGCGTGCCGGTCATCATATAGATCAGGCCGACACCGATCAGATAGAAGGTGCCGCCGATCGTACCCATGATCAGATATTTGAAGCTGGCGGTCAGCGCCCGGCGGTCCGGCCCCGCGGAGATCAGAATATAACTGGCCAGCGAGGAGATCTCCAGAAACACGAAGATGTTGAAGGCATCGCCGGTGGCGACGATGCCGGACAGGCCGGCGGTCGCCAACAGCCAGGCGGTGAAGATATAGGGCTGGCGCTCCACATCGATCTCCGCCATCAGCGTCGACCGGCCATAGACCAGCCCGGCCAGGGAGGCGCCGGTGATCAGCACCAGCATCAAGGCAGCCAGAGAGTCGATGACCAGGGGGATGCCGTAAGGTGGCGGCCAGCCGCCGATCTCATAGACGATGGGGCCCCCGGCAAACACTTGCAGCGACAAGGCGATGGCGCCGAGGAAGCAGTACAGCACCACCAAGGTGCACGAGACCCACGGCAACCAATGCCCGCGCATGAGGGCGGACAGAGGGCTAAAGGCAAGCGGGACCGCCACCTGCAGTGCCGGCAAATGCGCCTCGATGCTCACAGCGTCAGATCCATTTCCTTGGTCTGCGCCTCTTCCACCGAGCCATAGGCTTCCTTGATGCGCACGGCGATGGCCAGGCCCAGCGCGGTGGTGGAGATGCCCACCACGATGGCGGTCAGGATCAGCACCTGGGGCAGCGGATTGGAATAGAGCACCTCTTCTTGCGCCGCACCATGGCCGGCCTTGTCGGCGCCGGGGGTGTTGGTCATGATCGGCGCGGTGCCACCGGCGACCTTGTTCATCGAGATATAGAGCAGGAACACCGCGGCCTGAAAGATATTCAAGCCGATCAGCTTCTTGATCAGATTGCTCTTCGCCACGGTGGCATAGAGCCCGAGCATGAGCAGGATCGCGAAGATCCAGAAATTGAAATGGGCGAGGATCTCTTCCATCAGGCGCTTCCTCGCAGGGAGAAGGCGCGGAAGATGGTCAGCATCACGCCGGTGACGGTGACGCCCACACCCAGTTCGATGGTGACGATGCCGATATGCTGGCCATCCGGTCCGGTCGCGCCGAGCACATTATAGTTCAGGAAATTGGCGCCAAGGACGATGCAGGCCAGCCCCACTGCGGCATAGAGCAGCGCGCCGGACGACATGATGATCTTAAGCGGCGTGTTGGGGATCGCCTTCAAGCCCTGATCATGCCCGTGCAGCAAGGTGTATAAGATCAGGCCCGCGGCCAGGATCGCCCCGGCCTGGAAGCCGCCGCCGGGCCCGTAATCGCCGTGGAACTGCACATAAAGCGCGAACAGAATGATGAACGGGATCAACAGCCGGCCGACCGTGGTGGGGATCTCATGATGGCTCAGCTCATGGGTCTGGCGGCCGACTTGGGGGCCAGTGATCGACGGGCGCTTGGTGCCGATGCCCAGCAGCGACAAGACGCCGATGCCGGCGGTGAACACCACGAACACCTCGCCCAGCGTGTCATAGCCGCGGAACGAGGCCAGCACGACAGTCACGACATTCGGCACATGGGTGTATTTATAGCTGTTCTCCAGATACCAGGGTGCCACATGCTGGTGGATCGGCGCATTGGGATTGCCCAGTTCCGGATAGTGGAAGGTGGTGAACAGGATCATCAGTGTCACCACGGTGACCAGCACCAATGCCAGCACATTGCGCTTTTCCACCGGCCGCTCGCGCCGTCCGGTCAAGGCCAGCGCGCCCAAGAACAAGACGGTGGCGATGCCCGCACCCACCGCCGCCTCGGTCAAGGCCACATCAGCGGCGTCGAGAATGAAGAAATTCACCGCCATCAGCAGCGAAAAGATGCCGGTCAGCATGGTCGCGGCGAACAGATCCTTGGCGATGACAATGGCGAACGCCACGACCAGCAGCATGGTGAGCAGGAAGATGCCGAACAGGGTGGTGATCATTGCGGTGTCTCCTCGGACCGGTCAGGCGGGTCGGCGGTGTTTGCGCGCAGCGGCCCTGGACCATAGCCCGAGCGCAGAAGGGCATTGCCCAGCGCGTAAGACGCGGTCGGCCCGGTGAACAGCAGGAAAAACAAGGTGGCGAACAGCTTGAAGGTGACCAGCGACAGGCCGGACTGGATCATCAGGCCCAGCAGGATCAGCACCGAGGCACCGGTATCGGCAAGGGATGCGGCGTGCATGCGCGTCAGCACGTCCGGCAGCCGCACCATGCCGATGCCACCGATGAACACCAGCGCGCCGCCGACCAGCAGGCAGATCCAGCTCAGGACGTCCAGCGCCAGGCTCATGCCTTGCCCTCCGTGCGCTTTGCCTCGGCAGCCTTGCGCACGGTGCGCGCTTGAAAGAAGTCCAGCACGGCGAGCACGCCGATGAAGTTGATCAGCGCATAGGTCATTGCCAGATCGATGAAATCCTCCCGGTCAAACAGGAAGGACATCACCGCCAGGAACAGCACCGTCTTGGTGCCGAACATGTTCACCGCCAGGATGCGGTCAAACACGGTGGGACCCAGAAGCGCCCGGGTCAGCGCCAGGATCATGGTCAGGATCAGCGCGATGATGGCGGCGACGAACATAAGCGCTACTTCTCCAGATCCGCCACGCGGCGGTTCATGGCGTCAAACCCCTGCGCCCCGGGATCTTCTAAGGCATGCACCATCAATTCGCTGCCGGCCATGTCCAGGGTCACCGTGCCCGGGGTCAAGGTGATGGAATTGCCGAAGATCACCCGCCCCAGGGTCGAAGACGGCAGGGCGTCGACCTTGTGCAGCTTGGGTTGGATGCGCAGGTCGGGGCTGAGAATGGCGCGGGCCACCCGATAGTTCGACACAGCGATCTCCTTCAACAGCCAGCCCCAATAGGTGACGATGCCGAAGCCCAGCTGGATCGGCATGGTCGAGCGGTCGATCAGCGCCATGCGCCGCGCCAGATACAAGGTCAGCAGGATCGAGATCGTTCCCAGCGTCAGCAGGAAGGGATCATAGTGGCCCGACCACAACAACCAGGTCACGGCCAGGGCGATGAGCAGGACGAGGGTGCGGAGCATCAGGCGGGGTCCCGGGGGATCGGCTGGACGGGGGCCGGAGCATCCGGCGCAAACCGCGGGGCGGCCTGCACGCTAGTATTGAACTGGCCGGCCCGGCGTCAAGTCGCAGAGCCGCCCGCCAGCGCCTAGTTCAGCACGATGGTCAGGCGGCCACGGCTGAGAAAATGCCCGTTGGCCGCGCTGGCGGCCATGATTTTCGCTGCGTCTTCAGTGCTCAGCACCAGGCGGCCCTCGCCGTCAACCGCCCGCGCATGCACCACCAGCGGGGTCGGCCCTGGCGCGGCCAAACTTTTCGCCTGCGCCTCCGTCGGCGCATAAGCCACCGGGCCGGCGGCGCGATACCCCTGCGGCGCCACCATGGCCGGGCCGAAGACCATGTGGCCGTCGTCAATCATCAACATCGGTGCCAGTTTCGGCCGGTAGCCCAAGCCGTCGGTGTGCACGATCAGGCCGCTGAACCCGGCCGTCGGTGCCATGGTGTTCAGCGCCTCGCGCGCGGCCTGCAATTCACTACGGGACGGCTCGAAGAGGCTGGCTTGGGGCTTGAGCGTGTGCAGGTCGAGCAGGCCGTAGAGCCCGCGCGCCGTGGCATTGTAGCGCAGACATGCCGGCGCCTGATCGGTCAGGCACAAACGCACGGTGATCACCGAATCGGCAACCTCGCGGCCGCGGTCGTCCGGCAGCCAGCTGATTTCTTCCAACACGGAGACCGCCGAGCGCGCGGCGAACCTCAGCCGGTCGGCCATGGCCGGGCCGTCCGGTTGCATCTCGCCCAGGCGGTGCCGGCCGCTGACCGGTAAGGCCGCCAGGCGCGTCAGCAGCTCAGCTTCAGCCGCGCGGCGGGCCGCCGCCAGGGCCCGCAAGCGCAGGTCGCGCCGGCTGCCCGGCGGCTCCGCGCGGGCCCGGCCGGTGGCTTCGATATAGCCATCCAGCCAGTGCATGCCGGGGCTTTCAGGGGCGGTTTCGGTTACCGATCGGCTTTGCGGGTCGGCCAAAGGCATTTGAGCGGCGGCCATTGGCAACCGGGC
Organism: Rhodothalassiaceae bacterium; assembly: GCA_050331575.1. Classification (GTDB taxonomy): domain Bacteria; phylum Pseudomonadota; class Alphaproteobacteria; order Sphingomonadales; family Rhodothalassiaceae; genus JBHJGS01. Next base: position 91,304 of record JBHJGS010000009.1, on the reverse strand, counting down.
CGCCAGCGCGACAACGGCGCCTGCTACCACCAGCCCCATATACGCCAAGCTGCGCATTCTTTCGTCCTTCCGCCCGCCTTTGGCGAAGCGGGCCTGGCCGAAACCGGTTCAGCGGGCCTGCCCCAGCAACCACCACGGCCTTATGCTGTTATCCGTTGTCAAGCAGCGTTGAGCGGGCGGGAGCTGCCGAACGGGCCCCCGCTCAGTCTTGCCAAATAGGGTATAGGCAGTTTCGCTGACGGTGTCTGTATGCCCCGTGAACAAAAGCAAATGGCGTGACATTGTTGCCGCAGTGCTGCGGACGCCGGTCAGTGTCTTGTGGTTTCGCTCCAATAGCCCAGGGTCTGGCCATTCGGCAGACGCACGTGATAGCGCAGCCGATAAAGCGCCTGCTCGCTGACGCCGCCGGGCCGCCGGACGAGTTCGGCCTGCACGGCGTAGCGACACGGCGCGTTGCGCTGGCCGGCCCGGTGCAACGCCTGGCGCAGCCGATCTGCCAAGGCGGGACCGGTGCGGTCTTGGCGATGCGCCGCGGTGATACACAGCCGGCCATCATCCCAGGCCAGCGGCGCGGTGCGCAGCACGCTTTGGGTCAACCGGTCGGCCATCTGGTCGATCTGGTCCGGGCCCGGCGCCGCCGCGGCCATGGCGTTGGCCGGCTCACGCAGCGGGGTCGGCGTGCTAGCACACCCGCCCAGCAGCAACACAGCGGCCGGCAGCCATGCTGCGGTGCGCAAATATAGCATCTTGTCCCCCCTTGCGCGAAACGCGCCGGCCGCTCCGGCCGACACACGCTTTTAGTGTAGAAAAAGGGGGGGCGTAAAGGATCAAGGCGTTTGGCTCATCTGCTCGGTCTGTTCAACCATGAGGTCCAGCAGATCTTCGCAGGCTTGGCGCCGGCCCAGTCCGCCGGTCCGGCTGCAATAGAGCATGCCCTGGGCAAGCTGATCATAGGCGGCAGCGTCATCGCGCCGGGCCAACGCGTCGACCGCAGCGGCCAGCAGACCCTGCTCTCGCGCCTCGAACTGTTTGAGAATCAAGCCGGCACTGGCCTCGACGAGCTGGTCCACCAAGTCCTGGCGCACTTCCAGGCGTGCTGGCAAGGCGAGCGGCGTGCTGCCGGTCGTTTGTGGCGGCTCGATCTGATCGCGGGCCTGGAAATCCGCCGCCACCTCGCGGCTGAGCAGGACCTCGCCTTGGATGCCGCGGCTGAGCCGAACTGAGCCGCGGGCGATGCCAAGCAGGCGGACCTCGCCGGTCTCGACCCGCCGCGATTCATAGGCATCGACATCTTCGTAACGCGGCGGCGGCTCCACGGTGAAGCGCCGGCCGGCGCTTTCAACGCGCAGCTTGGCGGCATACCATTCGCGGTATAACGGATTTTCCTGTCGCCGCGTCCCAATCGGGACATCGACGATCTTTTCCTGGGTGTCGCGGATCTGTTCGATCGCAAAATCAGAAATTGTGCCGCTGACTTGATAGTCCGATGTCAGCACCGCCAGATCCGGATTGCGCTGCTGCTCGCGCACGGACTGCTGGAACAGCGTGGTGGCTCGGTCGACGACGCGGAAGCCATAGCCCAGGGCCTGCGACAAGCGCGACAACAGCTCAGCGGCGACCCGCGCGCCGATATCCGGCGCCCCCTCCGGACTGGCGAAGGCATACACCGCCACGGATTTGTAGAGCTTACGATCGACATTGTCCTGCAGCGGCAGAAGTTTCTCGACGATCTCCGGGCGCCGACCGGCGATGCGTTCGGCCTTGAACAGGGCCAGAAACGCCGCTGCAAAACGTTCCGCGGCTTCCAAGCGCTCGGCCTGATCGAGATAATGCGCCACCGCTGCATCCTGCAGCTGGGCCAAAGCCGTCCCTTGTTCGGTATAGCCCGGCAGATCCCGTACGGCCAGATAGGCGGCATAATAGGCGCCGGTTTCCTCGGCCCGCGCCATCTGCCGGTCGATGAAGGTCTTGCGCGCGACAATGGCGGCCTCGGCCAGCGCGTCGGTCCGCGGATGCGCCGGGTGCTCGGTCAACAGTCGGTCGCGCGCCGCCAGCACGGCTTCCAGGTCACCGCGCCGCCGGACCGAACCGGCGGCGTTGAGCGCCTGTTCAAACCGAAGGTCGGTCAACTGCTCGCGCAGTAAGGCGGCGGTGGGTTCCCCTGGATCAATCGCCTCCATCGCCGCGATGGCGTTTGCTGCACGATCGGTATCACCCGCCCGCATCGCCGCTTCGGCGGCATCAACATAGTCTTGCAGGCTGGCGATGCGTGCGTTGCGCAGGTCACGGTAGAATTCGATCGCATCATAGAGGCGGCCGGCCTGATCGTCGAACGCGCTGTCAGCCCGCAACCGCTCAATGGCGGCATCCAGTCGATCCACGGCCGCGGTTTCTGCGTCGCCGCCGGTCAAGGCGCGCGCCTCGGTCAAGGCGGTTTCGATGATCCGCGCCCGGATCGCCGCGCGCTTGGACACCGCCTCTTGATGAGCGGGGGCCGTCGGCGGCAGGGCCGCGATGGTCCGGCCATATAGGCGGTAGGCCGTGCGGTCGTCGCCGGCGGCATCGGCTGTGAGGGCTTGTTCATGACTGGGCGGCGGTACCTGGCATCCGGCCAGCAGCAGGCTGGCAACCAGAACAGCGCGCATTATTCCGCGCATAGCGAATTGCTCCGTCGATTTTGCCCGCCCCGCCTCACGTCCGGTCCTACACCGGAGCGCGAACACCAGGCAAATTCAAAAACGCGTCACGCTTTGCAGGCTGCAATGCGGTGGTTTCGCGGATTGCAAGATGTCCGGGGCGAAAGCGGCGTGGCGCCGGGCAAACTGGCTTGGCACGATCCTTGATGACGGCACGGCAAGATCTGTTCCGGTCAGTTTAGGAGTGTCTGATGACCATTGTGCCCTTTCGTACCGCACCCCAGCAGCGCCTTTTCGCCGTGGACGGCGGCACCCGGACCAAGGCTTTGCTGGGGCGCCTGTCGGAGTCGGCCGTCCAGATCGACCATGAGGCTGCCGCCACCGGGCCGGAGCCTCTGCTGATCCTGGGCTTGGATCATGACGAGGCCGGCTGTGCCGACGAGGGACCCTTGACCCAGCAGGCCTTGGCAGCCTTGCGCGCGCGGCTCGCGCACACCGCCGGCCGGGCCTGTCTGATCGTGGTGGGCGCGCCGCGGCCCGGCTTGATCGGCGGCGATCTGATCCCGCAGATCGAGCGGGCCACCAGACGCGAAGTCGGCGGCGATTTGGATTTGGCGGTGATCGGTGCGGCCGATAGCGCTGTCACCATTGAACGCGGGATGGCCAGCTTGTTTGTCGCGGCCAGCAGCGATCATGCCCTGGATCGCACCAGCTTTCTGCTTGATGCCGCCGGGCTGGACGCCGCCCCGGTCACCTTCACCCAGCTGGAATATGCGGTGCTGTCGCTCAGGCTACGGCGGGCGTGCGAGCGGGCGATCACGCTGGATCTGTTGGCGCTGGCCACCGCCCAGGGCATCGCACCTGGACGGTTGAGCGCCTTGTTCACGCCTGAGGATGTTCTGGGCGAGGATCTGTTGGGCGATCTGGATCCGGCGGCCCTGGCGCCCCGGGCCAAGGCACCGGACCGGCTGATGCCCCTGATCGGCTTTCTGCGGGGCGAAAAAGCCGCAGCGGCGGCATGCTTTGGGGGTTAGAGCCTTTTCCGATCAAACCGACTCACGTCGAGAGTCGGTTTGGCCGAGAAGAGGCTCTATAATTCAGAGGTGCGCTAAAGGATGATGTGCGGCAGGAACCGGGCATCGTCGGAGGTGACCGGCGTGGCGTCTTCGCGGATGCCGATGCCGGCGGCCGCATCGCCGACCATCCAGGCGCCGATCATGGTGTGGCCGCCGCGGGTGACCGGTAAGGGGCGGTAGGCCTGCAGGATGAAGCCTTCCTCGCCATAATCGCCGCCACGGGCAAAGCGTTCAGCGCCGCGGTGATAAACGGTGATATTGGCGCCTTCGCGGCCAAAGATCGGCTTGCGCACGACGCTGCCCTGCAGGTCGGCGGCCCCGGCATCGCCCTCGAAATAGCTCGGCAGCAGATTGGGATGGCCGGGAAAGAAGCGCCACAGCAGCGGCAGGATCGCCTTGTTCGCCAAGATCGCCTTCCACGGCGGTTCCAGCCAGCGGGTCGGCGCGCCCATCAGGGCGGCGGCATAGTCGCTGGCGAGCATCTCCTCCCACGGGAACAGCTTGAAGGCGGCCTGGACGATGACGTCCGCCGCGTCGACGAAGCAGCCGTCGGCGTCTAGGCCGATCTCCTCGACGAACACGAAGCCGGTTTCCAATCCGGCCTGGACCGCGCAGTCCTGCAGATAGCGCACCGTTGCCTGGTCTTCCGGCATGTCCCTGACGCTGGCGAAATGGACGAAATCGCCGGGGTGGAACAGGGCGCGAAAGCGCTCGACCAGCTTTTCATGCAGGCTGTTGAACTGGTCGGCCTCGGCCGGCAGGTCGCCGCGGGCGCACAGATCCTCCAGCCAGCCCCACTGAAACCAGGCGGTCTCGTAAACCGCCGTGGGCGTGTCGGCATTATATTCCATCAGCTTGGCCGGACCCGCCCCATCATAGATGAAGTCAAAGCGGCCATAAAGCCCGCGCTCACCGTCGAGCCAGGAGGAGGCCACGAAATCCCAGGCAAAGCGCGGGATCCTGAGCGCTTCCATCAATTCACTATCCGCCACCGCCCGGTCGACCAGGGCCAGGCACATCTGGTGCAACTCCTCCGCCGGCGCCTCCAGGTCGCGCTCGATCTGCTGCAAAGTGAAGCGATAATAGGCGCTCTCGTCCCAATAGGGGTCGCCGCAGATCGAGTGAAACACAAACCCCTCCGCCTCAGCCAAGGCCCGCCAGTTGGCACGTTCGGGGATCGAGATGCGCTGCATGCCTCCCAGGTAGCCGGATGCGCGGGCGCGATCCAGCCCCGCATGGCTTGCTGTTACCACACTTTTCCCTACCCACGCGCGGTTGTTTGCCCTAGGGTCTTGGTTCCTCTTTCGGGTCCGGGGCCGGGGTTTTCCGGTTGCCGGGCCCTTCCGTCTGATCTTTACGGTGAAAACATCCTGATAAGCGACGAAGCCGGCCGATCATGAAGCTCACCATCGAACGCAATGCCCTGTTACGCTCCCTTGGCCATGTGCAAAGCGTGGTGGAGCGGCGCAATACCATTCCGATCCTGTCCAACGTGCTTCTGGAGGCCGAGGGCGCGGAACTGGCGCTGACCGCCACCGACCTGGATCTGTCGATCGTCGATCACAGCACCTGCACCGTCACCCAGGCCGGCGCCACCACGGTGTCGGCACATACCTTGTTCGACATCGTGCGCAAGCTGCCCGACGGGGCGGACATAGCGCTGACGGTGGGTGAGGGGGACCGGCTGATCCTGCAGTCCGGCCGCTCGCGCTTTCAGCTGGCCTGCCTGCCCAAGGATGATTTCCCGGCGATGAGCGAGGGCGAGCTGCCGCACCGCTTCGCCCTGAACGCAGCGGCAGTGAAGCGCCTGATCGACAAGACCCGCTTTGCCATTTCCACCGAAGAGACCCGTTATTATCTCAACGGCATCTTCTTGCACGTCGCCGATGGGGCTGACATGCCGGTGCTGCGCGCCGTGGCAACCGACGGGCACCGGCTGGCCCAGGTGGAGATGGAGTTGCCCGACGGGGCCGCGGGCATGCCCGGCATCATCATCCCGCGCAAGGCGGTGGGGGAGATCCGCAAGCTGATCGACGAGGTCGACGGCGGCGTCGACATTGCCTTGAGCGACACCAAGATCCGCTTTTCATTCAACGGCGCGGTGCTGACCTCCAAGCTGATCGACGGCACCTTCCCGGACTATACGCGCGTGATCCCGCGCAGCAATGACAAGGACCTGGAGATGGACTGCCGGCTGTTCGCCGATGCGGTCGACCGGGTGTCGACGATTTCCAGCGACAAGTCCCGGTCCGTCAAGCTGTCCCTGGCCGAGGACAATCTGACCTTGTCGGTGACCAGCCCGGAAAACGGCACGGCGACGGAGGAACTGGCCGCCTCCTACGCGGCCGATGCCCTGGAGATCGGCTTCAATTCCCGCTATCTGCTGGACATTCTGGGCCAGGTCGACGGCGAAACTGTTTTGGCGAAGCTGGCTTCGGCAGACGCGCCGACGGTGCTGCAGGACAAGGCCGATGCCAGCGCGCTTTATGTTCTGATGCCGATGCGGGTGTGATATCTGGTGGTCATGGTCCGAAGCGCCCCGGCCGACCTGTCCTTCGACCCGCCTGTGCCGCCCCGCCCCGCTGCGGTGGCGCAATTGAGCCTGACCGACTTTCGCAATCATGCGTCCAGCCGGCTTGCGGTGGTGCCGGATCCGGCGCGCCCGGTGGTGCTGACCGGCCCGAACGGCGCGGGCAAGACCGCGATCTTGGAGGCGCTGTCGCTGCTGGGCCCCGGCCGCGGTCTGCGCCAGGCCCGGATGGACGATCTGGCCCGCACGGACGGACCCGGCGGCTGGGCGGTCTCCGCCACCGTTGAATTGGCCGGCGAGGAACAGGTGCTGGGCACCGGCCAGACACCTCAGGAGGGCGAGGCCGGCCGGCGCCAGGCGCGCATTGACCGGCAACCAGCCTCCGGCCCGGCAGCGTTGGGCGAGCGGCTGGCGATGATCTGGCTGACCCCCGCGATGGACCGGCTGTTCCAGGAGCCCGCCGCAGTGCGCCGCCGCTTCCTTGACCGCTTTGCCGATCTGATGTTGCCGGGCCATGCCCGCGCGTTGGCCGCCTATGAGCAGGCCATGCGCGATCGGCTGCGCCTGTTGAGCGAACGTGGCTATCTGGGCGCTGACCCGGGTTGGCTGGCGGCCTTGGAGGCGCGCATGGCCGAGCATGGCCTCGGCGTGGCGCAGGGCCGGGCCCGGGCGGTGGCGGCGCTGACGGTGCAATTGGCGCGCGCCGAGGCCGACGGGTTTCCCGCCGGCGAGGCCGGGCTGTCGGGCTGGCTGGAGGAGCGGCTGGCCCAGCTGGATGCGGAATCGCTGGCCAAGGACTTCGCTTTGGCGCTAAAACAGGGCCGGGCGGGCGATGCGCGCAGCGGCCGCACCGAGCTGGGCCCGCATCGCAGCGACCTGACGCTGGTCTACCGCGCCCGCGGCCTGCCCGCCCGGCTATGCTCCACCGGGGAGCAGAAGGCACTGATGTTCTCCTTGGTGCTGGCCCAGGCTGATACGCTGGCCGACAAGCGGGGTGCTGCACCGCTTGTGCTGATGGACGAGGTCGCCGCCCATCTGGATCCGGACCGGCGCGCCCGCCTGTTCGCACGGCTGCGCCGCCTTGGCGGGCAGGCTTGGCTGACCGGGACGGATCCGGAATTGTTCGGTGGCATCGGTCCCGGCGCCCAATATTTCGACGTGGTGGACGGACGGGTCAGCCCGGCCTGATGCCCTGATTGGAAAGATCGACGCTTATGGCTCAGAACCCCGCGGCCCCGGCCGATTATGACGCCTCCTCCATCAAGGTCCTGAAGGGGCTGGAGGCGGTGCGTAAGCGCCCGGGCATGTATATCGGCGACACCGAAGACGGCTCGGGCCTGCACCATATGGTGTTCGAGGTCACCGACAATGCCATCGACGAGGCGCTGGCCGGGCATTGTGACCGCATCCTGGTCACGCTCAATCCCGACGGCTCGGTCAGTGTCGAGGACAATGGCCGCGGCATTCCGGTCGACCTGCATGAGGAGGAAGGCATTTCCGCCGCCCAGGTGATCATGACCCAGCTGCACGCGGGCGGCAAATTCGACCAGAACAGCTACAAGGTGTCCGGCGGACTGCACGGTGTCGGGGTGTCGGTGGTGAATGCCCTGTCGGAATGGCTGGACCTGCGCATCTGGCGTGACGGCCAGGAGCATTACATGCGCTTCCGCCATGGCGAGGCGGAAGCGGATCTGGCGGTGGTCGGCGCCGCAGAGGGGCTGAGCGGGACGCGGGTGACCTTCTTGCCGTCGCGCGAGACCTTCACCACCATCGAGTTCGACTATGCCAAGCTGGAGCACCGTTTCCGCGAGCTGGCCTTCCTAAATTCCGGCGTGCGCATCATCCTGGAGGATCTGCGCCATGCCGACCCCAAGCGCGTGGAGCTGCACTATGAGGGCGGCATCACCGCCTTTGTGAAGCATATCGACCGCAACAAGCAGTCGATCATCGGCGAGCCGGTGCCGATCCAGGGCGAGAAATCCGGGATCGGCGTGGAAATCGCCATGTGCTGGAATGACAGCTATCATGAGAATGTGTTCTGCTTCACCAACAATATCCCACAGCGCGACGGCGGCACCCATCTGGCCGCCTTTCGCGCGGCGCTGACCCGCGCGGTCAACGCCTATGCCAGCGAAAGCGGTCTGGCCAAGAAGGCCAAGGTGAGCCTGGCCGGCGAGGATGCCCGGGAAGGGCTGACCGCGATTGTCTCGGTAAAAGTTCCGGATCCGAAATTCTCCAGCCAAACCAAGGAAAAGCTTGTCTCCTCCGAGGTCCGCCCGGTGGTCGAGCAATTTGTCGGCGAGCAGCTGGCGCAGTGGTTTGAAGAGAATCCCGGCCCGGCCAGAAATGTCGTGCAGAAGATCGTTGATGCCGCCGCAGCACGGGAAGCCGCGCGCAAGGCGCGGGAGCTGACCCGGCGCAAGGGCGCGCTCGACGTCGCCTCGCTGCCTGGCAAACTGGCCGACTGCCAGGAGCGCGACCCGGCCAAGTCCGAGCTGTTCATCGTCGAGGGCGACAGCGCCGGCGGCTCGGCCAAGCAGGGCCGCGATCGGGCGTTCCAGGCGATCCTGCCCCTGCGCGGCAAGATCTTGAATGTGGAGCGCGCTCGCTTTGACCGGATGCTGAGCTCCAATGAGATCGGCACCCTGATCACCGCGCTGGGCACCGGCATCGGCCGCGACGATTTCGATCTGTCCAAGCTGCGCTACCACAAGATCATCATCATGACCGACGCCGATGTCGACGGGGCCCATATCCGCACCCTGCTGCTGACCTTCTTCTACCGGCAGATGCCCGAGCTGATTGCCGCTGGCCATCTCTATATCGCCCAGCCGCCGCTTTATAAGGTCAGCCGCGGCCGCTCGGAGGTGTATCTGAAAGATGATCGCGCGCTTTATGATCATCTGCTGGCCAATGGTCTGGACGGCGCGGTGTTCGTCGACGCCCAGGATGCCCAGCGCTCCGGCGAGGATCTGGCCGCCCTGGTCAATGAGGCGCGCACCCTGGCCAGCGTGTTGGACAGCCTGCCCGGCCGCTATGACCGCCGGATTGTCGAGATCCTGGCGCTGACCGGCGCCTTGGATGCGGAGATTGCCGGCACTGCCGATGCCGCGGGCCCAGCGGTGGAGCGCGCCGTGGCCCGGCTGAACGCGATTGCGGCAGGCGAGGAGGAGGCCGGCTGGACCGGCGAGCCCGCGGCCGGCGGCGGCTATCATTTGACCCAGCTGGTGCGCGGCGTGGCCGACCACCACATCATCGACATGAAGATGATCGACAGTGCCGAAGCGCGCCGGCTGAATGACCTGGGTCGCGCGCTGGCGCCGACCTTTGAACGCCCCGGCACCGTGCAGCGCGGCGAGGCGCACCGCACCGCCGCCACCCCCACCGCCTTGTTCCGCCAGATTGTCGAGCAAGGCCGCAAGGGCCTGTCGGTGCAGCGCTACAAGGGCCTGGGCGAGATGAACCCCGACCAGCTGTGGGAAACCACCCTGGATAAGGAGGCCCGTTCGCTTCTGAAGGTACGCATCAACGAGGCCGACGACGCCGAGGAACTCTTCTCCAAACTGATGGGCGACATCGTCGAACACCGGCGCAGCTTCATCCAGGACAATGCCCTGAATGTGGCGAATTTGGATGTTTAGGCTGTAGTCTTGCCGGGACATGTCGGCCAAGGCCTCAGCCTTGCGCGTGCGCTTGGACCCCAAAAGCCGCCCATAGGATGGCATCCCAGCCAACGTCAGACGCCCAGTGTCAGACCGCCGGTGTCAGACGGCCAATGGTAGAGAGGGCTGGTCCGATGAGGGGCAAGGGGCAAGGGGCGGGTCAGTGCTTTGCGCGCGCTCGCGGATGCGCCCGTTCATAGGTCTTGGTCAGGGCCGTCTCCTCGAGCCGGGTATAGATCTGCGTGCTGGAAAGGCTGGCATGGCCAAGGAGGTCTTGCAGCGTGCGCAGGTCGCCGCCGGCGCTGAGCAAGTGGGTGGCGAAGCTGTGGCGCAGGGCGTGTGGTGTGGTGCCCTCGGGCAGGGCCAGCGCCCGGCGCAGCTGCGCTGTTTCGCCTTGAACGGTGCGGGCGCTCAAGGCGCCGCCACGCTTCGCCCGGAACAAGGGCGCTGCGGGTGTCAGTGCATGCGGGCACGCAGCCGCATAGGTCTCGACCGCCTGCGCCACCACCGCGAGCACGGGCACCCGGCGTTGCTTGCCGCCCTTGCCTGTCACCGTCAGCATGTCGGGCAGGGGCCGATCCGCCCCGGTTAACGACAAGGCCTCAGCGATCCGCAGACCGCAGCCATACAGCAGGCAGAACACCGCCAGGCGCCGGGCGGCCTGCCAGTCCCCTCCATCGCCGGCTGCGGCCAATAGGTCCGCCGTCGCTGTCTGGCTGAGAGCGCGCGGCAGCCGCTTGGGCAATTTCGGGCCATGCCAGGCCTCCACGGCCGGGCTGATCAAAGCGTACCGGTCGGCCAGAAAACCGTGGAAATTTCGGATGGCACTGATGGCCCGGGCCAGGCTGGCGGTTTGCACCCCATCGCGCCGGCGCTCTGCGAGATAGGCGCGCAGGTCCATCAGGCCGATCCGGGCCAGCCGCTGCCCGGTCACCGTTTCGCCCCAATAGGCCGCCAAAAAATCCAGATAGCCGGAGACGTCGCGGGCGTAGCTCTCGACCGTATTGGCCGCGGCCCGGCGTTCGCCGGCCAAATGGGCCAGCCAGTCCGCCTGCAGGGTTTGCGCATCGACAGTCCCGCTCATCTGCGGCAGTCTAGAGCAAGATCTGACCGAGTGGAATCGCTGTGTGTGGATAATGTCCTAGCGTCCGCTTGGAGGCTTTGCGAAGGAGAAGAAAGTGATGCGACGAAATTGGTTGATGAGCCTGAGCTTCGTCCTCCTGGTGTCAGCGGCGGCGCTTGGTGCCAGCCGCCAGGAAATCGAGATCAAGGTCGAGGCGACGCTGGAACGCTTCGCCGAGGAGGTCACCGGCGGCGCACGATTGCTGCAAGGTGCCGAAGGCGCGCTGGTCTTTCCCTCCGTCAAGAAGGGCGCGCTGATCGTGGGCGGCGCGTATGGCGAGGGGGCACTGGTCGAGGACGGCGCGTTCACCGGCTATTATTCGATCGCCTCTGCGTCGGTCGGCCTGCAGTTCGGCGGCCAGTCCAGCGCGCGTGTGCTGCTGTTTCTGACCGAGGAGGCGTTGCAGGACTTCAAGACCTCAGACGGCTGGGAAGTCGGCGTCGATGCCGATGTGGTGCTGGTTGAGATGGGAGCGGGCGCGGAAATCACCACCAAAACCGCCAAGGAACCGGTTCTGGCCTTTGTGTTCGGCCAGAAGGGCCTGCTTGCCGGCATCGATCTGGGCGGCAGTAAGATCAGCCCGATCCGCCGTTAGAGCAGCGGGTGCGCGGCGGCCGCGCCGCTCACTCCTGCGCGGTGGCGGCGTCGGTGGCTTGAGCTTCCGGGACGATGCGCAGGCGCACAGCGGACGACGGCTGAAGATAAGTCCGTGCCAGATCGCTCAGATCAGCCACGGTCAGCGATTCATAAATCTCGACCTGACGGCGCAGCCGGTCCAAATCCTCTGGATCGGTTTGCGCGTCGGCGACCACTTGAAGCCAGAAGCCGTTGCCCTGGCGGGCGTTTTCGATCCGTTCAAGGATCGGCCGGCGGGCGCGTTCCAATTCGTCTTCGGTGATCTCGCCTGCGGCAAACGCCTCAGCGATGTCCTCGATCAGCCCCTGGACGCGCTCAATATCATCCGCGGCGACATCGGCGCCGGCGGACAGAAAGCCGAAATCCGGCACGGTTTCGGAGGCCAGCGACTGCGCCTGGCCTGAATAGCTCGCCCCGAGCGCTTCGCGAATTTCGTCGACCAAGCGTAGCCTGAACACGGTCGCCAGCAGCGCAAGCCCCTGGGTGCGGCGCTGATCGGCATTGTCATCGGTTGGCCAGATCAGGGCCGTCAGGGCCTGATCGGCCTGGCCCTGATGGGTCAGTACCAGGTCTCCGGGCTTTGGAAACTCAATGCTCTCCAAGCGGTCGTCGCGAACATTGTCTTCTGCGCGCGCAGGCAGCGCGCCGAAGGTTTGCGCGACTGCCAGGATTGCATCGTCCGGCTCGATGTCGCCGACGATGCCGATTTCGATCGGCGCCTGCTTGAGGACCGGCGCCAACAGCGCTGGCAGGGCGTCGGGCGTCAGGTCGTCCAAGCTGTCGCGTGGCGGCAAGCCGAACCGCGCGTCGCCATACAGGCGGCCGGGCAGGATGACCTGCGCCACCTGGCCTGGCGTGGCATCGACGCTGTCATAAAAGGCGGCAACGACGCGTTGAAATTGGTTGAAACCCTCGGCCCGAAAGCCGGGCGCGGTGAAGAAGGCCGCCCAGAGCTGCAATTGCAGATCCAGATCCTCCGGTGTCGTTATCGAAGAAAACAGATAGGCATCCTCGGCGATGGCGAAACTGTCACTGACCGTGCGGCCGGCCAGGATCCGCTGCAGCTCATCTTGGCTATGGGCCTCAAGGCCGCCGGCGGCGAACGCGGTCTGTGCCAGCAGGCCCAGGCCCGGCCGCTGCGGGTCCAGGGTCACTTGGCCGCCGCCGAAGCGGACGATGGCGCGCACCCGGCCCTCTTCAAAGTCGGTCGGCTTCACAGTCAGCCGGACGCCATTGTCGAAGCGGACCGCGGTCAGCCCCAAATCGTCGATCTTGCGGGAGTCCAGCACCTCGCCTGGCGCGCCGAAATCGGTATAGGCGAACAGGATCTGCTCTTGTGCTTCCGGCGGCGTCACTGGCTGCTGCGCAGACTCTTGCGCGATGGCGAGGATCTGTTGGGTGATGTCCGGTCCGGCTTCGCGCAGACCCACGAAGAGCTTGAGCGGTCCGCCCACCCAGGTCTGTTGAAACGCCTCGGTCACCGCGTCGGGCGTCAAGCGCGCGCGCATCGCCAGGAATCGCTCAAGGCTGGAGGACGGCGTGGTGAACACCTGATCTTCGTGCACCGCCCGCACCAGGGCGCCGGCCAATTGCCGCGATGGCCGCGTGTCCTGACCGGCGGTGGCCGTGCGCAGCCGCGTCTCAACATTGGCCAATTGCTCGTCCAGCTCCGCCTGGGTGAAGCCGAATTGCCGGGCCCGGCGCAATTCCTGCTCGGCCACTGCCAGGGCTTCGGGCCAGGTCTCTTGGCTGGTAGCCAAGGTCAATTGCGCATGCTCCAGGGTTTCGGGCAGCGGATCATAGCCGGCCAGCCACTGCACGAAGGGCGCTGCTTCGGCCCGTCCAAGTGTGGCCAGGCGGCGCGCCAGGATTTGATTGCCGAGTTGGCGCAGCAGCCTGAGCTTCCGCGTCTCGGCGGTATCCGGCCGGTCTTCCAACGGCTTAGTCTGGTGCAGGCCGACACTGGCGGTCAATTCCGGATCGGCGAAATGGCCGACCACGTCTTGCAAGGATTGCGGCGGGCGCGGCTGATAATCCGGCACGGCCGGCCCCGGTTCGCCGCTTGGCTGCCACTCACCAAAGCGCGCCTCGATCTTGGCAATCATGGCATCGGCATCAATATCGCCGACCACGATCAGCGCGGCATTATCGGGCCGATAATAGGCTGTGTAGAAATCCACAAGGCGCTGCCGCGGCGCGTTGGTAATGACCTCTTCAGTGCCGATGGGCAACCGGTCAGACAAGCGCGATCCTGGCGCCAAGAACGCCGCCTGCGTCTGGAATTGGCGCAAGCCCGGGGTGTTGCGCACGCGCCGTTCAGACAAGATCACGCCGCGCTCGCGATCGATCGCCTCGGGATCGAAGGTGAGATTGCCCGCGGTCTCGCGCAACAGCATCAAGCCGGTGTCGATATGCTCCTCGCTCACATCGGGCAGGTCGAGCTGGTAAACAGTCTGGTCGAAGCCGGTAAACGCGTTGGTGTCGGCGCCGAACGCCAGGCCGAGCCGCTCCAGGATCTTGACCAATTCGCCCTCGGGCACGTTTTCAGAGCCATTGAACGCCATATGCTCAATGAAATGCGCCAGGCCGCGTTGATCTTCGGCCTCGTGCAGGGATCCAGCCCCGATATAAAGCCGCAGGGCCGCCTCGCCCTTCGGCGTGGCGTTCGGCATCACGGCATAGCGCAGGCCATTATCGAGCACGCCGAAGCGCACCGCGGGATCGGCTGCCAAATCGCTGTCGGCCTGTGGCCAGTCCGGCTGGGCAGCCAGGCCAGTGGACAGGACAATAAAGAAGAAAAATGACAGGATTAAACGCATGGTTGCCGTTCCAGCTCGGTCACAGAATGTAAGCGGGGCTTTGCCAGGGGCGGGTGGACGAGTCAACCGGGCCCGGTTGATTGCCCGGGCAACGCGATCGTGTCTTGATCATTTGCGCGCCGGTGGCTTAGCGTCCGCGGCTTTCAGAGCCAAAGGATCTGCCCGGAAGGGGCTCGTCATGACCGCCAAACTGTTCATCAAGACCTATGGCTGCCAGATGAATGTCTATGACAGCGAGCGCATGGCAGACATTCTCGGCCACGAAGGCTATGCGCTCGCCGATCGCCCCGAAGACGCCGATCTGATCCTGCTCAATACCTGCCATATCCGAGAGAAAGCAGCCGAAAAAGTCTATTCAGACGTGGGCCGGCTCAACAAAATCAAGCAAGCCAAGAACGGCCGGGTGACCATCGGGGTGGCCGGCTGCGTGGCGCAGGCGGAAGGCGCGGAGATGATGCGGCGCGCTCCGGCCATCGATCTGGTGTTCGGCCCGCAAACCTATCACCGCTTGCCGGACATGCTGAAGGCGGTGGCTGACGCACGCCGGGCCGGGAAGGCCGCCCGCGTGCTGGACACGGAATTTCCCGCCGAAGACAAGTTCGACCACCTGCCCAAGGCGCACGATCGCGCCGCGCCGGCCGCCTTCCTGACCGTGCAGGAAGGCTGTGACAAATTCTGCACTTTCTGCGTGGTGCCCTATACCCGCGGCGCGGAAGTGTCCCGACCGGTGGCAAAGATTGTGGCTGAGGCGCGCGATCTGGTCGCTCGCGGCGTGTGCGAGATCACCCTGCTGGGCCAGAACGTCAATGCCTATCATGGTGAGACGGCGGCCGGCGGCACCGCCAGCCTGGCGGATTTGCTGCATGCCTTGAGCGAGATCGACGGGCTGAGCCGGCTGCGCTACACCACCAGCCACCCGCGCGACATGACCGCGGATCTGATCGCCGCCCATGGCAATCTGGCCTGCCTGATGCCGTATCTGCATCTGCCGGTGCAAGCCGGCAGCGACCGGGTGCTGAAGGCGATGAACCGGCGCCACACCGCGCAGGACTATCGCCGCATCATCGCAGCGTTGCGCGAGGCCCGGCCGGACATCGCGCTCTCGGGCGACTTTATTGTGGGCTTTCCCGGCGAAACCGAGGCAGATTTCGAGGCCACGCTGCGTCTGGTCGATGAGATCGGCTATGCCCAGGCCTATTCCTTCAAATATTCCTCCCGCCCCGGCACGCCGGCCGCCGACGCCGCCGATCAGGTGCCTGAGCCGGTGAAAGCGCAGCGCCTGGCCCGGCTGCAGGCGCTGCTGAACGAGCAGCAGGCGGCGTTCAACCAAGCCAGCATCGGCCAGGTCATGCCGGTCTTGCTGGAACGCGAGGGCCGGCGGGCGGGCCAGCTGGTCGGCCGCACCCCTTATATGCAGGCGGTCCATGTCGACATGGACGCAGCGAACTGGGCCGGGAAACCGGTGGACCGGACGTCGCATTCGTCATATTATGAACATATCGGGCGCCTATATGATGTAGAGATCGTTGCGGCGGGCCCTAATAGTGTGCGGGGGCGGCCGGCCCATCCGGTCCGGACCGCTGCATAAGGAGAGATAGGCGAGCTTGAAAGCCCATCCCAAGCCCAGGCCGGAAGGCCAGTTGGTACTGGATTTTGAGGACAACCGTCTCCTGTCTTCGCTGTTCGGCTTTCACGATCAGAATCTCGCCCGCATCGAACACGCCCTGGATGTCAGCATCGTCTCGCGCGGCAATCGCGTCGTCGTGCGCGGCCAGGCCGGAGCCTGCCAGACCGCGCGGCAGGCCTTACACGATCTTTACCAGAGATTGGAGCAAGGCCAGGTGATCGACCTGGGCGACGTCGACGGTGCCGTAACCATGGCGCAGGCAGAGGCGAACCGGATCGCGCCCAAGCCGCGGCCCGGCAACGGCCGGGACACTGCGACCAAGCCGGTTGACACCAAGCCCTGGGCCGGGCGGCGTGCCGAAACGCGCCCTGCCAAGGGGCGCGAGCGTCCCAGCCAAAAACCAGCTGCGGCCGGTGATGATAATGTCGTCGCCATTCACACGCGCACCCGGTCGATCGTGCCGCGCACGCCGCGCCAGGCGGAGTTCATGATGGCGCTCTTGTCTCAGGACCTTGTGTTCGGGGTTGGGCCGGCGGGCACCGGCAAGACCTATTTGGCGGTGGCCACGGCGGTCGCCAAAATGGTCGCGGGCGAGATCGACCGCATCATCCTGTCCCGCCCGGCGGTGGAAGCAGGCGAGAATCTGGGCTTTCTGCCGGGCGATTTGCGCGACAAGGTCGATCCTTATTTGCGCCCGCTCTATGATGCGCTTTACGACATGATGCCGGCGGAGCAGGTTGAGCGGCGCTTGGCCAACGGCCAAATCGAGATTGCGCCCTTGGCCTATATGCGCGGGCGCACGCTGAAAAATGCCTTCGTCATCCTGGACGAGGCCCAGAACACCACGCCGGTGCAGATGAAGATGTTCCTGACCCGCTTCGGTGAGAATGCCCGGATGGCCGTGTGCGGCGATGCCAGCCAGGTCGATCTGCCGCTGAAGCAACAATCCGGCTTGCCGCATGCACTGAAGATCTTGAACAACGTGCCCGGCGTCGCCATCATTCAGTTCGGCGAAGAAGATGTCGTGCGCCACCCGCTGGTCAGCCGCATCGTCAATGCCTATGAGCGTGAGGAAAGCGGCTCGTGACGCCTTGTCGGCCGATGAGCTGATGATCGATGACCATATTATCCCATGATGGCACCGGAGACGGTGCCACTCCCAGCGACGACGCAGAGCCTTATCATTGTATTGAGGCGGGTGGCTGGCATGTTGAACTGATCGTCCGGGCGGCGGTGTGGCAGCCGCAGGCGGTCGCGGTGGAACATAGCCTGGCGCGCCTGTTGCCAGTGCTGACGCGCCAGACCGGGGCTGCCGGATCTGCCTGCCTGGTGCTTGACAGCGATGAAGCGGTGCGGCGCTTGAATGCGCAGTGGCGCGGCCAGGACAAACCGACCAATGTGTTGTCGTTCCCGTCCGGCGAGGCGGAGCCTCTCGGTGATCTGGTGCTGGCATATGGCGTGTGTGCGCGCGAAGCCGCCGAGCAGGGCAAAGCCTTGATGGATCACGTCGTGCATCTGGTTCTGCACGGGCTCTTGCATCTGCTGGGCCACAACCATGAGACGGATCTGCAGGCCGATGTCATGGAGGCATTGGAGCGCGCGGTGATGGCGGAGTTGGGTCTGCGTGACCCCTATGCCGTGCCGACGGTCGGAGCGGGGGCATGACCGACATGGTGATGCACCGGATCCGGCGCCTGTTGAAGCGGTCTAACGGCAGCTTGCGCGAGAGTTTGGAGGATGTCATCGAGCAGCACCGGCATCCGCTGGAGGAAAAAGCGCTCCGGGCGGAAGAACTGGAATTGCTGCACAATATTGTCGCCCATGCCGATGTCCGCACCGAAGACATTATGGTACGGCGGCCGGATATGGTGGCCATTGACCGCGACGCGCCGTTCGAGGATTTGATTCAGCTTTTCATCGAAGCGGCGCATTCGCGCCTTCCGGTCTATCAGGACAATCTCGATACGGTCACCGGCATGGTGCATGTCAAGGATGCCTTGAAGATTCTGGTGGAGCGTCCGGCTGACCAACCGCGCCCGCCGATCTCCTCGATCGAGCGGCCGGTGCTGTTCGTGGCGCCATCGATGCGGGCGCTTGATCTGCTGGCCAAGATGCGCGCCAACCGCATTCATATGGCTGTGGTCGTCGACGAATATGGCGGCACCGATGGGCTGGTCACCATCGAGGATCTGGTCGAGCAGGTTGTCGGCGAAATCCATGACGAGCATGATCTGGACGAGCAGCCGAAGCTGATCCCGTGCGAGGATGGCCGGCTGGATGTCGACGCCCGTGTCGGCATCGAGCAATTGGCCGAACACTTGGATCGGCCGCTGCTGCCGCAGAATGGCGAGGATGTCGATACCGTCGGCGGCTTGGTGTTCACCCTGGCCGGCCGCGTCCCGCAGATCGGTGAGATCGTCACCGACGCCGCCGGCAATCGCTTTGAGGTGGTCGATGCCGATCCGCGCCGCATCAAGCGGGTGCGCGTGGCGCCCGGCCCGCCGCCTGAACCGGCCCAACAGCAGCGGTGAGCCGCCGCCTTTTGCCTCCACCGCCGCCGGCCTTCTGGCCCTGGGCAGCGCGGCGGCCGTTATGGGCGCGCGGGCTGTTGGCCGGGCTGGCGGGCATGCTCTCCGCTCTTGCGTTCGCGCCGACCCATTGGATCGTTGCGATGCCGCTTGGGCTGGCACTGCTGATCGCCCTGATTGACGCCACGCGCTCCCGGGCGGCCGCTGCGCTGACCGCCTGGGCCTTCGCCTTTGGTCAGTTTCTGCTCAGTTTTGCCTGGATCGCTGAAAGCTTCACGCGCCAAGATGAAGTGCCGGCGGGGTTCGCGCCGATCGCCGTGGCGGCCCTGGCCGCCGGTATGGCGGTCTATTATGGGCTGACTTTCGCCGCCGTGCGCGCCTTTTGGGACGGGCCGGTCAAGCGGATGCTGTTGGCCAGCCTGGCCTATGGCTTGGCGGAATGGATCCGAGGCTGGGCCTTTACCGGGTTTCCGTGGAACCCAGTGGCCGCCATCTGGGGTTTCTCCGACGCTATGCTGCAACCGCTGGCGGTGCTGGGCACCTGGAGCTGGGGTCTGATGACGCTGCTGGGATGCTTCAGCCTGGCCTGTCTTTGGGGGCCCAAGCGGGTGCCGGCCTTTGCCCTGCTGGCTCTGGCGGTGCCGCTGGCCGGCTTCAGCTATGGCCTCGCGCGGCTCCCAGACGGCGCGGTTGACACGGTGCCGGATCTGACATTGCGCTTGGTGCAGCCGAATATCAGCCAGCGCGACAAATGGCGGCCGGAGCTGCGCGGTCGTCATCTGGCCGATTATCTGGCGCTGACCCAAAGGCGGCCGGACGGTTCCAAGGGGCGCTGGGTTGCCATCTGGTCGGAAACCGCGGTGCCCTATCTGCTGGCGGAAGATGCGATCCGGCGCGCGTTGGTGGCCGATGCGCTGCCGGACAACGGCGTGTTGATCACCGGGCAATTTCGACGCGATGAGCCCACCGACCAGCGCTTCTACAATTCGCTGCTGGTGATTGGCGCCGGCGGCGATGTGCTGGCGGCATATGACAAGGCGCATCTGGTGCCGTTCGGAGAATATGTGCCGTTGGCCGACCGATTGGGCTTTGCCAAGCCCCTTTTTGGTGTGCTCGGGCTGGCCAGCTTTATCGACAGCGGCGGCACCTTGAAGACCGGGCCGGGCCTGCGCACCGTGTCTGCTGCAAACCTTCCGCCATTCTCTCCGCTTATTTGCTATGAAGCGATTTTCCCCGGCGAGGTGGTCGCGGCCGGGGCGCCGCGGCCGGCTTGGTTGGTCAATGTCACCAATGATGCTTGGTTCGGGTCCAGCGAGGGGCCGCACCAGCATCTGGTGTTGGCGCGCATGCGAACGGTAGAGGAAGGCCTGCCCATGGCGCGCGTTGCGGGTACAGGCATCAGCGCGGTGATCGACCCTTATGGCAGGGTCACGCATAAGGCAGAGCTCTTGCACCGCAAGGCGTTTAACGCGCCACTGCCCCGGGCGATCACGCCGCCGCCCTATGCCCGCTGGCGCAATGGGTTGTTTTGGTTATCCCTGTTAATTTTTGCAGCGCTATGCTTTACTTCTCGACTGTTACGTGTAAGCTAGCGGCGTGTGAGGGAAAGATAATTCGCGCCACAAGCGAAACATCTTTGACGAGCTGAACGTTGCTAACAGCCGCGGATGGGCGCTGTTCGCCCCGTCCGCGGCGCAAATGGTCACAAAGAAAGGAATGAGCGTGGCATCCAAACCCGACCCGATCGACGTGCATGTGGGATCGCGCGTCCGTCTGCGCCGCACCCTGCTGGGCATGAGCCAGGAGAAGCTGGGGGACGCGCTGGGCCTGACCTTCCAGCAGGTTCAGAAATATGAGCGCGGCGCCAACCGCATCGGATCCAGCCGGCTGTACAAGATCGCGCAAATCTTGGAGGTGCCGGTGTCGTTCTTCTTCGACGACATGATGGATCCCTCCTCCTCCGACAACGGCTTGGCCGAGGCGCCGGCGGCGTTTGAATCCGACCAACTGTCCAAGCGCGAAACCTTGGAGTTGGTTCGCGCCTATTATCGAATCGATGATGCCCGGGTGCGCAAACGGATTTTCGAACTGGTGAAATCCGTTGGCGCACAGCACGTGGCGGAGCATTGATCCACAGCCCCCGCGGCGCGGGAGACACGCTGCCAAGGCGCCCGCGCCGCCTTGAAATCGGCATATAACCATATAAAGATTTCTTTATGCTTGTTGCCGCGGGCCCAGATTGTTATAGCCCACGCCATTCCTGATCCCGACAATCTGCGTAGTGGAGGTGCGGCGTGAGCCTGACTGACTATCTTTTCACCAGTGAGTCCGTGTCCGAGGGCCATCCCGACAAGGTGGCGGACCGCATTTCCGACACGGTGCTGGACGTCTATCTGGCCGCCGACCCCTTTGCCCGGGTGGCCTGCGAGACGATGGTGACGACCAACCGCATCATCCTGGCCGGCGAGGTGCGTGGTCCCAAGCAGATCACCGCAGCCACATTGGAAGATGCCGCCCGCCAGGCCGTGCGCGACATCGGCTATGAGCAGGACGGCTTTCATTGGCAGAGTGCCGATTTCACCAGCTATCTGCACGAGCAGTCCAGCGAGATCGCCCAGGGCGTCGATGCCTCTGGCGACAAGGATGAGGGGGCCGGGGACCAGGGCATCATGTTTGGCTATGCCTGCACCGAAACCGAGGCGCTGATGCCCGCGCCGCTGCAGTTCAGCCACGAGATCCTGCAATCGCTAGCCGCTGCTCGCAAGGCCGACGCCACCTCCGTGCTGGAGCCCGACGCCAAGAGCCAGGTGACCCTGCAATATGTTGACAACAAGCCGGTGCGCGCCACCTCCGTGGTGGTGTCGACCCAGCACAAGGCCGGCGTCTCGCAAGACGATCTGCGCGACCTGGTGCGCGAGCATGTGCTGAAGGTGCTGCCGGAGGGCTGGATGTGCCCGGAGGAAGACTTTTACGTGAACCCCACCGGGGCCTTCACCATCGGTGGGCCGGACGGCGATGCCGGGCTGACCGGGCGCAAGATCATCGTTGACACCTATGGCGGGGCGGCCCCGCATGGCGGCGGCGCCTTTTCCGGCAAGGATCCCACCAAGGTCGACCGCTCCGCGGCCTATGCCGCGCGCTACCTGGCCAAGAATGTCGTCGCGGCGGGCCTGGCTGAGCGCTGCGTCATCCAGCTCAGCTATGCCATCGGTGTCGCCAAGCCCTTGTCTGTCTATGTCAATGCCCTTGGCACCGCGCAGGTGGAGGAAAGCCGCATTTCCAAGGCCTTGACCGATTTGGTCAATCTGTCGCCGCGCGGCATCCGCGAGCATTTGCAGTTGAACAAGCCGATCTATGCCCGCACCAGCGCCTATGGCCATTTCGGCCGCGCGCCGGATAGTGATGGCGGCTTCTCCTGGGAGAAGACAGACCTGGCCGATGAGCTCCGCCGAGCGCTCAGCTGAGATCAAGACGCGCCGCTTTTACGGGCGGCGCAAGGGCCCAGCGCTGACCGCCCGGCGCCAGGCCCTGCTTGACGACTTGCTGCCGCGCCTGGCGATCGACGCCGGGGCGGCGCGCCTGGACCCTGACACGCTGTTTGACCCGCCGCCGGCTCAGATCTGGCTGGAGATCGGCTTCGGCAAGGGCGAGCATCTGGCCTGGCAAGCCGAACGCAATCCGGATATCGGCCTTCTCGGCTGCGAGCCGTTTCTGAACGGGGTGGCGGGCCTGTTGGCCGACATTGACGCGCGCGGCCTGCGCAATGTGCGCATCTGGCCGGATGACGCCCGCGATCTTCTCGACCGCCTGCCCGATGGCTCGATCGACCGGCTGTTCCTGCTGCACCCGGACCCCTGGCCGAAGACCCGGCATGCCAGTCGCCGCTTCATTCAGCCGGACAATCTGGACGCGCTGGCGCGGGTCCTGAAGCCGGGGGCGGCGGTTCGCATCGCCACAGACGATCCGGTGTTCCGGCAATGGACCCTGGTGCACATGGCCCAGCGCCGCGATTTCGCCTGGAGCGCCACCCGCCCGGCGGATTGGCGCACCCCGCCGGCGGACTGGATCGAAACCCGCTATGCCCGAAAGGCACAGGCCGAAGGCCGCGCGCCGGTTTATCTGATCTATCACCGCTGCTGAAACACCGGCTTTGCTCGTGCACGCAAAACCGGTCGCGGGTCTGCCCCTGTCCTGGAAACCCTTTCAAAGTCAATGTCTTAGCGGCGGCCGCTTGTTGCTTGACAGCCTCAGGGGGCGTCACTATGGTGCGCGCGCATTCAGGGCGGGTCGGGCAGCCGGGTCGCCGTGCATGACTTGTCGCCGTCCGACGGTTCAGCGGAAAGGCTCGTGGGACACGACGACGAATCGGACCAGTCCGACCAGTTCAAGCGCAGATTGCAGGCTGCACGGGCCTCTCTCGGGCGCGACGATCCCAAACGGGATCGCCGGGGCACGGAGACCAATGCCGCCTACAAGCTTAGCCTGGAGCTGGTCTCCGGCGTGTTGGTGGGAGCGTTTTTGGGCTTCTGGATCGACCGCTGGCTGGGCACGGCGCCATGGGCGCTGATGGCCCTGGTGCTGGCGGGATTCGCCGCCGGGGTTCGCAATCTGTTGCGGGCCACCGATCCGGCCCAGTCGGCGGCGCGAAGACAGGCACACAAGACAGGCACAGACGACGAATAGAACGACCAAGGACAAGAAGACCGGCGGGTAGCGGTCATGTGTGGAGCGGTGTGGCCATGGCGGGTCCTCTCGAACAATTCGATATCAAGCCGATTCAACCGATTTCGATCGCCGGCACGGACATCTCCTTCACCAATTCGTCCGCATGGATGCTGGTGGTGCTGGCGCTGATCTCCGGCTTCATCCTGATCGGCACCATGCGTCCGCAGCTGGTGCCGGGGCGCCTGCAGTCGATGGTCGAGCTGTGCTACGAATTCGTCGCCGGCATCGTGAAGGAGAATATCGGCCCGGAAGGCCGGCCCTTCTTCCCGTTCATCTTCACCTTGTTCATGTTCGTGCTGGCCGCCAATCTCTTGGGCCTGTTCCCGTATGCCTTCACCGTGACCAGCCATCTGGCGGTGACCGCCGCGTTGGCCGGCGGCATCTTCCTGGGCGTCATCGTCATCGGCGTGCTGCGCCACGGTCTGCACTTCTTCTCCCTGTTCGTGCCGGAGAACACGCCGGTCTATTTCCTGCCGCTGGTGGTGGTGATCGAGATCATCTCCTTCATCGCCCGGCCGGTGACCCATTCGGTGCGGCTGTTCGCCAACATGACCGCCGGCCATATTCTCTTGAAGGTGTTCGCCGGCTTCATCGTGTCCCTGTTGGCCGCTGGCGGTCTGTTGTCCGCGCTCGGCATCCTGCCCTTCATCATGATCATCGCGATCACGGCCTTGGAACTTCTGGTTGCCGTGGTTCAGGCCTATGTGTTCGCGCTGCTCGCCTGCGTCTATCTCAACGACGCGGTCAATCTTCACTAACCCAACCATTGCACGACGGGATTTCCCCAAGAGCTTCCCCACAGAAAGGATAATGTCATGGATATGGACGCCGCTAAGATGATCGCCGCCGGCATCGCTACGCTGGGCATGGGCGGGGCCGCCTTGGGCGTGGGCCTGATCTTCGCCTTCTTCCTGCAGGGCGCGCTGCGCAACCCCTCCGCCGCGGACGGTCAGCGGCCGAACCTGATCCTGGGCTTCGCGGTGACCGAGGCGCTGGGCATCTTCTCCTTCCTGGTGGCGTTGATCCTGTTGTTCGTCGCCTAAGGGCTGCCGTCCCGTTTCGGCTGATTGGGATCGCCCATGCCTCAATTCGACCCGACCTTCGTGCCGGCCCAGCTGTTCTGGCTGGCCGTGCTGTTCGGCCTGCTCTGGCTGATCCTTGCGCGCGCGGGCCTGCCGCGTGTGGAACGGATCTTCGAAGACCGCGAACGCCGCATCGCCAATGATCTGGACATGGCCGAGCGGCTCAACAATGAGGCCGAACAGGTGCGCGGCAATTATGAGCAGCGCCTGGCTGAGGCGCGCGCGTCTGCGCAAGAGATCATCGCCGGCACCCGGGACGAGGTGGCCCGGCACATGGCCAAAGCCGATGCCGATCTGAACGAGCGCCTGACCGCTCGGCTGGACGAGGCCGAAGCCCGGATCGCCCAGGCCCAGGCTGAGGCGCTGGGTGAGGTTGAAACCATGGCCCGCACCGCCGCGCATGATCTGGTCGGTCGGCTCTTGGGGTCCGTCGATGAGGATCAAGTCAACAAAGCGCTCGCCTCAGCCATTGCCGAACAGGAGAAGGCGGCATGAGCGCTGATCTCTTGGTGTTCTGGTTCGCCGAACCGGCGGAAGGCGCGATCAGCCATCCCATTGGCCTGTTCAACGATACCGATTTCTGGGTCGGCCTGGGCTTTCTGGTGTTTGTGGGTCTGATCGGCCGGCAAGCGTGGATGGCCTTGGCCGGGGCGCTGGACCGACGCGCTGAGCGGATCTCCAGCCAGATCGAAGAGGCGCGTTCCCTGCGCGAAGAGGCGCAGCGTCGGCTGGCAGATATCGAGCGGCGCAACAAGGAAGCGTTGAAGGATGCCGAAGAGATTGAGCGGCAGGCACGCGACAGTGCCGCGGAAATCCTGAAGCGGGCGGATGCCGACGCCGAAGCCATGGTCGAGCGCCGCACCGAGCAGATGGACGCGCGCATCGCCCAGATGGAGGCACAGGCCATTGCTCATGTCCGCTGGGTCGCCGCCGAAGCCGCCGCCGCCGCCGCGCGCCAGGTCCTGCGCGACGCCATGCAGGGCGATGCCGGCACGCGCATGATCGATAAGGCCATCGAAGAAGTCGGGCAACGGCTGCACTGACATCTGCGCGCCACCGGCACCGGCGGTTCCCCTCCTCCCCCGCTCATCCTGGCGAAGGCCAGGATCTCGGCACCGGGCGGCCGGGGAGGTCCCGGGTCAAGCCCGGGACGAGCGGATTCGCCCTTCCGCTCATCCTGGCGAAGGCCAGGATCTTGGCACCGGCGGCTGGGGAGGTCCCGTGTCGGGCCCGGGACGAGCGGGTCATCTTGCGCCCCCGCTCATCCTGGCGAAAGCTAGGATCTCAGCACTGGCGGGCGGGGAGGTCCCGGGTCGGGCCCGGGATGAGCGAATTCGCCCTTCCGCTCATCCTGGCGCAGGCCAGGATCCCGGCTCCGGCGGGCGGCGAGGTCTTGGGGTTGAGCCGGGGATGCGTGGGTGTTGGGCGGGGCCTTAGGCGGCCTTGGCCAGGTGGCGGGTGATCAGGCTTTCGGCGATTTGCACGGCATTGAGCGCGGCGCCTTTGCGCAGATTGTCCGATACGCACCAGAAGGCCAGGCCGTTCGGCACGGTGGGGTCGCGGCGGATGCGGCTGACATAGGTGGCAAAATCGCCGACGCATTCCACCGGCGTGACATAGCCGCCATCCTCGCGCTTGTCGACGACCAGCAGCCCGGGGCTCTCGCGCAGCAATTTGCGCGCCGAGCCCGGCGTGATCTCATGCTCAAACTCCACATGCACCGCCTCAGAATGGCCGACAAAGACGGGCACGCGCACGCAGGTGGCGATCAGTTCGATGGCGGGGTCGAGGATCTTCTTGGTCTCCTCGCGCATCTTCCATTCTTCCTTGGTGGAGCCATCCTCCAAGAAGCGGTCGATATGCGGGATGACATTGAAGGCGATCTGCTTGGTGAATTGCTCCGGCTCCAGCGGGTCGTTCACATAAACCGCCTTGGTTTGTGAGAACAATTCGTCTGATGCCGCCGTGCCGGCACCGGAGACCGATTGATAGGTCGCCACCACGACGCGGCGGATCTTGGCGGCGTCATGCAGCGGCTTCAGCGCCACCATCAATTGCGCGGTCGAGCAGTTCGGATTGGCGATGATGTTCTTCTTGGCATAACCGGCCAGCGCCTCGGCATTCACTTCCGGCACCACCAGCGGCACCTCGGGGTCCATGCGGAAGGCGGAGGAATTGTCAATCACCACGGCGCCCGCTGCGGCCGCCTTCGGCGCATAATTCTTGGCGACATCGCCGCCGGCAGCGAACAGGGCAATGTCGACACCGCTGAAGTCGAACGTGTCCAACGCCTGACAGGTCAGTTCGCGGTCGCCATAGTCGACCGGCTGGCCGAGCGAGCGGCGGCTCGCCACCGCGATGACATCGCTGGCCGGAAACTCCCGTTCGGCCAGGATGTTCAGCATCTCCTGGCCGACCATGCCGGTGGCCCCGACCACGGCAACGCGATAGAGTTGTTCGGGCATAAACACCCCCGGAGAGGACCGCGGTGATGCGCAGGCGCTACAGGCCTACGCCCGGGTGGCCTTAGCGCTGGGCGCCGGCCTGCTTGCTGCCGCGCGGATCGCGCCGTTCGGCGATGCGGGCGGACTTGCCGCGGCGGCCACGCAGATAATAGAGCTTGGCCCGGCGCACCTTGCCCCGACGCACAACCTCGATGGAATGGATCACCGGCGAATAGAGCGGAAACACGCGCTCGACGCCTTCCCCGAAGGAGATTTTGCGCAAGGTGAAGGACGAGTTGACGCCGCGATTGGAGCGGGCGATGCACAGCGCCTCAAACGCCTGCAGACGCTCACGATTGCCTTCGACCACCTTGACCTGGACCCGAATCGTATCCCCGGCCTGAAAGTCCGGAATTGTCTTGCCTTCGGTCAGGCGGGCGATTTCCTGCTGCTCCAGCTTTTCGATCGCATTCATTGCTCATCATCCTCTTGTCTGTTCGAGCGCTCATAGGTTGACCACAAATCGGGTCGACGTAAGCGCGTGAGTTCTTCTGCCTGGGCTTTGCGCCATGCGGCGATGTGCCCATGATGACCGGATGCCAAAACCTCCGGGATCGCCCGGCCTTCCCACAGGGCGGGCCGGGTATAGTGCGGTGCCTCTAACAGGCCTCGCTCAAAGCTTTCCTCCGCGGCACTCTCCGCAGCGCCCATCACGCCGGGGATCAGCCGCACCACCGCGTCCAGCATCGCCTGGGCCGCCGGTTCGCCGCCGGACAGCACGAAGTCGCCGAGGCTGACTTCAACGAGCTCGCGCGCCTCAATCACGCGCTGGTCCAGTCCTTCGAACCGGCCGCACAACAGCGTCACGCCGCCGGCTGCGGCCCAGGCTCGCGCCATGGCTTGGTCGAAGCGCTGTCCACGCGGGGACAGATAGACCAGTGGCCAGTGCGGTTGGGCCAGGGCGCGCGCCGCATCGATCGCGTCCGCCACGATATCGGCACGCAGAACCATACCCGGACCGCCGCCGGCCGGGGTATCGTCCACGGAGCGGTGCTTATCGCGGGAAAAATCGCGGATGTCCAGGACATTCAGCGCCCATAAACCCGTTGTGAGCGCACGCCCAGCCAAGGCGTGACCGAGCAGGCCGGGGAACATGTCCGGATACAGGGTCAGCACCTGCGCGGTGAAGACCGGCGCGTTCATTGCTCCCGGCCCAGGATCTGATTGTCCAGCCAATGCGCCAGATCGGCGACCAGATAGCCCTCGCGCACCTGCACCCGCGGCACATAGCGCCGCTCAAACGGGATCAGCACGCTGCGGCCCAGATCGGCCACCGGCTCATCCAGCAGAATGTCCAGCAGGTCACCGGCGCCGAAATCCTGCACCGCCTGGACCCGGCCAAGCGTGCCACCGTCCGGCCCGCGCACCGCTAGACCTTCCAGATCGGCGATGTAAAAGCTGTCCTCCTCGGGATCCTCCGGCAGGGCGGTCCGGGGCACATGGACGCGCTGGCCGGTCAGCGCGGCCACCGACTCTCGGTCGGCATAGCCGTCCACCTGAACCAGGAAGCCGGCCTTGTCCGGACGCAAGAAGCGCACGCGCAAAGGCGGTCCGCCGGCGCCTCGATGCAGCGGGGCCAGCTGCTTCAACGTGTCCGGCTCCGCTGTAAAGGCGGTCAAGCGAATGGCGCCCTTGACACCATGAGGCGCGCCGAACTGCGCCACGCACACCCACCTGTCCATGGCTCAGCCCGTCCGCGCGCCGACCCACGCGGCGATGCGTGCGATCGCATCATCAGAGGCGTCTGCGGTTGGGGCCAAATTCAAGAAGCCGTGGATCTGACCCTCCAAAACCGACAGCGTGCAGTCGACCCCGGCCTTTTGCAGTCGCTGCGCATAGGCGCGGCCTTCATCGGCCAGGGGGTCCTGGCCGGCCAAGACGATCAGCGCCGGCGCTGCGCCCGTCAGCGTGCCCGCCTGCATCGGCGAAACGCGGGGATCGGTCGGATCGGTGCTGCCGACATAATGCCGGAAGAACCAATCGATGGTGGCATCTTCCAGAAAATAGCCTTCGCCAAAGTCATCGCGGCTGGGGTAGCGACGGGACAGGTCAATCCAGGGATAGATCAGGATCTGCCCCGCCGGTGCGTCGGCCTCACGCGCGGCCAGCGCGATGCCGGCCGCCAGATTGCCGCCGGCGCTGTCTCCGGCCACGAACACCGGGCCGGCGTCCAACGCAGGTGCCGCGCCCTGTGCCCAGCGCCAGGCCGCCAGGGCGTCGTCATAGGCCGCAGGGAAGGGATGCTCCGGCGCCAGCCGGTAATCCACCGCCATCACCACCGCGCGCGCGGCATTGGCCAAGGCGCCGCACGCCGCCACATGGCCCGGCAGTTCCTGCAGCACAAAGCCGCCGCCATGGAAATACAAGATCAGCGGACAGCCCGCCGGCGCATCCCGGCCGCGCAGCAGCGTCGCCGTCACTTCGCTGTTCCCGGCGCCAGGCAGGGTCAGCGGCCGGGTCTCCGCCAGGTCCGGGCCGTCACGGTTCAGCAGGGGGCCCAATAGGGTGATCGCCTGGCGCGCATGGGCCGGGTCCAGCTGATGCAGCTTGGGCCCGCCCAGCTCTGCCAGCTTGTCCAGCAGGCTCTGGGCGGAGGGGTCAAGCGGCGCTTTGTCAGCGGCCATTGCCGGCGCCCAGAACGCCCCCTAAGGCCCGGGCCAACTGATCGCGATTGTAGGGCTTGCCGATCACCGGGGCCTCCGGCGCACCGTCCCAGCCGCTATCGCCATAGCCGGAGGCGAAGACCAGGGGGATATTGCGGTTCTTGACCAGCTCCGCGACGGGATAGCTGCGTTCGCCATTGATATTGATGTCCAGCAGGGCAGCATCATAGCCTTCGTCGGCGGCCAGTCTGAGGGCCTGGGCAACGGTGCCGACCGGACCGACGACGACGGCTTCCAGATCCTCCAAAATGCCTTCCAGCGACATCGCCACGATCGGTTCATCCTCGACGACAAGGATGCGTTTGCCGCGTAGGGCGCTCATATGTTGGCCTCTGTCGTTTCTGTGATTGGCGCCTGGATGGTACAGCATACACCCGCGCTTGCGAAGTCCAGCTGTACGGTGCCGCCCAATTCATAGGCCAGGGCTTTTTCGATCATGCGCGTGCCGAAGCCGCGGCGCGCAGGCGGCTTGACCGGCGGACCGCCGATTTCCTGCCAGCGCAGCGTCAAGCCGCCATTGCAGTGCCAGACCAGTTCCACCCGGCCGCCGGGCACCGATAAGGCGCCGTATTTCACTGCATTGGTGGCCAGTTCATGCAAGGCCATGGCGATGCTGACCGCCTGCTTCGGCGCCAGCATCACCGGCGGCCCGTCCAGCACCAGACGCGCCAGATCAACCCCCTGCGCGGTCAGGGTGTCGCGCGCGACCTCGCTTAAGTCCGCGCTTTTCCAGCTCTCCCGCGTCAGCAGATCGTGCGCGGTGGATAGGGCATGCAGGCGCCCGTCGAAGGCGGCAAGCGCAGGGCCAGCATCGGCGATGCCGCGAAAGCTTTGCGCGGCCAGGCCCTGCACGATGGCCAAGGTGTTCTTGACCCGATGGTTCAGTTCATCAACCATCAAGGCGCGCACTTCTTCGGCGCGTTTACGTTCTGTGATGTCCTCGACCACGGAGATGCAGTACAGCGGTGATCCGT
Organism: Rhodothalassiaceae bacterium; assembly: GCA_050331575.1. Lineage (GTDB taxonomy): Bacteria > Pseudomonadota > Alphaproteobacteria > Sphingomonadales > Rhodothalassiaceae > JBHJGS01. The sequence continues at coordinate 60,719 of JBHJGS010000009.1, read as the reverse complement.
CTTCTGCGCGTTGCAGGCTGGCGGTCAATTGCGCCCAGATCAGCGTGCCCTCCTTGCGGAAATAGCGCTTTTCAATCTTATAGCCCTCCAATTCGCCGCGCTTGAGCTGCTCGAACTGGTGCATGTCGGCATGGATGTCAGCGGGATGGGTCAGGTCCAGGAAGGTGCGCCGCGCCAGTTCCTCCGGCGGGTAGCCGAGAATTTCGCACATGCGCGGATTGACTCGCAGCCACTCCCCCTGCAGCCCGATATGGGCGATGCCGACGGCTGCGTTGGCAAAGGTGGCGCGAAAGCGGCGTTCGCTGTCTTTCAGTTGCTGCTGGGCCTCTTGCCGCTGCGCGATATCAATGCCGGAGGGGATCAGGCCGACGATTGTCCCGCTGCTGTCGCGCAAGGGCGCGATCTGAAAGTCGATCGGGATCAGGCGACCGCCCTCCATGCGCACCCAAACATCGGAACGCACAATGCCGCCTTTGCGCGCCCGCTCGATCGAATCGCGCAACTGGTCCTGGATGTGGGCGGCATAGGACCACCAGTAACAGTCAGCGAAATGGCGGCCAATCACGTCCTCGCGTTTCAACCCGGCGAGATCCAGCGGCGCGCGGTTCACGAACAGCACCGTTCCATCGATGGCGAGGACACCGACAAAGGCGAACAACTGATCCAGAACCGCTTTCAGCCGGTCCTCCGCCTCGCGCCGGGATGTCACATCATAGACCGCGCCGATCAGCCGCTGCGGCTTGCCCTTGGAAAAGCGCACGCGGCCGCTGGCATGGACCCAGCGAACGCGACCATCGGCTTTGTTGATGACGCGATATTCCGCGTCATAGACCCCGCTACCCTGCGGATCCAACGCACCGGCGACCACAGCTTCGGTCGCGGCGACATCGTCTGGGTGCAGGCCGGCGCGGAACACGGTATAGTTGATCGGCTGGTCCGGGCTGACCCCCCACAGTGCCCGGGTGGTGGCATCCCAATCAATCCGATCGACGGCAATATCCCAATCATAGATGCCGATGCGGGCGGCTTCTTGAGCGGCGCGCAGCCGCGCTTCGCTGTCGGTCAGCGCCCGCAGCGCGCGCTTCTGATCGGAAATATCGACAGTACAGCCAATCAGGCGCGCCGGTTCGTTCGCCCTGGCAGGCAGAAGCTTCGCCTGATCCCACACATGCACCCAATGGCCGTCGCGGTGCCGGATCCGATAATCCACGGCCAGATCGCCGCCTTCATGCTTCAAGCGCTCGACAACGCCTTGAAGGCGCGCTTGATCATCGGGGTGGATGCGCTCACGCCACCATGCCACCGTCGCCTCGGCCTCGGTGACGTCAAAGCCGGTCAGCGTCCGCAGCCCTTGGGACCGTTCCACCAGACCGCTGCTGATATCGCACTCATAAATGATCCCGCGGATCGCTTCGGCTGCCACATGCAGGCGCTGTTCGCTGGCTTTCAGGGCCTGGTCGGCGGCGGTTCTCAAGAGGCTGCCCCGCGTGCGTTGCGCAACTTCCTCGATCAGACTGATTTCCGCCTCCGTCCAGCAGCGCGGCACCGCGGACAGCACGAACAGACACGCCACCACCTTTTTGTCAGACACCACAGGGGCTGCGACGGCTGCGCGCACGCCCAGCGCCTGATAGGCGGCCTGATAGGCCCCGGCCCCAGGATGGCTGGCAATGTCATCGATGCGGACGGTACGGTGTGAGCGCAACGGCGCCATGACCTCTGGCCCGAACATCGCCAACTGATGGTCGCCCACCACGCTGGTGAACCCCGGCGCGGTCCAATCGCAAGCGATCTTGGCCTGCCGCAAGCCCTCATCGAGTTCCGAATAGCCGACACATTCGGCTTCGAGATGGCCCCCGAGCAGTTCGGCTGCCAGACGTTGAACCTGGGCCGGCCGGTCCACCTCATTCAGCTGCATGGTCAGGTCCATGCGAAACGCCGCGCGCCGGGCCGCTTCGACCCGGTCGGTGACGTCGTAATTGACCCCAATGGCCTGCCGGAACCGCCCCTCGCCGTCGCCATCCAGCAGCTCTCCGACCCCGGCGATCCAGCGCCAGTGCCCGTCAGGCATCCGCACCCGAAATTCCGAGCGGAACAGTCCGCCTTGCTCGGCTTCCCGTCGAGCCGCCTCTAAGGCCGGGCGATCATTGGCGTGGACCAGGCCATCGACTTCGGCGATGGAAAATTCGTACCCAGGCCGGTGGGTCAGGCCGAACAGCTGTTTCCACTGATCATCAACCAACGCCACGCCGCTTTGCAGATCGACGCGCCAGACACCCATACCGCCGCCCAACAATGCCAGGCGGCGCACCGTATCATCGACACTTGGCGGTCCGGCAGGAGAGGGGCCACCGCGTCCTGTCTCGTCTGTCCGTCTCATGGTCCTCACCCAGCCGCCTGCAAACAACGTTTTTGCATGCTTCTTCGCTGCACGCAAAAGCGACTTGGTGCGCCGGCGCGTCCAGCCCGCGTCTGTCACGGCCGGGCTGAGATACAGAGGAGATCCAGGACCCGGCGCCGCGACGCCTGGCAACAGCGCAGCGGACGCCGAAACAGCGGGCAAGGCCCAGGGCTGCGGTGCCCTCGCTCATGCTGTCAAAGCGCATCGGTTATCCGACCAATTGGGTTCGCGCTGCAGGTCCAATTGGTCGGGTGGTGCTAGTCTGGTCGCCTGAAACCGATCTCCAGATGCGCTGAGCCCTGAGGGATCTCCACCCGCACCGGCGGCGCTTCCGGGGGCCGAACCGGGCGGCTTTCTTGGCCGAAAATCACCCGCATCACCACCGGCACATGGTCAGAGACCGTTTCGGCGAAATCGCGCACCGAGCGATCGAAGCGGACAATGGCGGCATCGTCCTGCGCGATCGAGCCCAACCGCACATCATCGGAGACGATGATATGGTCGAGCAGCGATTGCCGGCCATCGATGAACGAGGCGGCATTCTCCTCCTGATCGTCGACGGTCAGCGCGATCAGGTCGTCCTTGTTGCGCAGGGCGGCGAACACCTCGGTATTGATGGCATCGTTGAAATCGCCGCCCAGCACGATCGGCGGGCCGTCCTCATCGCGCAGGGTGTCGATGATCTGGGCCAGGATCTGGCCCGCGCGCCGCCGCCGCCGCCGGCTCAGCGTATCGCCGAACGCCTTCAGATGCACCACGATCAGGCGCAGCTCGACGCGATTGTCCTCATCATCGGCGATGGCGCAGTCCGCAAACATGGGCCAGCGCGGAAACACGCTCTTGCCCTCCAGCCGTTCGTCCAGCAGCGGCTGAAACCGGTCGGCCAGATCGGGGCGTTTGGTAACGTGCGTGGTGTCCTTGTCGAACAGGATCGCGATGTCCAGCCCGCCGGTGACGTCTTTCAGCTCATAGCCCATGGCCGCGCCGCGGTCGGCCATGGCGGCGACCAGCCGGTTCATCGGCTCTTTCTGCACCTCGGTCAGGCCGAACACATCCATATTCAATGTGTGCATCACGTCCGCGACTGCCTGAATCCGCTGGTCGGAGACTGAGCGGTTGAACTGCTCGATGTTCCAAAAGCCGATATCGGCAAAAGTCGCATCGCCGGTAAAGGTCGGCACCTCGACTTCGACAGCCTGTTCGAACACCCCGGCAATATCGAAAAAGCCCAGCAGCGGCGAGGTGTCCGGCACGCTGGCCAGAACCTCTTGTGATCCCGGCCCGACGATCCCTTCGATGCGCTTGGCCAGAATGTCTGCAACGATGGCGGACGCCAGGGTGCCCTGATTCTCAGCGCGTTCGCCCTGGATCATTCCGGCGCGATGCAGCGCCACCAGCTGCCAGTCGCAGTTCAGCACCGGGGAACCGGACGAGCCGGGCTCGGTATCGGTGCGATAGCATAGCACCCGTTGCTTCACCCGGGTGACGTCATTGTTGCGGATCGCCACCTCCTTGCGGCGGCCGCGCGGGTGCTGAATGATGTTGACCGGTTCCCTGCGTGTGACAAGCAAGGGGTCGCGCCGCAGCGGGATCGGCGGAATGTCGGTCACCTGTTCGGCTGCGCAGGCGACGATGGTATAGTCGAGCGCTTTGTCGGTCAGGAACACGCGGTCGGGCAGCAGAGCCACGCGCCGGGTGATGCCGCCGTCTTCATAGCCGAACTCGGCCAAGGCCTCTTCCGCGATGAAGCGATTGGGCAGAACATGATTGTTGGTCATGATCAAGCCGCGCGCAGCGATCAGAAAGCCGGTGCCGGTGCCCAGATCTGGCACGCGGATGCGGCACACCGCCTCTGAACAGCGCGCACCGTCGGCCAGAAAGCGCGCCGGTTCGAAATCGGGCAGCTGGTCGATCTTCTCCAGAACCAGCTCGATTTCGTGTTCGGCTTCGCGCCGCTCCGTGGCATCCTCATAGCTGTCAAAGCCGGCCATGCGGCCATCGGCATGCACGATCGCCCGATTGCGCCGCATCACCAGCCGCTTGAACATGGCCTGGCTCAGATCCTCGTCGACCAGGAAATTCTCCTGGCCCGGGCACAGCGGTTCCGCTGAGCGCAGGATCGGACCCGGCGCCAGTTCCGCACCGGCCACAGCAGCGCGTGCGGGGCGATGACGATCGATGATCTGGGCAAAGGCTTCGGCCACGGCGCGATAGCCGTCATCGGTCGGATGCAGCTCGTCATACCACTGATCGTCGCGCACCAGCGGCCGGGCATCGACGTGGAAGATCGCGCCGGCATGGTCGGCCTGATACTGCGCCAGGCGATCATTGAAGCGGTTGATCAGGGCGCGGATGATCTCCCGGCCCAGGCCCAACAACTCCTGCGGCGGCACCCCGCGTTCCAGCAGCGGCTTGCCCAGCCAAACGCCGCGCCGCCGCGGGATCGCCCAGCCATAGCCGTGCAGGATCAGCTTGGTGTCGGGATGCTCGCGGCGCATGCGCGCGATGATCTGGTCATATTCGGCAAAGATCTCACCGATCGCCTGAGACACCGTCTCGTCGATATACGCCTCCGGCGCGCGGGTGCCGTCATAGGGCGGCAAAAGCCGGGACAGCCGGGCATCGCCGACCAGGTCATTGCCGCCGCCACTGAGCAGCATGAAGGCCGGCTGATAGTCTTCCGCCGCCTCGAACATCTCGCCGCTCTGGCGCATCAGCGACACCAGATCGCCGGCAGCACCCAGCCCGCGGATCAGATAATCTTCGCGCAGCTCATAAAGCTGGTCGATCACGTCGCACAGCAGCAGCGGATATTGAAACCAGCTGTCGCCTTCAGACACGATCATCAGGCCATCGGGCCGCTTGCGCCGGCGCGCCTTGTACTGGTTCTTGCGGCGCCAGCGAAAGATCCCGTTGAGCACCTTGACGGCGACGTCGCCCTCCACCTGCGAGGGCTCCACCAGCATCGGGTTGGGGCGGACCGTCGGGGTGATATCATGCGCATCGACCTCTACCTTGAAATAGTCGATATAGTCGCGCGGGTCCTGATCGGGATCGAGGATGATCTCGATCAGGTCATTCATGCGCATCTGTTTTGGTGTCTTTGCCTTTGATTTGCCTGCGCTTTTGGGTTTCTTGGCCATGATTGCCCCTCCCGGACGGTTTGATCCTCCCACGCCGTTTCTGCCGCCGAAACCCTGACGCATTCTTGCCCCTTTAACACAGGATGTGCGCGTGTGCGCGTGACTGCGTGCACGATGGCCCCGGTCACGCGGTGCCGAAGCGCCGCCGTCCCAGCCAGGGCAGGAGGGCTGCCTGGCTCAACCCGCGCGCGGCCATGAACAGCGCAAACGCCGCCCACAGCCCCGCCGCACTGCCGACCGCCAAGCTGGCCAGCCCGAAGACCGTAAAAGCAAGGGCCATGCTGGCGACCATCGCACCATAGGCGCCCAGGCCGATGAACACGCCGTCGAACTGATAAGACCAGACCGCGATCATGGGCATGGCCGCTGCCCAGGGCAGCACGGGCTGGGCGGCCTGGCGCACCGCCTCATGCTCGGTAAAGAAGGCGACGATCGCCGCGCCGAACAGGCAAAACAGCGCGGAGGTGGCAGCGGCGAAGGCCAGCGACCAGCCGGTGGTGCGGCCGAGCATCTGTCGATACAGCCCGCGGTCCGCCCGCCCCACGCTGCGGCCGATTTCAGCCTCCGCCGCATAGGCGATGCCGTCCAGCGCTAGGGCGGCCAGTTGCACGAACTGCATCAAAACCTGCGTGACCGCGGCGGCTGTTGCCCCTAATTGCGCGCTCAAACGCCAGAATAGCGCGAAGCCGGCCAACAGGCACAGGGTGCGCAGGATCAGCAGCGCATCGTCGCCCAGGCTGGCCAACAGCGTGCGAAGCCGCCTCAGATCAGCATGGCGCGCGGCGCGCAACACCTGCTGACGGCCCAGAATGCGCCAGGCCAGGCCCACCGCCAGCCCCGCTGCCAGCACTTCCGCCGCCACCGAACCCAGGGCCGCGCCGTCGATGCCAAGGCCAAGCCCGACGACGAACAGCACGGTCAGCCCGGCATTGACCAGATTGGCGGTCACCTCCAGCGCCAAGGCCAGACCCGCGCGCGCGGTGCCGATCAACAGGCCCAGAACCGCCAGCTTGGCCAGCACCGCCGGCACCGCGATAAGGCGCAGCTGGGTATAGCTGGTAACCGGCTCGGCCAGGCCCGCCGGCGGGTCGAAAAAGGCCAAGCCCAGCGCAATCAGGCCATAGCGCGCCGCGACGATCGCCACCCCCAAGACCAGCCCGACGATCAGCGCCCGCAGCACCAGTCGGGCGATCGCTTCGGCATCCTCCCGCCCGTGCGCCCGCGCCACCTGGCCCGTGGTGCCCATGCGCAGGAAGCCGCACATCCAATACACGAAATTGGTCAGAAACGCGCCCAGGCCCACGGCGGCCAGCAGGGCTGGATCCGGCAGGTGACCGATCGCCCAGGTATCGACCAGTCCGATCAGGGCGGCGGAGCAATTGGCGGCGATGGACGGCCCGGCGATCTTCCAGATGCGCCGATCCGCCGCTGTGGTCTTAAGCAAGGCCGGCCGCCCGCGCGAAGCGGTCCAGCCCGTCTGCCAGATCCTGTTTCAGGTCCGCCACATCCTCAAGACCGACCTGCAGGCGGATCAGTTCGCCCTTGCCCGACCAATCCGTGGCGGTGCGGATCGGTGCGGGGTCAGCCGGCAGCATCAGGCTTTCATAGCCGCCCCAAGAGAAGCCCATCTTGAAATGGCGCATCTGGTCGGTCATGGCCGGCAGCGCGGATTTGTCGGCATGGTGCAGCACCAGGGCGAACACCCCGCTGGCGCCATCGAAATCGCGCCGCCACAGGTCGTGGCCGGGGCAGGACGGCAGGGCCGGGTGCAGCACCTCGGCCACCAGCGGATGCTCGGCCAGCCAGCGCGCCAGGTCCAACGCTGCAGCCTCATGCGCCTGCAAACGCAGCTCCAATGTCCGCAGGCCGCGCAGCGCCAGCCAAGCGTCATCGGGGGAGACGGTCTGGCCAAGCCCGGCGCCGACGCGGATCAGCTTCGGCCACGTTCCCGCCGCGGCCGTGGCGCTGCCCATCATCACATCGGAATGGCCGGTGATATATTTGGTGCAGGCCTCCACCGCCACGTCGACGCCATGCTCCAGCGGTCGGAACAGCAGCGGCGTGGCCCAGGTATTGTCTGCCACCGTGACCACACCGCGCGCCTTGGCCGCGGCCGCGATCGCCGGCACATCCTGCACCTCGAAGGTCAGGGATCCCGGCGATTCGATCAGGATCACGCGGGTCTTGTCGGTGATCTGTCCGGCAATGTCCGCGCCGATGCAAGGATCATAAAAGCCCGCGTCGATGCCGAAGCGCTTGGCCAGGCGGTTGGCGAACATCCGGCTCGGTTCATAGGCATTGTCCGGCACCAGGATCTGATCGCCGGCGCCGGCAAAGGCCAGGATCGCGGCATTCACCGCGGCAACGCCGGAAGGGAACAGCCAGGTGCCGGCGCCGCCGTGCAACTCGGTCAGCGCCTCCTTCAGCGCCCAATGGGTCGGCGTGCCGCGGCGGCCGTAATACAGCGTGTCATCGGGCCGGGTGACGGCATCGCGATACTGCGCATAGGTGTCGAATAGGACCGTCGATGCGCGATAGACCGGCGGGTTGACAATGCCGTGGGTCCAGTCCGCGCGCCGGCCCAGCGTCGCCAGACGGGTCTTGCGCCTCATGCCGCGCTGCCTTGCTCCACCGGCAGGTCGCCATGGCTGCCCCAGTCGGTCCAGGAGCCATCATAGACCGCGACATCGCGCGCGCCCAGGGTGGCCAGGCTCAACGCCAGGCAGCAGGCGGTGACACCGGAGCCGCAGCTGGTCACCAGCGGCCGCGACGGATCGATGCCGGCGCTGTCCAGTTCCGCCTTCAAGGCCGCGCCGGTCTTGTAGGTGCCGTCGGGGTTGAACAGCCGGTCGAACGGCAGATTTTTGGCGCCGGGCATATGGCCGGCGCGCACGCCCTCGCGCGGTTCGGGCTGCGAGCCGTCGAAGCGGTCAGCGGGGCGGGTGTCGGCGATCTGGGCGTCGCCGCGTTCGACATGGCGCAGCACCTGATGACGGTCGCGGATCAGCGGGACCTGCAGCCGGGCGGTGAAGTGGCGTTCGCGCGGCACCGGTGGCAGATCGTCCAGCGGCCGGCCCTCCGCACGCCATTTCCGCAGACCGCCGTCCAGCACCGCCACGTCGCGGCTGCCGAACAGGCGGAACATCCACCACACACGGGCGGCCGGGTGCACGCCGCCGGTATCGTAGACGATAATGCGATTGCCGTCGCCCAGCCCCAGTTTGCGCACGCGGGATGCGAACTTCTCCGGACTGGGCACCATGTGTGGCAGCGAACTGTCGGTATCGGCGATATCGTCGATGTCGAAGAAGACCGCGCCGGGAACATGCGCCTCGCGATACTCCGCACGGGCATCGCGGCCGGTATCTGGCATGTGCCAGGAGGCGTCGACGATGCGGATGTCCGGCGCCTCCAGATGCTCCGCCAGCCAGTCTGTGCTCACCAACGGCCCGTCCTGCGCCATGATGCATGCTCCCTGCCTATTGTCCCTCTGGCCCGCACGCTAGGGCCCTGGCTGCCGGTTTGCAACGAACGCTTTGACAGGGGGGCAGCACCGCTATAAGCCGCGCGCCATGGTGCAGAGCATCTATAGCGAACTGAAGCAGTTGGGCGGGGCCGCCGGCACGCCTGCCACGCCGGACGAGGCGGTGCTGGAGACCGTGCCAAACCCGCATCCGGACCAGGCCTATTGCGTGCGCTTCACCGCGCCGGAATTCACCAGCCTGTGCCCGGTGACCGGCCAGCCGGATTTCGCGCATCTGGTGATCGACTATGTTCCGCAGGACCGCCTGGTCGAAAGCAAGTCCTTGAAGCTTTATCTGGGCGCGTTTCGCAACCATCCGGATTTTCACGAGGCGTGCACCGTGGGCATCGGCAAGCGCCTGAGAGCCGCGCTGGATCCGGTTTGGCTGCGCATCGGCGGTTATTGGTATCCGCGCGGCGGTATCCCCATCGACGTGTTCTTTCAGACCGGCCCGGCACCGGAGGGAGTGTGGATCCCCGAGCCCGGGGTTGCGCCCTATCGCGGACGTGGCTGATTTTTGATCGGGACGAGCCTGCTTGGCCGTGACGTCCGCGCACTTCTAGGCTAAGGCAAAAATCGATGACATGTCTGTGAAAGGGGGATGAGCCGCCATGTTCGATGCTGATCTGCTGGAAGAGCGCAAGGCCCGCGCCAGCCAATGGTTTCAGACCTTAAGAGACCAGATCTGTGCGGCCTATGAGGCTTTGGAGGATCAGCTGAGCGACGATCCCCGCCCCGCCGGCCGGTTCCAGCGCAGGCAGCACAACCGCACCACCGAAGACGGGTCTGACGGCGGCGGCGGCGAAATGTCGATGATGAAGGGGCGGGTGTTCGAGAAGGTCGGCGTCAATATCTCCACTGTTTACGGCCGATTCTCTCCGGAATTCGCCAAACAGATCCCCGGTGCAGAGGACGACCCGCATTTCTGGGCCTCCGGCATCTCGCTGGTGGCGCACTTATGGAACCCGCATGCGCCGGCCGCGCACATGAACACGCGCATGATCGTCACCACCAAGGGCTGGTTCGGCGGCGGCGGCGATCTGAACCCGGCGATCAACTATGATGAGGATACCGCGGCCTTTCACGGCGCCTTCAAGGCCGCCTGCGACGCCCATGACCTGACCTATTATCCGCGCTTTAAAAGCTGGTGCGACGAGTATTTCTTCATCAAGCACCGGGGCGAGCCGCGCGGCGTCGGCGGCATCTTCTATGACAATCTGTCCAGCGGCGACTGGGAGGATGATTTCGCCTTCACCCAGGATGTCGGCAAAGCGTTTCGCGACAGCCACCCCGCCCTGGTCGCCAAGCGCATGCACCAGCCCTGGACAGAGGAAGAGCGTGAACGCCTGCTGATCAAGCGCGGCCGCTATACCGAGTTCAACCTGGTCTATGACCGCGGCACCCTGTTCGGCCTGAAAACCGGGGGCAATATCGACGCCATCTTGATGTCCCTGCCACCGGAAGCAAAATGGCCGTGAGCGGCGCAGGCTGCGTTCCAGGCCGCGTTTCAGGCCGCGTCCCAGATCTCCGCGCGGGAAACCCGCATGGAGCAACTCTGCCGTCTCGGGTCCGCAGTCCTCAGGCGCGTCATGATCGTTTGTAAGGCATCTCTGGCATGCTTGCCCCCGATGGGGCGGCATGGCGCGCTGTGGCCCGAGCCCGTCGCTGCCTGGACGGTGCGGCATGCGGTCTTGGATTGTGGTCAGGCAGGCTTTTGACCCCAGCCACCGCTCTTGCCGCCGCCGGTTTTGTAGCGACGGCGGTCGCCTTCGGGCCGGCGCGCATGGGCTTTGGCCTGTTCCTGCCGACGCTGCGTCCGACCTTCGGCTTGACCACGGCGCAAGCTGGGATGATCGCCAGCCTGGCCTTTTCAGCTTTCTTGATAGCCCTGCCCCTGACCGCCTGGCTCAGTCGCCGCGTCGGTCAACGCCTGCCTGTGATGGCCGGCGCCCTGGCCGCAAGTCTGGGTTTCGGTTTGGTCGCGACTGCTGCAAGCACGACGGCGCTTGCCGCCGGCATTATCCTGGCCGGCGCCAGCGCCGGCTTTTGTTGGGCGCCGTTCAATGACGCCGCAGAACGCGTGGTGCCCGAAGCGGCCCGTCCGGGCATTCTCTCTGCAGTCTCAACCGGCACAGCCGTGGGCGTGTGTGCCGCCGGTGCGCTGTTTCTGGTGATCACCGCCGGCGCCTTCGATTGGCGGCTGCCGTGGGCGGGCTTTGCCCTGATCGGCCTGGGCGCGGCTGGGCTGGCGGTGCCTGGCCTGCCCAGCGGTCCGACCCCGGCACGGCCGATACCGGTCAGCCCGCTGCGCTTTTTTCGCAAGGCCGTGGTGCCGCTGTATGTCGCGGCCATTGCCTTCGGCGCGTGTAATGCCGCTTATCTGTCCTTCGCCGCGGATCATGTGGTCGCCGCCGGCGGCCTGCCCGGCTTGGCGGATCAAGCGGCTGCGGCGGTGATCTTTGTGAGCTATGGCCTGTTCGGGCTGGTCGGGCTGATAACCGGCCGGCTAGAGGCGGGCTTTGGACTTTATCCGCTGGTTGCCGGGATCTTCCTGGCCTTTGCCGCCTCGCTGGCGCTGGTGGCCGTGAGGCCGGGCCTATGGGCGGTGGTGGTGCTGTCCGCCGCCTTGCATGGCGCTGCGGTGATGACGATCAGCGCGATTTTGTCCTTCTGGAGTTTGCGGCTGTTCCCCGGGCGCGGCTCAGACGGATTTACCGCGGCGCTCATCGGCGTGGCCGCTGCCAGCGTGCTGGGGGCGGCATTGGCCGGGGCAATCGCGCAAGCCATCGACGTGGCAACCGCCCTGCTGGTCGCCGCAGCGGCGCCGGCAAGCGCGGCAATCTACTTTATCACTCAGGCCGTTCAGCAGAGCCGCATGAAGCGCCGGCGGTTGTGACAGCCACGGCGATCTGCGCTATGGTCCGACCACGCCTGGGGCTGAGCCGTCACCGGATGTGACGTAGCCGTCGGTGGCGAGGAGATCGTGGGGCGATGTGGCATTCCCTTCTAGGCTTGGCATGGCAACTGGTGATCCCTGTGGCGCTGGTGACCTATTTGTTGGTCGGCTGGATGCTGCAAGCCGGCCATTTGCAAAGCTTTAGGGACCGCCGCGCACTCAAGGCGCAATTGAGGGCCTATCGCACGGCGCGCAAGCAAGGCGGCGCGCCGGTTAATCCGCTGCTCGGCAAATGGATGCGGTTTGGCGGCGGCTTTTACGGCATCGTGGCGATGTATACCTTCTTCGTTATGGAGCCGCCGATCGTGGTGCAGTTGGCGCAGGATTTGAGCCAGCCGGCCAATTGGTCACTGGGCGGCCTGATCGCTGTTCTGGTCGCCTTCGTAATCAGTTCGATCATGCAATTTGTGTCCGCGGCGGTGTGGTTTGCCTATTGGTTTGACGACACTGCCGACGAAGCGATCGGTCTGGCCGCCGTGCTGCTTTATGGGGGCTATGTCTTCAGCGCGCGCCTGGCGGGGCAGCATCATGCCGGCGGCCAGGGCCACATGCGCCTGTGGGCCTGGCTGGATGGCATGCGCCGGCCGCCGCCGGGGCCGGATCTGGCCTAACCGAACAGCGCCTCCACCGCGCCGACGCCGCCCCAGCCGATCACCACCCCCAAGGCGGCAACGGCAAGCGCCTTGCCGGGCCGGGCCATCGCGGGCGCCGGCTGCTCGGTGTCCTTCATGCCGGTGATCATCGGGATCAACAGGTCCTTGCCCTGAAGGAAGATGTAAGCGGCGACGGCGGTGACGTGCAGCACGATCAGAATCACCAGGATGTCGAAGGTCTGAACATGCCAGCTGGCCAGTTGCGCGCTCGTCTCCTCCGACACCAGATCCGCCCAAGGCCCGTAGAAGATGTCAAGATCGTCATGGGCGAACAGGCCGAGCAGCGCCTGGCTCAACACCGCGCCGAGCAGCACCAGAACCGCATAGCCGCCCAGCGCGTCATGGCCGACATGGTCTTTGGTTCGCATCTCCCAGAAATCGCGCAGATCCTTGAGCGCCTGGCCGGGCGCCTTGACAAAATGGCCGAAGCGCGCGGTCTCGCTGCCGACAATGCCCCACAGAAGGCGGAATGTGATCAGGCTGATGATGGCCAGCCCGGACTTTTCATGCCATTCGTAATAGCCGTTCTCGCCGGTCCACCAGCTGGCCACGATCAGCAGCCCCAGGCTCCAATGAAAGACGCGCACCGGTATATCCCAAACCTTTTTGCGTTCGCTCATGAAGCCCTCCCAGCACCGGTCACCGCCCCAATGAAACCGCCGGCTTCCTGCGGTGTCAATCGGGCGCGGAAAGGCGTATAGTTAAAGCCGTGCGCGGCGTTGACGCAGGCGTGCGTCGGGCGTGGTTGACAGAGCCGCGCGACCGGCTTACCTAATCAGACAAGATTGGTCCGGTTTATCGGGCCGGAGGATAGGGTCGATGATCCGACTGACCAATTTGGCCGATTATGCGGTGGTGTTGATGGGCGAGATGGTGCGAGCAGGCGGGCGGATGAACGCCCATGATCTGGCCGGCCGCACCGGTGTGCCGGAACCCACGGTCAGCAAAATCTTGGGCCAGATGAAACGGGCGGAATTGCTGGTCTCCACGCGCGGCATCAAGGGCGGGTTTTCCCTGTCGCGGCCCGCAGATCAGATCACCGTGGCCGACATCATTGAGGCGGTTGACGGCCCGATCGCATTGACCGCTTGCGTCTCCAGCGCGGAGCGGGATTGCAGCCTGGAGCCGGTCTGCGCCATGCGCATTCATTGGCAGACGATCAATGACGCCGTGCGCGATGCGCTCGCCGGCGTGTCCTTGGAAGAGATTTCGACCATGCCGGCGGGTTGGCCGGACATGGAGTTCACGGCCCACAGCTAGCCGGCGTTCCGTACAGCCGAAGGGAGATAGGGCGATGCCCGCAACCGCACAGACGATCGAGCAGGTCAAGAAGGCCACCGGCGATTATGAGCATGGCTGGGTGACCGAGATCGAGTCGGAGTTCGCGCCCAAGGGCCTGAATGAGGATATCGTGCGCTTTATCTCCGCCAAGAAGGAAGAGCCGCAGTGGATGCTGGACTGGCGCCTGAAGGCATTCAAGATTTGGCAGGGCATGAAAGAGCCGGATTGGGCGATGCTGAACATCCCCATGATCGACTATCAGAATGCCTATTATTACGCCGCGCCGAAAAAGAAGGACGGCCCGAAGTCGCTGGACGAGGTCGATCCGGAACTTCTGCGGACATACGAAAAGCTCGGCATTCCGCTGGAAGAGCAAAAGGTGCTCGCCGGCGTTGAAGGGGCCAAGAAGGTCGCCGTGGACGCGGTTTTCGACAGCGTGTCGGTGGCCACCACCTTCCGTGAAGAACTGAAAAAGGCCGGGGTGATCTTTTTGTCGATCTCCGAGGCGATCCGGGAATATCCCGACCTGGTGCGCAAATATCTGGGTTCGGTGGTGCCGCAGCGGGACAACTTTTTTGCCACGCTGAATTGTGCGGTATTTTCCGATGGCACCTTCGTCTACATCCCCAAGGGCGTGCGCTGCCCGATGGAGCTGTCGACCTATTTCCGCATAAATGCGGAGAATACCGGCCAGTTCGAGCGGACCCTGATCGTTGCGGATGAGGGGTCCTACGTTTCGTATCTTGAGGGCTGCACAGCACCGCAGCGCGACGAGAACCAACTGCATGCCGCGGTGGTGGAGCTGGTTGCGCTGGACGACGCGGAGATCAAATATTCCACCGTTCAGAACTGGTATCCCGGCGACAAGGACGGCAAGGGCGGCATCTACAATTTCGTCACCAAACGCGGGCTGTGTAAGGGGCGGAATTCCAAGATCAGCTGGACCCAAGTGGAAACCGGGTCGGCGATCACCTGGAAATATCCCTCTTGCGTCTTGGCCGGCGACAATTCCGTCGGTGAATTCTATTCCGTGGCGCTGACCAACAATCATCAGCAGGCCGATACCGGCACCAAGATGATCCACCAGGGCAAGAACACCACCTCCCGGATCATCTCCAAGGGCATTTCGGCCGGCCAGTCCAACAACACCTATCGCGGGCTGGTGAAGGTGATGGCTGGCGCGGAGAATGTGCGCAACTTCACCCAGTGCGACAGCCTGCTGATCGGCAGCCAGTGCGGCGCCCATACCGTGCCTTACATCGAGGTGAAGAATCCGACCGCCCAGATCGAACATGAGGCGACCACGTCGAAGATTTCCGACGATCAGATGTTCTACTGCATGGCCCGGGGTCTGGACGAGGAAGAGGCTGTCGCC
The DNA here is from genome assembly GCA_050331575.1 of Rhodothalassiaceae bacterium. Taxonomy (GTDB): domain Bacteria; phylum Pseudomonadota; class Alphaproteobacteria; order Sphingomonadales; family Rhodothalassiaceae; genus JBHJGS01. Next base: position 45,387 of record JBHJGS010000009.1, on the reverse strand, counting down.
ATGGTGGTCAACGGCTTCGCCAAGGAGGTGATGCAGCAACTGCCGATGGAGTTCGCGGTGGAGGCGCAGAAGCTGCTGGGCATCAGCCTGGAGGGGTCGGTTGGGTAAGAATGATTTGGGTGAGGGAGAATTCGGTCGGGTCTTTTTCGGGACCTTAAGCTCTGATCCCTGTCCAGATTTTTCAGCAGCGGAGCACCGACTCAGATGCAGTTGAAGTTGCGGTATTCTGAGTCGCAATGAAATTGGGGCCCATTTTGCTTCTGGCCCAGCCCGCTATATGCCTGAATTCGGGGAGGAAAAGTACATGAAAGGATGCCCCAATAATGCCAGGTGAGTTTTCAAAGCTTTCTGGCGCCTTTAATGAGGTCCAAGCTGGAACTCTGGCTGTCATACTATTAGCTTACGTGACGAGGTCGGAGCTTGAGAAGTCCATTCTTAGTATGGGAGACAGAATGAATTCCAACCTGGCCCAGGCCGTGTCCGATGTGAAGAAAGAAATAGCAGTCGCCAAAAGCGATTTACTGAAATGGATGATTGCTCAGCCGATCATCGTTGTTGGGGCAATTTTTGGTGCCGTCAAGGTGTTCGCTACATGATGTGTGAGAAAGTGCTCAAAGAGAAGCTGGCTTCCGTATTTACAGAAGAGCAAACCGAAGTGTTGTGCGAGGAGTTACTGTCGGGGCCCTTCGCGCATCGGGCATTGTTGAAAGTCGGTCGTCCAGGCGGGATTCGGGTATCGGACCTCATTCGCTTAGGCACAGTTTTTCCGGAGGAGCAGGCGCGGGTCTTGGGCGAAATATTCGATGAGTGGTTTAGCGAAGTCTATGGCCCTGTCGAAACAGACAGAGATTTGGAGTTGGCATCAGATGCTCACCATTAAGAACCTTCACGTCCGCATTTCCGATGAGGGCGCGGAAATCCTCAAGGGGCTCAGCCTGGAGATTAAGCCGGGCGAGGTGCATGCCATCATGGGGCCCAATGGTGCGGGCAAGTCGACCCTGGCGGCGACGCTGGCGGGTCGGGACGATTATGAGACCACCGACGGCACCGTCGCCTATGACGGCCAGGACCTGTTGGAGATGGCGCCGCATGAGCGCGCCGCCGCCGGCCTGTTCCTGGGCTTTCAGTACCCGGTGGAAATTCCCGGCGTCTCCAACCTGAATTTCCTGCGCACCGCCTTGAACGCCCAGCGCCGCCAGCGTGGCGAGGAAGAAATGAACGCCGCGGAGTTCATGAAACTGGTGAAGGACAAGGCGCAAAAGCTGGGCATGTCGCTGGATATGCTGAAGCGCTTCGTCAATGTCGGCTTCTCCGGCGGCGAGAAGAAGCGCAATGAGATGGTGCAGATGGCGGTGCTCGATCCCAAGCTGGCGGTGCTGGACGAGACCGACAGCGGCTTGGACATTGACGCGCTGAAGACTGTGGCGGACGGCATCAACGCGCTGCGCGGTCCGGACAAGGCAATCCTGCTGATCACCCACTATCAGCGGCTGCTCGAGTATGTCGTGCCCGACCATGTCCATGTCCTGTCGCAGGGCCGGATCATCCGCTCCGGCGGCAAAGAGCTGGCGGGCGAGTTGGAAGAGAAGGGCTATGCGGCGGTGGCCTGAGCCGTCTTTGCGCCAGAGCCGAAGACCAGCCGGGTGGCGCCCCCAGAGCCGGGGTCAGCGCCGGCATGAACAGAGCGAGTAGGCATGACCGATTTGACGATCTTCAAGCAGGCGTTCGATGCGCTGCCCGACCGCGGGCCCAGCCAGACCTCGGCGTTCAAGCGCTTTCATGATCTGGGCCTGCCGACGCGCCGGCTGGAGGAGTGGAAATACACCGATCTGGGCGGGCTGGACCGGGCGGAGGCGGCGCCGGAGGTGTTGGCCCCGGCGGCTGACCCGCTGGCGGCGCATCTGTCGGCGGAGCGGATCGACATCATCAATGGCCGGGTCGCCGCCTGCACGCTGGCGCGCGATCAGGCGGTGGCGTTGGACAGTGAGGGATCGGCTCTGGTCGCCATCAACACGGCGTTTGCGCTGGACCCCTTGGCGTTGACGCTGTCCGGCACGACGGTGATCGATTTGAGCCATCGCACCTTGGAGGCGGAGGCGTGCGCGGCGCACACCCGCTTGACCCTGACGCTGGAGCCTGGGGCTCAGATTACCCTGATTGAGCGCTTTTCCGGGGACGAAGCGGCCTATTGGCAGAATGCGGTGCTGGACATCTCGGTCGGTCGCGGCGCGCGGCTGACGCATATCCGGCTGAGCGAGGACGGCCGCCGCGCGGTGCATACCAGCCTGACCCGTGTGCGCCTGGCCGACCAGGCGCTGTATGATCTGGTCACGCTGAACACTGGCGCGGAGATCGCGCGCGCGGACGTGCATGTCTCCGTTGAGGCCGCCGGCGCGGAGGCCCGTCTGGCCGCGGCCCAGCTGGCGCGGCCGGGCCAGAGCCTGGATCTGCGCTCCTATTTCGATCATCAGGTGGCCGAGGCGCAATCACAGCAGGCGGTGCGCAATGTCTTGGCGCGTCAGGGCCGTACGGTGTTCCAGGGCAAGGTCCGCGTCGCGCGGGATGCCCAAAAGACCGATGCGCGCCAGGACGCCAAATCCCTGCTCTTGGACCGCACCGCCGAGGCCAATACCAAGCCGGAATTGGAAATCTATGCCGATGATGTGGTCTGCGCTCACGGCGCCACGGTCGGCGAGATCGACCCGCGGGCGCTGTTCTATCTGATGAGCCGCGGCGTCGCCGAAGCCGAGGCCAAGGCGCTGCTGATTGAGGCTTTTGTCGGTGAGATCGCCGCGGATGTGGCCGATGAGGCGGTGCGCGACCTGCTGCTCGCCCGCGCGCATGATTGGCTGACGGGGGCCTCGCAATGACGGCGCGTCAGGATCCGCCTGTGGCGGCCGGCGGCCGGCCTCGTCCCGCCGGCTTTGGGCGCGCAGTAACGCGCGTGACCGGCGCGGACACACAGGCGGCCGCGCGCGCTCATGCCGGAATGGAGATGTGTCATGGATGATCAGGCCCAGGTGCTTCAGCATCCGGATTTTGCCCGCTATCGCGATGATTTCCCGATCCTGCGCGAGCGCATGCGCGGCAAGCCGCTGGTGTTTCTGGACAGTGCGGCGTCGGCGCAGAAGCCCGCCTGCGTCATCGAGGCGGTCCGCCGGCTGTATGAGACCGGATATGCCAACATCCATCGTGGCGTCTATCAGCTGAGCCAGGAGGCCACCGACGCCTATGAAGCGACGCGGGCCAGTGTGCGCGCCTTCCTCAATGCGGAGTCGGACAAGGAGATCGTGTTCGTGCGCGGTGCCACGGAGGGCATCAATCTTGTCGCGCAAGCCTATGGCCGGACCTTTCTGACCGCCGGAGATGAAGTGGTGCTGACCGAGATCGAGCACCATTCCAATATCGTGCCCTGGCAGATCCTGCGCGATCAGATCGGCATCAACTTGAAGGTGGTGCCGGTCAACGAGGACGGCAGTGTCGATATCGACGCCTATCTCGATCTCCTGGGCCCTCGGACCAAGCTGTGTGCCTTCCTGCATGTCTCCAACGCCATCGGCACGCGCCTGCCGGTCAAGCGGATGATTGCGGCGGCGCATGATGTCGGGGCTGTGGTGCTGGTGGATGGCTGCCAGGCGGTGCCGCACCAGCGGGTGGATGTGCGCGATCTGGATGCCGACTTCTATGTCTTCTCCGGCCACAAGATCTATGGGCCCACCGGCATTGGCGTGCTGTACGGCAAGCGCGCGCTGTTGGAGGCGATGCCCCCCTGGCAGGGCGGCGGCGACATGATTTCCGAGGTGCGTTTTGAGCGGACCACGTGGAACGACCTGCCCTACAAGTTTGAGGCCGGCACGCCCAATATTGCTGGCGGCATCGCGCTGAAGGCCGCCTTAGATTATGTCAGTGCCATCGGCTTGGAGCGCATCGCAGCGCATGAGGCGGATCTGCTTGCCTATGCTGAGGAGCAGCTTGGCCGGATCAATTCGGTGCGCCAGATCGGCACGGCGGGGGACCGCGCGGGCATCCTGTCCTTCATCATGCAGGGCACCCACCCCCATGATGTCGGCACGATCCTGGATCGCGAGGGCATCGCCGTGCGTGCCGGCCATCACTGTGCGCAGCCGACCATGGAGCGCTTCGGCGTGCCCGGCACGGTGCGCGCCAGCTTCGGGCTTTACAACAGCCGCGCGGATGTCGACGCGCTGGTCAAGGGTCTCACCAAGGTAGCGGATATTTTCGGATGAGCGAACACAACAAAGATCGCGATGTCATGGATGTGGCGGACAGCCAGCAGCGCCCGGTGTTCACGCCGCAGATCGGCTCGGAGTTCATGCGCAATTTCTTGAAGCCGAACGCGGCGGCCGAGGCCGAGGCTGAGTCCGAGGCGCCGGCGCAGACCGGGCCGAAGACGCCGGAAGAGGTGAAGGCCAATGTCATCGCCGTGCTGCGAGACATTTACGATCCGGAAATCCCGGTCAATATCTACGAGTTGGGCCTGGTCTATGATGTCGATGTCGACGCGGATCTGAATGTGCTGGTGACCATGACCTTGACCACGCCGCACTGTCCGGTGGCGGAGACCATGCCGGGCGAGGTGGAGCAGAAATGCGCCGCCGCGGAGGGTGCGGCCGGCGCGCGCGTCAATCTGGTTTGGGAACCCGCCTGGGACATGACCCGCATGTCCGACGAAGCGCGCCTGGAACTGGGGCTGTTATAATCCCCATCGGCAACGGCTGAGCTATGGGGATTTGGGGCGGGCGCGTCACCGCGCAGCTGCTCGCCTCACGGCCTCCAGGGCGCCGGGCGGGCCAAGAAACGGCCAGACCCGGCGTTAACAGGAGGGGGACCGTCAGCCCGCCTTCTTCGCTTCTTTCTTGCGTTCATGCGCCTTCAAGAAGCGCTTGCGCAGCCGAATGCTCTCGGGCGTGACCTCGACCAGTTCGTCATCATCGATATAGGCCAGGGCGGCTTCCAGGGAGAGCTTCTTGGGCGGGGTCAGGGCGACCGCGTCATCCTTGCCGGCGGCGCGCACATTGGTGAGCTTCTTGCCCTTCAGCGGGTTCACTTCCAGATCGTTCGGCCGGGCATGTTCGCCGATGATCATGCCTTCATACACATCGACGCCCGGGTCGATCATGATCGCGCCGCGATCTTCCAAATTCCACAGCGCATAGGCCACCGCCTTGCCGGTCTCCATGGAAATCAGCACGCCGTTGCGCCGGCCCGGGATTGTCCCTTTGTGCGGGCCGTAGCGATCGAACAACCGGTGCATGATGCCGGTGCCGCGGGTGTCGGTGAGGAATTCGCCGTGATAGCCGATCAGGCCGCGCGCCGGGGCGGTGAAGGTCAGCCGCACCTTGCCGCCGCCGGACGGCCGCATATCGGTCAGTTCCGCCTTGCGGAATGCCAGCTTCTCCACCACCGTGCCTTGATGCTCCTCATCCACGTCGATCTGCACGGTCTCATAGGGTTCCTGCAGCGCGCCGGTCTCAGGATCTTTGCGCAGCAGCACGCGCGGTCGGCTGACCGCCAGTTCAAAGCCCTCCCGCCGCATGGTCTCGATCAGCACGCCGAGCTGCAATTCCCCGCGGCCGGAGACTTCGAAGGCGTCCTTGCTCTCCGCCTCGGTCACCTTGATGGCGACATTGCCTTCGGCCTCGCGCAGCAGCCGGTCGCGGATCATCCGGCTGGTCACCTTGTCGCCCTCGCGTCCGGCCAGCGGGCTGTCATTGATCGAAAAGGTCATGGCCAGGGTCGGCGGATCGATCGGCAGGGCCGACAGCGGCTCGGCCAGGTCCGGATGGCCCAGCGTGTCGGCCACGGTGGCTTTCTCCAGCCCGGCAATGGCGACAATGTCGCCGGCCTGGGCCTGATCCACCGGCACGCGGTCCAACCCCTGGAAGCTGAGCAATTTGGTCACCCGCCCGGTCTCGGCCACCTGCCCGTCGGGGCGCAGCGCCTTCAAGGCGTCGCCGACGCGGATGATGCCCTGCTCCAGCCGGCCGGTCAGCACCCGTCCCAGAAAGGCGTCCCGGTCCAGCAAGGTGGCCAGCACCGCGAATGGCGCCTCGGTGCGGCCCTCGCGCACCGGCCGGGGCTCCGGCACATGGGATAGGATCAGCTGGAACAGCGGCGCCAGGCTGTCGGTGCGCACCGCCGGATCGTCGGACACCCAGCCATCGCGGCCGGACCCGTACAGCGTCGGGAAGTCCAGCTGCTCCTCATCGGCGTCCAGCACGGCGAACAGGTCGAAGACCTGGTCGTGGGCCCCATGGGGATCGGCCTCGGGCTTGTCGACCTTGTTGATCACCACGATCGGCTTCAGCCCCAGCGCCAGCGCCTTCTGGGTCACGAACTTGGTTTGCGGCATCGGCCCCTCGGCGGCATCGACCAGCAGCACGATGCCGTCGACCATGGACAAGATGCGTTCCACCTCGCCGCCGAAATCGGCGTGTCCGGGCGTGTCGACGATGTTGATGCGGTGGTCGTTCCAGACCACGCTGGTGCATTTGGCCAGGATCGTGATGCCGCGCTCGCGCTCCAGATCATTGCTGTCCATGGCGCGTTCGGCGACGCGCTGATTCTCGCGCACCGTGCCGGACTGGCGGAACAGTTGGTCGACCAGGGTCGTCTTGCCATGGTCGACGTGGGCGATGATGGCGATATTGCGTAATGACATGTGAAGTGTCGCCTTGTTCGGAAAATTGCTGCGCCGCTGTGTACGCCGCGGACGGGCCGGCGGCAAGTCGGCTTGATCGAGGCTGTCGGCCTTTGCCTCGTCGAGCATCGCCACAACCGGCCATTGCCATGACCGCCGCAACCGGCCTATGGCGGGCGCGCAGAGGGAAGGAGCCATATCTGTGATCGATTTGCGGGAATTTCTAGCCGCCGAGGCGGGTCAGGCGTATCGCGCCAAACTGTCCCTGGCGCTGATGACCGGCAAGGGCGAGCTGGTGTTGGAGGAATTGAAGATGGATTGCGTGCGTCTGAGCGGCGCGGCGACGGTGCCGCTGATGGGCGCGTTGCCGATCGACGTGATCTTTGCTCTGACCGCTGAGGACGCCGGCGAGGCCGTGTATGCCGGCCGCACCTACCCCTGCGACGTGGAGCGCGCGGGCCAAGCGCTGGTGTTGCGCATGGGCAGCCAGCGGCAGCACCGATGTGAGCTGACCCCGCAGCCCGGCGGGGATTTGACGGTGCGCGCGGACTTGAAGGGCCGGCCAAATGTCAAAATGGTCTTGGAGCGGCTCTAGGTCGGTCCGGCCTACCATTCTCCGTGGGTGGGAATATTCACGGTTTCACCGCAATGCTTACAGTGGATGGCATCGGGATCGTGACGGTTCAGGCCGCAGGTCGGGCAGGTGAAATGCGCCTTGACCGGACGGAACAAGGTTTGCACCAAGCGTAAGAACAAGGCCACGCCGAACACCATGATGACCACCGCGATCAGCCGGCCTTCGGTATCGCGCATGGTGATATCGCCGAAGCCGGTCGTGGTCAGTGTGGTGACGGTGAAATAAAGCGCGTCGAGGAAATTATCGATGTCAGGATTGTCATTGGCCTCGAAAACATAGACCAATGATGTCACCAGAAACAAAAACACGAAGAGATTGACCGCTGATTCGATGATTTCCTCATGCCGGCGGAACCACGGCCAGTGCGTGCGCAGGTCGCGCAAGACATGGTAGGAGCGCAATAGCCGCAGCATCCGAGCCACGCGCAGAAAGCCCAGATTGTCCGCAATCAGCGGCGCCAGCATGGACACCATCACAATCATATCGGCGATCGACGGCAGGGACAGCAGGAAGCGCAGCTTGCGCCGGGCGATCCAAAGCCGCGCGCAGAAATCGGCGAGAACATAGGCGCCAAAGGCCAGTGTCAGCGGTCCGAGCGGCGCCTGTTCGTTGGTCAATGATTGGCTGACGAAATAGCTGATCGTGGCCAGGTCCAGCGCCACCAAGGTGTAGCGGAAGACCCGACTGGTCCAGGATTCGCCCTCGTAAAGCCAGCGCAGCCGGCGTTTCAGGGTCGGCCGCGGGCGGAACGCCTCATTCGGTCCGTTGCGCAGGCGAGCTCTCCTTGGCGGCGGTCTTCGGCGTGGTCAGCGCGTCCTCGACCGGCTGGCCGTCCTGCTTGTAGACGGTGCCGCCCTTCATGACGAAATCGACATCCTGCAAGAGATTGATGTGGCGCAAGACATCGCCGTCCACGGCAATGATATCCGCCTTCAGGCCGGGCCGAATGCTGCCCCACTGGTCGCTGACACCCATCATCACGCTGGGCCAGTAGGTCGCCGCGCGGATCACATCCATCGGTGCCATGCCCATGACATTGACCAGAACGTCCATCTCGTTCCAGGTCGATTGGCAGTGGAACTTCATCGGGATGCCGCTGTCGGTGCCGACCAAGATAACGACGCCGGCCTGGCGCAGTTGCTCGACCTTGCGCTTCAGCGTCGGCCGGCGCAGCGGCGTCAGCTGCGTATAGCTGAGATGGCCGGGCTCAGCGATTGATTGCTTGATGTCGGCAATGGTGTCGGGCTGCAGGCCTCGGTGCCAGCAGTCATCGTCTAGTTTTTCCGGGTTGTTCACGGTGTGCTGATAGTTCCACAGCCCTTCCACCGTCGGCGTCCAGAACAGCGGCCCGCCGGCGACACGGCCGGTGGCGGTGCGCTCTGTCAGCATCGCCATGACATCGGCGGGATATTCCGGCGCGGTGGTCAGGCCGGTATGCTCGAAATTGTCGACACCGATCTTCAAGCCGCGGCGGATCTCGTCGGGCCGGTGCGAATGCGCCAGAACCGGCAGGCCATGTTTATGCGCCTCATCGACGATTGCCTGGGCCTCATCAAAGCTCATCTTGTCCTGGTCGATCAGCTTGATGGCGTCGACGCCGGCTTCGGCCAGGCGGCGGACCTTGGCGCGGGCATCGTCTGGCCCATGCACCGCCCAGCGATAATGGGCCTGCCAGTCCTCCACCTCATGCTGGAGGAACGGGCCGGTGATGAACAGGCGCGGGCCGGGGATCTGGCCGTCCTCGATGCGCTGCTTCACCGATAAGGAGGCCTGAAGCGGCGCCCCCATGTCGCGCGCGCTGGTGACGCCGGCCAGCAGCAGTTGCACCGCACTGGCGGGCATGATCTCGTCGGCCAGACGGTCCTTATAGGTGCGCTGCCAATGCGGATAGTCGGCATGGCCGTTGATCATCAGATGGGCGTGATTTTCCCACAGGCCGGGCAGCACATCCATGCCTTCGGTGGAAACCGTGCGATAGCCGTCCGGCACGTCCAGCGTCTCAACGCTGCCGATCGCCTCGATCGTATCGCCCTTGATCAGGATGACGCTGTTGGCAACCGGACGATGACCGTAGCCGTCGATCAGGCGGCCGCCGACCAAGGCTAAGCGCTCCTCAGCGACAAGGGGCAGTGACGCGGCGCAGACGCCCAGGCAAAGGAACAGGTGCAGGAACGGGCGCAGGAACAGACGCAGGATCGAAAGCATCGAGAGATCTCCAAGGCGGCGGCAGAGAGGCCGTCACCCTGAGCGGTCCGCCTGGTGCGGTCAAGGGCTGGGCGTCAGCGCGGACCGGGCCGCACGATGAGCCAGGCCCAGCCGACCAGGAGCACCAGCCCGCCGATCGGCGTGAGCCAGTGCGCCGGCCCCAGCGTGCCGATCAGCGCCAGGGCGTAGAGGCTGCCGCTGAACAGGGTGATGCCAGCGGTCAGCAACCAAAAGGCGCCCCCCGGGCCGTGCCGTGCCAAGACCAGCAGGATGCCGGCATGCACCAACATCATCCATGCCCCCAGATCCAGCCAGTCAGCATGCTTTGGGCTGAGCTGAAGCCAATGCGACAGGGCCGCCAACATCATCACGGCGGCGAAACCGAAGGCCGCTGCGATGCGGCGTTTCAGCATCAGCGCAGCGCCTCGCGCCGAAACACCGCCGGGGTCAGGCCGATCTGGCGCCGGAACGCCGCGGTCAAATGGCTTTGGCTGGAAAAGCCGCAACGCCGGGCGATATCGGCGATACTGATCTCTGGATCGACCAGCAGCCTTTGCGCCAAGCCCAGCCGCTGCTCCATGACATAGCCGTGGACGGTGGTGTTCAGATGCCGCTTGAACAGCCGCGCCAAGTGGAACGAGGAGCAATGCGCCACGCGGGCGATCTCCTCTAGCGTCAGGGACGAGTCCAGATGGTCATTAATATAGTCCAACGCCTGGCGCACGCGCGCATTGCCGACATCTAGGTCGGCATCGCGGCGCGCCACCGGATAGACCTGGTTGAGCAGGCGTGCGGCGATCAGATGCAGCGCGCTGTCGACATAGAGGCGGTCGAGCCGGTTGGTGAAGCCCGCATCCTGCCATAACGACACCAGCAGCCCTGAGGACATCGGATCATCGACCAGGCGATCCAGAAGCGGTGCCACCCCTCCGGCCTGGAACCGTTCGTCCGCCGACAAAATGCGATCGAACACGGTGCCTGGCACGCTGATCGCGACCGCCTCGTGGCTGCTGTCATTGTCGAAGAAGCCGGAGACATCCGGCGGCATCACCGCCAGCATGCCCGGCTTGGCCTGAACGTGGAACATGCCAGCGCCCAGATCGACCGTGGCGCCCGGCTGGCCCCGGGTCAGCGTGAAAATGGTGTAACTGCTTAGCGGTGCATGCTTCACCGGACCGGGGGAATGGCGCATCCGGATCAAGCCGACATCAAGACCGCTCTCTAAGGCGAACCGACGGCTGCGCTGCAGACTTTCCATGTAGGGGCCGCCTTCATACCACTCAGCGATATGATCATAGCTGGCCGGCTGACTCTGTAACATCACTTAACAACTCTCTAACGCCACACCAATGGAATTGCACATCCTCGCTTTTCCGGGCAAGCATATAGTCCTTTTGCATAGCTTTTGCTATAAGATCAAGGAATTGTCAGCCAAACGTGTCCAGCCCGATATCGATCGCTGCGGCGGATTGCGTCAGGCGACCGACGGAGATGGTGGTGACACCGGTCAAAGCGATCGCGCGAACCGTTTCCAGCCGAACGCCTCCGGAGGCCTCGGTGGGGATCTGGCGGTGAACCATGCCGACGGCTGCGTGCAACATCTCTAGGCTCATATTGTCCAACAACAAGGATGTGGCGCCTGCCCTCAAGGCCTCTTCCACTTGCGCGAGCGTGTCGCATTCCACTTGGATTTTGGTGTGACCGGCGTCACGTACAGCGGCGACAGCACGGGCAATTGATCCCGCTGCAGCAATGTGATTGTCCTTGATCATCACCGCATCGAACAAACCCATGCGGTGATTCTTGGCGCCGCCACACGCAGCGGCATATTTTGCCAGTGTCCTGAGGCCCGGAATGGTCTTGCGGGTGTCCAGCAAGGTCGCGCCGGTTCCCGCCATCGCCGCCACATAGCTGCGCGTGAGGGTGGCGATGCCGGAAAGATGCTGCACAAAGTTCAGCGCGGTCCGCTCGGCCGTCAAAAGGCCGCGAGCAGGCCCGGCCAGCCGCATCAGCTGGGTTCCGGCGGGAACATGCGCGGCCTCCGGCACCAGGCGCGTGATCTGTGCCGTCGGCGCCAGGCGCGCAAACACCGCCGCTGCCACCGGTAGGCCGGCCACCACCATGGGCTCGCGCGCGGACATCACGGCCTGCAACGCAGCACTCGGCGCAATGCAGGCCGCGGCGGTGATGTCGCCGGGGCCAATATCTTCGGCCAGGGCCGTCTCAATCAGGGAGGCAAGGGCGGGCTCGGACGCATCCAGCCGGATCATGGCGCTGCCTGCTCGCCCAGACGCGGCAGAAGCTCGGCGAAATTGCACGGCTTGTGGCGGATATCCAGCTGATCCTTCAGGATATGGTCCCAGGCATCGCGGCACGCCGACGGGCTGCCCGGCAGCGCGAAAATCAGCGTGCTGCCGGCAACCCCGGCGCAGGCGCGCGATTGGATCGTCGAGGTGCCGATAATGGTATAGGAGATCATCCGGAACAGCTCGCCGAAGCCGGGGATCGGCTTGTCGATCAAATGATCCAGCGCCTCCGGCGTGATGTCCCGGCCGGTGATGCCGGTGCCGCCGGTGATCAGCACCACCGGGATCTCGGCGTCGGCGATCCAGGGCCGCACTTGGTCGACGATGGCGTCCCGGTCATCGGGCACCAGGGCGCGCGCCCCCAAGCGATGGCCGGCTTGGGTCAGCTTTTCCTGCAGCACATCCCCGGACCGATCGGTGTCCAGGCTTCGGCTGTCCGACACGGTAAGAAGGGCGATCGTCAGCGGCACGAAGGCGCGCTCATCAGATTGGGTCATGGCAGGGTCTCGGTCTCGGTCTCGGTCTCGGTCCCGGTCTCGGCGGAGGTGCGGCCGGGCGCGCCGAGGCGGTCGGCCAGGGCCAGCCAGTCGCTCCATGCCTGCGCCTTGGCCGCGGGATTGCGCAACAGATAGGCCGGATGCAGGGTCGGCAAGCAGGCCATGGGGGCATCCCGGCCCAAACCCGGCAATGTCTGCCAGCGCCCGCGCAGGCGCATGATGCCGGTGTTTGTGTCCAGCAGGGCGCGCGCGGCAGTGCCGCCCAGCAGCACCACGATCTTCGGCGCCGCCAGGGCAATGTGGCGCCGGATGAATGGCAGACAGCGCGCCATTTCCTCCGTGCTGGGCGGGCGATTGGCCGGCGGCCGCCACGGCAGGATATTGCTGATATAGAGAGTCTCCTGACGCGACAGGCCGATCGCCGCGGCCACGCGGTCCAGCAGCTGGCCGGAGGCGCCGACGAACGGTTTGCCCTGCCGGTCTTCCTCTGCGCCTGGTGCCTCGCCCACCAGCATCACGTCTGCGCCCGCCACACCATCGGCGAACACGGTGCTGCGCGCGGCGGATTTCAGGTCCGGGCAGCCGTCATAGGCCTGCAGCGCCTGTTTCAAGGCCGCCAGATCAGCGGCCGCTTCAGCAATGGCCTCCGCATCAGCACCGGCATCGGGGGAGGCCGGACCGGCCTTGGGCATAGCCGTAGGGGCTGCCGGCGCTTTGGCGGGCGCTGCTGTCTCTGCCGCGCGGCGCCGTGCGGCGGATTGGGCGAATCGGTTCGCCGGTGCCTCGCCGATCGCCTCATCCGCGCCCATGGCGGCCATCCAGTCCAGCCAGGCGGCCAGCGCTTGCCTGTCGCCTCCTGCGGCCACGCTCACCCTTTGATCTCCCGCATGATGGTTTATGTTGAATAAACCAGCCCGGTCGTGCGGCCAAGCATGCCCCGCGATTTGACCGGCGCGGCGGCGCGCGTCATAAGCCACGGCGGCGGTGCGCCGCTGATCTGCCCCAACAGCAGTCTGCCCCGACAGAAAGACGAGACGCATGGACGAGGTGATGGAACGGGAATCGATGGAGTTCGACGTGGTCATCGTGGGCGGCGGGCCCGCGGGGCTGGCCGCGGCGATCAAATTGCGCCAACTGGCCGCAGCCGAAGACCGCGAGATCAGTGTCTGCGTGCTGGAGAAGGGCTCTGAGATCGGCGCGCACATCTTGTCCGGCGCCGTGGTTGACCCGATCGGCCTGAACGAACTGATTCCGGACTGGCGCGAAAAGGACTGCCCGCTGACTCAGAAGGTCACCTCCAATCATCACTGGTTCATGACCGAGACGGGCAAGCTGGACCTGCCGCACTTTCTGCTGCCGCCGCTGATGTCCAACAAGGGCTGCTACACCGGCAGCCTGGGCAATCTGTGCCGCTGGCTGGCTGAACAGGCCGAAGAGATGGGTGTGGAGGTCTATCCGGGCTTTGCGGTCGCGGAGGTGCTGTTTGACGATAATGGCGCGGTGCGCGGCGTGGCCACCGGCGATATGGGCGTGGCGCGCGATGGCAGCCGCAAGGACAGCTATACCCCGGGCATCGAGCTGCACGCCAAATACACCTTGTTCGCCGAAGGCGTGCGCGGATCGTTGAGCAAGGGGTTGATCGAGCGCTTCGATCTTCGAAAGGGGCGTCAGCCGCAGACCTACGCCATCGGGCTGAAGGAATTGTGGGAGATCGAGCCGGACAAGCACAAGGCCGGTACGGTGATCCACACGCAGATGTGGCCGCTCAAGGATGTCGCCGGCGGCGGCTTCATCTATCATCAGGAAAACAATCAGGTGGCCATCGGCTTTGTCGTGGCACTGGATTACAAGAATCCCTATCTGTCGCCGTTTCAGGAATTTCAGCGCTTCAAGCATCATCCGCAGATCGAGGCGATGCTGAAGGGCGGCCGGCGGATCTCCTATGGCGCGCGCGCGATCAATGAGGGCGGTTTTCAGTCGGTGCCCAAACTGGTGTTTCCCGGCGGCGCGCTGATCGGCTGTTCGGCCGGCTTTGTGAATGTGCCGCGCATCAAGGGCAGCCACAGTGCCATGAAAAGCGGCATGCTGGCAGCCCAGGCCGCATTCGATGCCATCGGCGAGGGCCGCGCGCATGACGAGTTGCTGGCCTATCCCAAGCTCTATGAGAAGAGCTGGATCTATCAGGATTTGAAAAAGGTGCGCAATGCCCGGCCGGCGCTGGAGAAGTTCGGCCTCCTCGGCGGCACGCTTTATGCTGGCCTGGACGGCTGGCTGCAGTCACTGGGCCTGGGCTTTCTGCTGCCGTGGACCTTCGGCCACCATGAGGATCATGCGGTCACCGGCAAGGCGAAGCAGTATCGGCCGATCAATTATCCCAAGCCCGATGGCGTGATCAGCTTTGACAAGCTGTCAAGCGTGTTCCTGTCCAACACAAATCACGAAGAGGATCAGCCGGTCCATCTGCAGCTGAAGGAGCCGGACACGGCGATCCGCATCAATCTGGCCGAATATGACAGCCCAGAGCAGCGCTATTGCCCCGCGGCGGTGTATGAAATCGTCCGACCGGAGGAGGACGGTGCTGAGCCCTATCTGCAGATCAACGCACAAAATTGCGTGCATTGCAAAACCTGCGACATCAAGGATATGACTCAGAACATAAACTGGGTCGTTCCCGAAGGTGGCGGCGGCCCCAACTATCCCAATATGTGAGCGGGTGGGTTTTGCGGCTTGTTAAGCTTTACGCGGCCATTCTGCCGGATCGAACCCCCGCCGCTCCGGAGCCGGCCAATGACCTGTAAAGCCTGCCTGTCCGTCCTGCTGGCGCTGCTGCTGGGCGGCTGCGCGCTGCACGCGGACGAACCCCGGTTCAGCGCCGATCCCGATGTGCGCGGCGATTTCGCCAGCTATGCCATGGGCGCGCTGGCACTGGAGGCCAAGGATCCCGCCGCGGCGGATTATTTTCTCGCCGCGGTCGATCAGGATCCGACCAACACGCATGTGCTGATGCGCGCCTTTTCCGCTACCTTGCTGGAAGGGCGTTATGCCGATGCCCTGGGCCTGGCGCGGGATCTGGCCGCGACTCCGGAACCGTCTTTCGTGCCGCAGATGCTGCTGGTTCTGCAGGATATGCGCCGGCGCCGCTGGGATCGGGCCAACCAAAGGCTGGAAGGGATTTACGGATCCGGGTTCGACACCTTGATTTCGCCGGTGCTGGGGGCATGGATCTGGGCGGCGCAAGACGATCAGGCCCGCGCGATGGCGCGTTTGGATGCCCTGGCCCGCAACCCTGCCTTGCGCTCGATCGCGCTGACCCACCGCGGCTTCGTGTTGGATTATCTTGATGATCATGAAGCGGCCGAAGCTGCTTATCGCCGCGCCATTGAATCCGGCCGGCTGGACAATTTCATGCCGGTGGCCGGACTGGCCAATCTGTTGCTGCGCACCGGACGGCAGGATCAAGCGGTGATGCTGCTGGACGAGTTTTTGGAGGTCGCGCCGGACAATCCGTTCCTGCTTGAGCGGCGCGAAGCCGCGGCCAAGGGCCGCCGCTTGCCGCTGCTGTTGGACCGGCCGGTCGGCGCGTCGGCCTATGCCTTTGTGCGCATCGCCAGCCAATTCGCCCAACGTCAGGCGGTGCGACCGGCGTTGATCTATGCCCGGCTCGGCAGCTTTCTGCGCCGCGACTATGAAGAGGCGACATTGTTGACCGGCAATCTGCTGCTGGAAAGCGAGCGGCATGGCTCGGCCATCGCGGCGTTTCAGGAGATCGACCCGGACGGGCCGAGCGGGGATACCGCCCGCTTTCTCATCGCCTATACCTTACAAGCTGCCGGCCAGAGCGAGGCAGCACTGGAGGGATTGCAGAGCTTCGTTGCGGAGACAGGCGATCAGGCGCCCGCGCGCGCCTTTGTGACCCTGGGCGACCTGCACCGCCAGGCTGAGCAATTTGATCAGGCGATCGCCGCCTACAGTGATGCCCTGGCGCGCGAGGATCTGGGTCGCCAACGCTGGTATGTTCTGTTCGCGCGCGCTGTGTGTTTTGAGCAAACCGGCCGGTGGGAGCCGGCGGAGGCGGATTTTCTGGCGTCCATTGCGCTCGATGACGATCGCGCGGAAGTGCTGAACTATCTCGGCTATAGCTGGATTGATCGTGGGGTCCGCCTGGACGACGGCATCGAGATGATCGAGCGGGCGGCGGCATTGGCGCCGAACAATGGCTTTATCATCGATAGCCTAGGATGGGCGCATTATCTGCAAGCTGATTATGACCGCGCTGTGGAACTGCTGGAGCGCGCCATCCTGCTGCAGCCGGATGATCCGACCATCAATAATCATCTCGGCGATGCCTATTGGCGGGTCGGCCGGCAGCGCGAGGCCCGCTTCCAGTGGGACCATGCCTTGAATGCCGGTGCGGATGGCGATTTGAAGGCAGCCCTGCAGAATAAGATCCGGTTCGGCCTGGGCTATGCGGAGGCGCAGCCCGTTCCCAGTCAATGAGCGCCGACATCGCGCGCCCGGCCCCGGCCAAGCTGAATCTGTTCCTGCATCTCACCGGTCGCCGCAGCGACGGCTATCATCTGCTGCAAAGTCTGTTTGCCTTCACCGACGCCGGCGACACCATCACGCTGAGCGCGGCTGAGCGCTTGAGCCTGCAGGTGACAGGGCCGTTTGCGAACGCCTTGGCCGACGCCGGCGGCAGCGGGGCTGATAATTTGGTGGTGCGGGCGGCAGAGCGTCTGCGCGCGCGCCTCGGCGAAACCCGCGGCGCCCATATCGTTTTGGACAAGCAATTGCCGGTGGCCGCCGGCATCGGCGGCGGGTCCAGCGATGCCGCGGCCGCGCTGACCGGGCTGATCCAACTCTGGGGCGCAGACCTGCCATCGGCCGAATTAGCGACCCTGGCGCTTGACCTAGGCGCCGATGTGCCGGCCTGCCTGAACGACCAGCCGAAATGGGTTGAGGGCATTGGTGAGCAGTTGCACAGCGTCGATGGTCTGCCGGCCTTCGATGTGGTGCTGGTCAATCCCGGATTGCCCTTGTCCACCGGGGCGGTGTTCGCGCACCGTGCCGACAAAGCTCTGCCCTATTCGGACCCCATTTCGCCCGCACAGTTACGCGACATCCTCACCTGGTTAAGGGATCGGACGCGAAATGACCTGCAAGCTGCGGCGATCGACATCATGCCGGCGATCGCGGACATCTTAAGCGCCTTGGCCGCCGAGCCCGGTTGTGCGTTGGCGCGCATGTCCGGCAGCGGGCCGACCTGTTTCGGACTGTTCCGGGGCCGGGATGAAGCGCGTGCGGCGGCGGCGCGATTACGGCGCCGCTTCACCAACGGGTGGGTTATTGACACTAAAATTCGGGCTGACCTAATAAGGCGCGGCTAGCGGGGCGGCTGAATGCGTGGTCAGGTGAAGATTTTGGGCATGGTACGAAGGCGGTGGGCCACGGCATTGATGGGCGCCACAGTCTTCACCGTTGCTGTGGGAGCTTTTGTTTTGGCTCCGGCGCTGCTTGACGGCACCTCCTCAGCGGCCTCCGATGCCCGGGTCGTTCCCGCGCCGGAAGAAGCCGACGCCCGCCTGTCCGACGATATCCTCGCCATTACGCGGGATCTGGACCGCACGTCCAACCACCCTTAAAGGGAGGAAGCTGGCGTGCCCCTGGGCGGCCGTCAGCGGGCCGGGTGCGTCTTGAGTCAAAAGGCATGGGTGGGCCATGGGTGTATTGCAGAGTTTGCGGCTCACGATCTTCGTGTGTCTGTCGATCGCTTGGGTCGGCACAGCGGCGGCACAGCCGGTTGACCGGGATCTGTTGGATCGACTGCGCGAGCGCGCACAAGAGCAGGTCCAAGACGACTCCACTTCGGCTTTGGATAGCGAGCGGAGGCGCGCGCGCGATTTGGAGTTGCAGCGCGAGGAAGAGCGTGCTCCCCGCGGTGAGGACCGGCAGATCTTCTTCTCCGCAATCGAACGCGATTATCAAGACCGGCTCGGCCAGGCCGAGGCACGGCAAAACTATTATGATCTGCTGCGCACCGCCGAGATCGAGGATATCCCGGTGGACTTCTCCGCCAAATTGGCCCGCCGCGGACTGATTCAGCAATATGGTTACGACTTTGTGCGCAGCCGCACGCCCAATGATCTGCCGCTGGTCGGCCGGGTCGATGAGAGCTATCAGTTGGGCGTCGGCGATACCTTGGTGATCAGCTTTTATGGTGCCGATCAGGACAGTCTGACGGTTCCGGTCGATTCCAACGGCCGCATCATCTTGCCCGACATGCCGCCGGTGGAGGCTGCCGGCCTCTCCTTGCGCAGCTTTCGCGGGCGTCTGGAGCAGCTGGTGGCCGAGCGCCGGGTCGGCACCAGCGTCGATGTCGCCTTAGGCGCGCCGCGGCTGATCCAGGTCAGTGTGTTCGGAGAGGTCGACATCGCTGGGCAATATGGCTTGCCCGCCTATGCCGATATCCTGGATTTGCTCAGTCTGGCCGGCGGCATTTTGAAGACCGGGTCGCTGCGGCGGTTGAAACTGGTCAGCGCTGAGGGAAGTCGCGCCATCGACCTTTATGCGGTGTTCAGCGGCGATCGTGGCGCCGATCTCGCTTTGGAGGACGGCGACCGGCTGATCGTGCCCGTGATCGGCCCGACCTTCGCCACCGCCGGCTCAGCGGTGCGGGATGCCATCTACGAACTTGGGCCGACCGCGCAAAGCCGGCGGTTGAACCAAGTGCTGGATTTCGTCGGACGCGGCTATCGGCCGTCCAGCCAGCGGCTATTGATCCAATCGCTGGGACCCTCGGGCCGGGAGCAATTGAACGAAGCAACCGGCGACGGCGTGACCGTGCAGCCGAACGATATCCTGGTGTTCCAGCCAAAAGGGGCGGCGCAATTGGCCGAGGTTCGCCTGGAGGGCGCGGTCAACCCCACCGGCCCGCGCCCCTTGGCCCAGTTCCGCACCTTGGCGGCCTTGCTTCAGGACGGCGCGGTGTTCACCGATGAGGCATATTATCCCTTCGCGATCCTGCGCCGGATCGACCCGCTGACGGGAACCAGGCGCTTGACCGCTGTCAACCCGGTGCAGGTGCTGCTGGGCGAAGCCGACCATGTGCTGGCGCCGCGCGATGCGGTGTATGTGCTGACCCACGAGCAGATTGCCTATCTGGCAAGCGAAGACGTGCGCGACGTGGTTTTGGGTCTGGAAGACGAGCCGGAATGCGACGCCTTGCGATACCTGCAGCGGATCGTCAGCCAGTCCAGCCCCGAGCGCTTTGGCACGCTGCGGCGCAATTCCTTTGTCCAGCGCCGCCGCCAACGCGATGGGGCCGTGGCCGGCAGCACCGAACAGTTGCGCCAATCCGGTGCCGGCAATGTTGCGGAATTGGGCCGTGAAACCCGGCAAGAGCAGAGCGAGCAGCGGCAGACCAGGCGGCAACGCCTGGGCCTGCCCGATGTGCAGGAAGAAGAAGAGCGCAACTGCAACGCGTTTTTCGACGGCGAGCCAGATTTTCTGGTGTTTGCGCTGGAACAATCGATCTCGATCAATGGCGCGGTCGGCCAGGCCGGACTGTATCCCGTCGCCAGCGGCATCTCGGCTTTATCGGCCCTGGACTTGGCCGGCGGTCTAAGTCCGACGGCTGACCGCGAGCGCCTGGAAATCGAAAAGCTGGCCGGCACGGCTGCGCGGCGCCGTTTCACCCGGTACGCGGTGTCCGCCGAAGAACTGGCTGCCGATCCGCTGCAGGTGACCCCCGGCTCCACGATCAATGTCGATACACAGCAGACCGATAGTGAAGCCGGCACCGTCTTGTTGGTCGGTGAAGTGGCACGCCCGGGCATCTATACCGTCCGTCGTGACGAAACCTTGCTGGAGCTGCTGGAACGCGCCGGCGGCTACACCGATCAGGCCTATCCGCCTGGGGTCATCTTCACCCGCGAAAGCATCCGCGAACAGCAGCAGGAAAGCTTACGCCGCGCCGCCAGCGACTTGAACAATGCCCTGGCGCTCGCCTCTATCCGCGGCGACGTCGAAGCCGATGCCATCGATGCCGCACGCAATCTGGCCTTTGAACTGGCCAATGTGGAGGTGCCGGGCCGGCTGGTGGTGGAGGCCGGGGTCGAGGCGTTGCAAAGCAATCCGGCGGCGAATATTCCCTTGCAACCGGGTGACCAGATCCTTGTGCCCAAGCTGCCCACCTCAGTCACCGTGAATGGGGATGTGCTGTCCCCTCAAGCGCTGCCGTTCCGGCCGGATTTCAACGTGCGCGACTATATCGAAGCCTCCGGGGGCTTTCAGCCCACCGCGGACCGCAAGCGCACCTTCATCGTCCATCCCAATGGGGTGGCCGAACCGGTGAAGCTCTCTGCCTGGAGCTTCAAGGAATATTCTTTGGAGCCCGGGGCCGCCATCGTTGTGCCGAAAAAGGTGCAACCGAATACGACCCTGGAAATTGTTCGTGAAGTTTCAACAATCTTGAGTCAATTGGCCTTGACCGCCGCCTCCTTGTCGGTTCTGTCGAACTGACGATGTCCAACGGCACCCTTGGACGGGCGGCTCGTTCAGCTTTCGTAAAGGCTGCCGCGGGTTAAGTCCGCAGGTGGCTTCCGCACCGCCGGCTCAGGCTCAAACCCGGCGGTCCACCAAGACCGGCGAAAACGGAAAAGAAGAATGATGACGATCATCGCGGTCCTACTTCCCGTGCTTTGTCTCCTGATCTGCTGGAAGGCGGCGCCGATTGCCCGCAGCCTGTCGATTATCGACTTTCCCTCGCCTGACGGCGGGCGGAAGACGCACAAATATCCCACGCCGCTGTCCGGCGGGCTGGCTGTGCTGGTGCCGACGCTGCTGTGCCTGATATTGCTGGCGCCGGATTATCCTGGCATCGGCGTCATTGCCGCCTGTGCTGGCGGTATGCTGGTGCTGGGCCTTTTGGATGACCGGCAGCATATCAGCCCGGCTTGGCGCTTAACGCTGTCAAGCGTCACCATTGTCCTGGCCCTGCTGGCAGCGCCGACGCTCACTCTCTCCTTCCTCAGCTTCTCGTTTCTGTCGCAGCCGGTGTTTTTGGGAACGCTCGCGCTTCCGTTCACCGCCTTGTGCCTCCTGGGCCTTCAGAATGCGGTGAATATGGCCGATGGCAAGAACGGGATTGTGCTGGGGATGGCGTTGATCTGGTCCCTGACCATGAGCTTATATGCCGGCCCGGCATTGACGTGGCCCCTGTTGACCCTGAGCTTGAGCCTGGCGGTGGCGCTGGTGTTCAATCTGCGGGGCAAGTTGTTCTTGGGAGACAGCGGCAGCTATTCGCTGAGTGTGCTGCTGGGCCTGATGAGCCTGTATCTGGTCAATCATGCGTTCGACCGACTTTCAGCTGATACGGTGATGATCTGGTTTTTATGGCCTGTGCTGGATTGCCTGCGGCTGATCTTCGCGCGGGCGCTGCACGGACGGGCGCCGTTCCGTGCCGACCGCAATCACCTCCACCATTATCTGTATGACCTGATGCCGCGCTGGTGGATGGGCTTGACGGTCTATCTGGGCATGGTCGCGGCCCCCATCTTGCTGGGGCTGATCCGGCCGGATTTGGGGCTGATTTGGGCGCTGTTGGTGCTGTTCTGTTATATCAGCCTGTTCAGCGCGTGCCAGATGAAGAAGGCGCGCGGCCGGCTCGCGTCGGCGTGAACGCAACGCCGGGCCTTGGGCCTTTACACAAGGGCCGGCGTTATGATTTATCGCAGCCTTCAGCGGGCCGATGGGGCGTAGCCAAGCGGTAAGGCAGCGGTTTTTGGTACCGCCATGCGCAGGTTCGAATCCTGCCGCCCCAGCCACCCGCCGGGTGGCTCATGCCCGTCGCAATTCCCCGCCGTAGCGCACCACTGCCTGGGTCCGGTTGGTCACTCCTAAGGCCTTGAACACGGCATGAATGTGCGCCTTGACGGTGCCCTCGGCGATGCCCAAACGGGCGGCGATTTCTTTATTCGCCAAACCCTCCGCGACCATTGCCATAATCTGCTTTTGCCGGCGCGACAAATGCTGACAGACGTGCGAGGCGGCCATCGGGGCTGGCGGTAGCGCATAGGCCACCGCGGCCGGGCTTGCGTGCACGTCCAACGCCGCGATCACGTCTTCGGCCGCGGCATGCCGATCCAGAAAGGTCACATCGGGATAGTCCGCCCCATCGGTGTCCAACGTCTCGCGGAACAAGATGAGGTCAGCGCCGTCCAACAGCCGCTCGGCCAGGCAAACACAATCCGCCGTGGTGAGATTGACCGAGGCGGGATAGGCGATCATCAGATCGATATCGTCATGATGGGTTGCCAGCGAGACGAATTCGCTGGTGGATTTGGCTTCCAGCACCTCCTCACACTCCGTATGGGTCATGATCAGGTGCTTCAGGGACAGGCGCACCAGGTCCTGCCGGTCGAAAATCAGGGCTCGCATCGTGTGTCATCCTTGCTGTCCTATCCCGCCCGGTTTTGTTTTTGCCGTGGGCGGGTTTGTATCGTTAAGCTTAAACGGGCGGTCGGTTATGGTTCAGACTGACTGCGATTAGCCGAGCCGAAGATGCGACGAACAGCGGAGCGCCGCCCTCAGACCGGGCTGTTTCGTTCCTTAAACCAAGGTTTCCGCGCCAATGGATATTTATCACTGGCTGAGTGATCAGACCAGCGCCATGACCGACCTGACCTTGGCCTGGGCGGCGCAGAACTCCGGCAGCACCAACACCCACGGCCTGACGGCCATGGCCGGCCCGATCGTCGAGGCGTTCACCACCTTGCCCGTCGCCTACACGCAGCTGGCAGCCGCCCCGGTCACCGCGATCGACGATCTTGGGCGGGAAGGCCCGGCTCAGCTGGGCCCGGTGCACCGCTTCACCTGCCGGCCGGACGCGCCGCGCCGCGTAATCCTGACCGGCCATCTGGACACGGTCTATCCCGCCGATCATCCGTTCCAGAGCTGCACCTGGCTGGATGAGGATACCGTCAGCGGACCCGGCGTGGCGGACATGAAGGGTGGGCTGGTGGTCATGCTCTATGCGCTGAAGGCCCTGGAGAGAAGCGATTTGGCCGACAAGCCGGGCTGGGATGTGCTGATCTCGTCCGATGAGGAGATCGGCTCGCTCGGCTCCGCGCCGCATCTGGCTGAAGCGGCCAAGGCCGGCCAGATCGGCCTGACCTATGAGCCGAGCCTGCCCGATGGCGCCCTTGCCGGCGCGCGCAAGGGTTCAGGCAATTTCACGCTGGTGGTGACCGGCCGGGCCGCCCATGCCGGCCGGGAGTTCGCCAGCGGCCGCAGTGCGGTGGTGGCCTTGGCCGAGGCGGTGCTGGCGCTGCATCGCCTCAATGGGCAGCGCGACGGCGTGACCATCAACACGGCCATCCTGCGCGGCGGCACGGCGCCCAACATCGTGCCCGATCACGCCCTATGCCGCTTCAATATCCGCGTCGTCACGGCCGAGGATCGCGATTGGGCCCAAGACGCGCTTGACCGGATCGTCGCGGACCTGAACCGCAAGGACGGCATCGCTGGGCAGCTGCATGGCGGCTTCAACCGCCCGCCCAAGCCGCTGAGTGCGGCCAATCGCCGGCTGATGGAGGCGATTGCCGCATGTGGCCGCGACCTGGGCCTTGCCATCGACTATCGCGACACCGGCGGGGTGTGCGAAGGCAATAATCTGGCAGCCGCCGGCCTGCCCAATGTCGACACCTTGGGCGTGCGCGGCGCTCAGATCCATTCGCCGGAGGAATATATGATCGTCTCCAGCCTGCCTGAACGGGCCGCGCTGTCCTACGCTGTGCTGCACGCCTTCGGCTCCGGCCGGTTCGACGCCTGGCTATGATGCGCCTGCGGCCGATCAGGCGCGCGGATCTGCCCGTGCTGATGGATCTGGCGCGGGCCACCGGCTACGGCATGACCAGCCTGCCGCCGGATGAGCCCACCTTGGCCCGACGCATTGACCAGTCAATCGCCAGTTTCGCCAAGGCCGATGTCGACCGCCCGGGTCCGGAATATTATCTGCTGGTGCTGGAGCGCGACGGCCGCGTGGTTGGTACCACCGGTGTGTTCGCCACGGTCGGTCTGGCTGAGCCCTTCTATTCCTACCGGGTGCTGCATCTCACCCAGGTCAGCCGACAGCCGGCCAAGAAGATCGACACGGAGCTGCTGCAGCTGGTCAATGATTTTGCCGGCGCCACCGAGCTCGCCACCTTGTTTCTGGCGCCGGACCACCGCGGTGGCGGCGCGGGCATGTTTCTGTCCAAGGCGCGCTATCTGCTGATCGCCGCGCACCGCAATCGCTTCAGCGACCGGGTCATGGCGGAGATCCGCGGCTGGATCGACGATAGCGGCCATTCGCCCTTCTGGGAGGCGGTGGGCCGGCACTTTTTCGGCATGGATTTCGCCGAGGCCGACCGCATCAATGCGCAAGGCAATCAGCAGTTCATCGCCGATCTGATGCCGAAATTCCCGCTCTATACGGCGCTCTTGCCGGACCAGGCGCGCGCCGTCATCGCCATGCCGCACGCCCAGGCGCAAGGCGCCAAACGCCTGTTGGAAGACGAAGGCTTCCGCTATGCCGGCGCGGTCGACATCTTCGATGCCGGGCCCAGCATGGCCGCACCGATGGACCAGGTGCGCAGCGTGCAGGCCGCGCGCGCCATGCCCGCCCGCGTCGGTTCGGCCGATCAGGGCGGCCCGGTGCGGATGATGGTGTGCAGCCCCGCGCTGGACCGCTTCCGCATTCTGCTGACCGACCAGATGCCGACAGAGCAAGGCTTGACCCTGTCCGGCGAGGAATGGGACGCGCTGGAATTGGACGGACCGGAGGCGGAGCTGTGGTGCGCGCCACTGATCAAGGGAGGCGGGGCATGAGCGGACAGCTGTTCATCGGCGGCACCTGGCGCGACGGCGGAGGCGAGGCCTGGACCAGCCGCAACCCCGCCGATCGGGCCGAGGTCTGGCACGGCGGCGCGGCCACCCCGGCCGACGTCGACGCCGCCGTGGCGTCGGCTCGTGTCGCTTTCGACACCTGGTCGGCCCGCCCGGTCGGGGATCGGTGGAGCGTGATCGAGCGCTTCTGCAGCCTGATTGAAGAGCGCAAGGAGATGTTGGCGCACGCGATCGGCCGCGAAATGGGCAAGGCGCTGTGGGACGCCCGCACCGAAGTGGGGGCGATGATCCGCAAGGGCGTGATCAGCCGCCAGGCCTATGAGGAGCGCACCGGCCTGAAGCAATCCAACGGCACCCGGCTGGAGCATCGCCCGCACGGCGTGCTGGCCGTATTCGGCCCCTATAATTTCCCCGGCCACCTGCCCAATGGCCATGTCGTTCCGGCTCTGCTGGCGGGCAATTGCCTGGTCTTCAAGCCCAGCGAGCGGACCCCCGGCTTCGGCGAGGCGATGGTGCGGCTGTGGCAGGAGGCGGGCCTGCCTGCCGGCGTGCTCAATCTGGTGCAGGGCGCCCGCGCAACCGGCGAGGCGCTGGCCGGGCATGACGATGTCGACGGCATCCTGTTTACCGGCAGCCCGGGCGTGGGCGCAGCGCTGCACCGGCAGGTGGGCGGTCGGCCGGACAAGATCCTGGCGTTGGAAATGGGCGGCAACAATCCGCTGATCGTGTGGGACGTGGCCAATCTCGACGCCGCCGCGCTGACCGTGGCGCAGTCGGCCTTCATCAGTGCGGGGCAGCGCTGCACCTGCGCGCGTCGATTGATCGTGGCCCATGGCGCTGCCGGCGACCGGCTGATCGACGCGCTCGCCGGGGTGCTGCCCCGGCTCAGCGTCGGCGCCTATGACAGCGAGCCGCCGGTGTTCATGGGCGCGCTGGTCGACGCCGCGGCGGCAGACGCACTGATGCGCCAGGCCCAGGCCCGGCTGCAGCAGGGCGCGCGGTGGATCGTCGAGGCGAGCCGCGAGGACGCCTTCGTCACGCCGGGCTTGCTCGATGTGTCCGGCCTTGACGAACTGCCGGACGAGGAGCTGTTCGGGCCGATCCTGCAGGTGCAGCGCGCGGCGGATTTCGACACCGCGATCCGGCTGGCCAATACCACCCGATACGGCCTGGCCGCCGGGCTTCTGAGCGATGACCGGGCCCGCTGGGACGCCTTTTATGCGCGCGCGCGCGCCGGCATCGTGAATTGGAACCGGCCCTTGCCCGGCGCCTCCTCCGAAGCGCCGTTCGGCGGCATTGGATTGAGCGGCAATCATCGGCCCAGCGCCTATTATGCCGCCGATTATTGCGCCTATCCGGTCGCCAGCCTGCTCGCTGACACGCTGACCCCGCCGGCCCCGCCGCCGGGCCTGAAACCATGAGCTGGCAGGAGGTCAATTTTGACGGCCTGGTCGGGCCAACGCACAATTATGCCGGCCTGTCGCGCGGCAATCTGGCCGCCACCAGCAATCGCGGCCAGGTCTCCAATCCCAGACAAGCCGCGCTTCAGGGCCTGGCCAAGATGCGCCGGCTGATCGAGCTGGGCCTGATCCAGGGGGTCCTGCCGCCGCATGACCGGCCCAAGCTGGCGACATTGCGCGCGCTGGGTTTTGCCGGGTCGGACGAGGCGATGCTGGCGGCGGCTTGGGCGGCCAGTCCGCTGCTGGCGCGCAATCTGATGTCCGCCTCGGCGATGTGGACCGCCAATGCCGCCACGGTCACGCCGCGGCTGGACACGCATGATGGCCGCACGCATGTCACCCCGGCCAATCTGGGCGCGATGTTTCACCGCGCCGGGGAGGCGGCCCTGACCGGGCGGCTGTTGCAACGGATCTTCTGCGATCCGGCCCGCTTTGCCCATCATGGTCCGGTGCCGGGGGCTGCGCATCTGGGCGATGAGGGGGCGGCCAATCACGGACGCCTGGCGGCTTCGCATGACGCCGCGGGGATCGGCCTGTTTGTCTATGGCCGGCGGGCCTTTGAACCGCCGGTGACGCGCTATCCCGCCCGCCAGGTGCGGGAGGCCAGCGAAGCCGTGGCGCGGACCCATGGCGTGGCCCGCGCGGTGTTTGCGCAGCAGGCGCCGGCGGCCATCGATGCCGGGGCGTTTCATAATGATGTGGTGGCCGTAACCAATGAACGGGTGCTGTTTCACCATGAGCACGCCTTCGCCGATACCCAGGCGGTCTATGCCGATCTCCGCGCGGCGGCCGAGCCGTTGGGATTTGAGCCGGTGTTCGTGGCGGTGCCGGACGCCCGGGTGAGCTTGGCCGATGCGGTCGCCTCCTATCTGTTCAACTCTCAGCTGTTGAGCTTGCCCGGGAGGGACCGCATGACCCTGCTGACCCCGCAGGAGGTGGCGCAGACGCCGACGGTAAAGCGCTATTTGGATGACCTGGTGGCATCGAACGGGCCAATCGGCCATGTCGAGGTGATGGATCTGCGCCAGAGCATGCGCAACGGTGGCGGCCCCGCCTGTCTGCGCTTGCGCGTGCTGCTGGACGCGGAGGATCGGGATGGCTTGGGCGCGCAGGTGCTGTTGACACCGGCTCGGCTGGACGCCCTGGAGACGTGGGTCACCCAGCACTATCGGGACCGCCTGGCGCCGGAGGATCTGGGCGATCCGGCGTTGATGTGCGAAAGTTTTGCCGCCCTGGAGGCCTTGACCCAGCTTTTGGGCTTGGGAGCGGTCTATGACTTCCAACGCGCCTGAGGCGGAGCGCACGAGACTGAAACGCTGCATGAATTGCGGTGCGGCAGTAACCGGCAGCTACTGCCCCGATTGCGGCCAGAAGGATGATGATCTGCGCCGGCCGCTTTACACCTTCCTGGTCAATTTCCTCGACGATGTGTTCTCGCTGGAGAGCCGCGCCTTGCGCACCATGGCCACGCTCATTGCCTTTCCAGGCCGGATGACCCGGCGCTATGTGCAGGGGCGCCGGCAAAGCTACACCCCGCCGCTTCGGCTTTATCTGATCACCTCCTTGCTGTTCTTTCTGACCCTCGGCGCCACCGACATCGCGCTGATCGGATTCACCCTCGATCAGAATGGTGCGGATCCGGTGACCAACGGGGTGGAGGGTCCCGGCGCAGCGCAGGACGCCCCGCCAGAGCCGTCATCGCCGCCGTCTGAAAGCGCCCAGACACAGCCGGACGAGCGGACCGTCGAGATCGATGAGTCCACCCGCATCACCATCGGCTCAGAGGATCTGTCGCCGGAAGAGGGCGAAGAGGTTGCGCAATTCGCCGAGAGCATGGTCTCTGCCTTGGGTGGATGTCAGGTGCGGACCCGCCTATTCCTGCCGGCGGAAGCGGTCACTCGGCATGATCCGGAGTGCCGCGCCGCGCTGGACAAACAGCTGGCCGGAACGCACTTGCCCGAGCAGGTCGGGTTTCTGGAGCGGCTCGTTCTGGGTTTTCAGCGCTCGTTAGACGATCCGGCCCGCCTGAACCGGGCCTTCAACACCTGGCTGCCCCGCGCCATGGTCTTGCTTTTGCCGTTGATGGCGGTTGGATTGTCCGTGCTGCATCGGCGGCGCGGCCAATATTTCTTCAACCACCTCGTCTTTTCGCTGCACTTTCACACATTCGTCTTCGTGCTGATGATCGTGCTGGTGCTGTGGGCGCGAGGTGTCGGGCCGCTGCCGCCGGGTCACTGGGTGAGTCTGCTGGTGTTGATCTATTTCATCGTGGCGATGAAACACGCCTATCAACAGGGCTGGATCAAGACGGTGCTGAAAAGTGCCGTGATCGCCATCGGCCACAGCCTGGTGCTGCTGCTCACCGTCTCCGGCATCGTCTATGCCGGCTTGCAGGATATCTGACCCGCCACAGCCGCTTCCCCCGGGGTTCGGGGGTCAGCCGTGCTCGATCCGTCGCAGAAACACGATCTGGGACAGGCCCTGGGTGCGCCTGTCGCGGATCTCAAGGCCCGGCGGCAGCTCCAGCCGGTCGGTCTTGCGTTGCTCCAGCACCGCCAGGGTTTGCGGGCCCAGCCAGCCTTGCCGCACCGCACAGGCCAAGGCGGGCGTGGCCAAATCCCGGGCATAAGGCGGGTCCAGAAACAGCAGATCCGCCGGCGCCTCGGCCGGGGGCAGGCGGTCGGCTGGACAGGCCAGGATGGTCGCCCGGTCAGCCGCCCCGAGCGCCTGGATCATGGCCTGGATCAATCGGCGCGCCTGCGCACCGGTGTCAACGAACACGACCCGGGCGGCCCCGCGTGACAGGGCCTCTAGCCCCAACGCGCCGGTCCCGGCGAACAGGTCAAGCACCAGAGCGCCGTCAAGGCGCGCCTCCTCATGGTGACTGAGGATATTGAACACGCGTTCGCGCAAGCGGTCCGAGGTCGGGCGGATGGTCTCATCCTCAGGTGGTAAGAGCCTGCGCCCGCGCCAGCGCCCCCCGACGATGCGCATCAGCGCTTGCGCGGGCGGCCGCGACCGGGCCGCGGCGTCTGCGCCGTTTCCGGCTTGGCCCGGCGCCCGGGCCGCGGTTTGGCCTTGGGCGGCCGCGCCCGCGCCCAGCCCTTGCGCGATGTGGTCGGCTTGGCCCGGCCGGTCACAGCCCCGGTCTCCGGGGCGGAGAAATAGCCGCTCAGCAGGCTGAGCATCTGATCGACGGGCACCTGTGCGATCGCGCCGGAGGCCAGCTGGCCCAGCGTAAATGGGCCATAGGCCTCCCGGACCAGGCGGTTCACGCGCAGGCCCAGATGCGCCATGACCCGCCGAACCTCGCGATTCTTGCCCTCGGTCAGGCTGACGCTGAGCCAGGCATTGCTGGTCTGGGCGCGGATCACGCTGGCCTCGATCGCGCCATAGGCGATGCCGTCGACGGTCACCCCATGCCTCAGCGCCGACAGGGCGTCGGGCTCCACTTGGCCGAACACGCGCACCCGGTAGCGCCGCGGCAAGCCGGTTGCCGGCAGTTCCAGCCAGCGTGCCAGGCCGCCGTCATTGGTGAACAACAAGAGCCCCTCTGAGTCGATGTCCAGCCGCCCCACCGATATCAGCCGGGGCAGGCCCGCGGGCAGGGCATCGAACACGGTCGGCCGGCCGACCGGATCGCGGTGGCTGGTGACCAGCCCACGCGGCTTGTGATAGCGCCACAGCCTCGTGGCTTCCGGCGGCGCCACGGGCTTGCCGTCCACGGTGACATCGTCCAGCGTGTCGATCCGTGTCGCCGGCGTGTCCAGCACCTGGCCGTTCACGGCGACCCGGCGGTCGGCAATCATCTGCTCGATCTCGCGGCGGGAACCGATGCCGGCGCGGGCGAGCACCTTGGCGATGCGTTCGGGCTGAGGCGTGTCGGCCATAAGGGATCACGGCGGGATGAACGGAAACGCCCAAGCTAGCGGATCGCCGCGCCCAGAGATAGCCCGAAGCGAACCCATGGCGCGGGCATTGGCCGAAGCCCGCGCCGCGGCGGACCGTGGCGAGGTGCCGGTGGGCGCGGTGCTGGTGGATGCGCGCGGCACCATTCTGGCCGCGGACGGCAATCGCACCCTGGCCGGGCCCGATCCCAGCGCCCATGCGGAGCTGCTGGTGATCCGGCAGGGCGCGCAGCGCCTGGGCAGCCAGCGGCTGATCGGCTGCGATCTTTATGTGACGCTGGAACCGTGCGCGATGTGTGCCGCGGTGATCAGCTTCGCGCGGATCCGGCGACTTTATTTCGGCGCGGAGGATGAGAAAGGCGGGGCGGTGGTCAGCGGGCCGCGGTTTTTCGCGCAGCCGAGCTGCCATCACCGCCCGGAGGTCTATGAAGGCTTGCGCGCGGCCGAGGCCGCGGCGCTGTTAAGGCAGTTTTTCGCCAACCGGCGTTAGCGAGGATTTTTCTCAGGAATGTTCTTCAGGCTGGATTTCACGCCCTTTTCCCCTTCCTTCTTGGCAGTCCGGCCGGAAACGGCCGCCATGCCGATCGCGGTCAGCAGGGTCACCAGCGCCAGCGTCAAGATGATCGGGAATTCCATAACAATTCACTCCGGTTTCAGGACGGATGTGCGAGGAACGGACCTGCAGCAGATCAGGTTGCGCGCTTGCGACCAGCGGTCGCGCTGGGCGGAACGATCCAGACAGGCGCCCGCTGTCTAGGACGGCGAGCACGTCTGTCGGAGCGAATGGCATCGTGGCCCGACTCCAATCGGTGCGATGTTGCTCTAGCTTGAAAGCTGGGCGCTTTCGGGCCAAGTAAGCGCGCGCGTTTGCCCCACGCCGGTGGCAGGATCCCTGCTCAAGGAGACACAGATCATGGTCGGTCAGGACAGCTTGAACACCAAGCGCACGCTCAGCGTAAACGGCAAGGATTATGCCTATTACTCGCTGCCCGCAGCGCAGGAGGCGATCGGCGACGTGTCGCGCCTGCCCTTCAGTTTGAAGGTGTTGCTGGAAAATCTGCTGCGCCATGAAGACGGCACGTCGGTCACGCGGGAGGATATTCAGGCGGTCGCTGACTGGCAGACGGACCGGCGCAATCCCCGGGAAATCGCCTATCGCCCGGCCCGGGTTTTGATGCAGGATTTCACCGGCGTGCCCGCGGTGGTCGATCTGGCTGCCATGCGCGCGGCGGTGAACCAGCTCGGAGGCGATCCGGCCAAGATCAATCCGCAGGTACCGGTCGATCTGGTCATCGACCATTCGGTGATGGTCGACGCGTTCGGCAACCCGACCGCGTTTCAGAAGAATGTCGAGCTGGAGATGCAGCGCAACCGCGAACGCTATGAGTTCCTGCGCTGGGGCCAGCAGGCGTTCGACAATTTCCGGGTGGTGCCGCCGGGCACCGGCATTTGCCACCAGGTCAATCTGGAATATCTCGCCAGGACCGTCTGGACCGCCGATATCGACGGCACGACCTATGCCTATCCTGACACGCTGGTCGGCACGGACAGCCACACCACCATGGTCAACGGCCTGGCGGTGCTGGGCTGGGGCGTCGGCGGCATTGAGGCGGAAGCGGCCATGCTGGGCCAGCCGATCTCGATGCTGATCCCGGAAGTGGTCGGCTTCAAGCTGACCGGCCGGATGCCCGAAGGCGCCACTGCGACGGATCTGGTGCTGACCGTCACCCAGATGCTGCGCAAGCTGGGCGTGGTCGGCAAATTCGTCGAATTCTACGGCGATGGCCTGGACACCTTGTCGCTGGCCGATATGGCAACGATTGCCAATATGGCGCCGGAATATGGCGCTACCTGCGGCTTCTTCCCCGTGGTGCAGGCGACCTTGGATTATCTGCGTTTCACCGGTCGCGACGAAGACACGGTGGCGCTGGTGGAGGCCTATGCCAAGGCGCAAGGGCTGTGGCGCGAGCCCGGCAGCCCCGACCCGGTCTATACCGACAGCCTGCATCTGGATCTCAGCGATGTCGTGCCGTCGCTGGCAGGCCCGAAGCGGCCGCAAGATCGGGTGCTGCTGAGCGAGGCGGCGCCCGCCTTCAAGCAGGAATTGGCCGATAGCTACGGCAAGGCGGGCGAGCAGGACAGACGCGTCAGCGTCGACGGCGAAGGCTATGATCTGGGCCATGGCGATGTGGTGATTGCCGCGATCACCTCGTGCACCAACACCTCCAATCCCTCGGTGATGCTGGCCGCCGGTCTGGTCGCGCACAACGCGCTGGAAAAGGGATTGACGGTGAAGCCGTGGGTGAAGACCTCATTGGCGCCGGGCAGCCAGGTGGTCACCGACTATCTGGCGCGTGCCGGCCTGCAGGATGATCTCGACGCGCTCGGCTTCAATCTGGTGGGCTATGGCTGCACCACCTGCATCGGCAATTCCGGGCCGCTGCCCGAGCCGATCTCCAACGCGATCAACGCCAACGCGCTGGTGTGCTGCTCGGTCTTGTCCGGCAACCGCAATTTCGAAGGCCGGGTCAGCCCGGATGCGCGGGCGAATTATCTCGCCAGCCCGCCGCTGGTGGTCGCCTATGCGCTGGCCGGCAATATGATGATCGACATCACCCAGGACCCGATCGGCCAGGGCACGGACGGTCAGGACGTCTATCTGAAGGATATCTGGCCATCGTCCAAGGAGATCGAGGAGGTGGTGCGCCAGGCGATCACCTCGGACATGTTCAACACGCGCTATGCCGATGTGTTCACCGGCGATGAGACCTGGCGCGGCATCGAGGTGGCCGAGGGTCAGACCTATGACTGGAAGGCCGACAGCACCTATGTGCAGCACCCGCCCTTTTTCGAGGATATGCGCCCGGAACCGGGCAGCCTGTCCGACATCAAGGGCGCGCGCCTGCTGGCCAAGCTGGGTGACAGCATCACCACCGACCATATCTCCCCGGCCGGCGCCATCAAGGCGGAGGCGCCGGCGGGGCAATATCTGCTCGACCACAATGTCGAACGGGTCGATTTCAACTCCTATGGGTCGCGCCGCGGCAATCATGAGGTGATGATGCGCGGCACCTTCGCCAATGTGCGGCTGCGCAACGAGTTGGCGCCGGGCACCGAAGGTGGCTGGACCGTGCATCAGCCCTCCGGCGAGCAGATGTCGATCTATGATGCGGCGATGCGCTATCAGGCTGACGGCGTGCCGCTGGTTATCGTCGCCGGCAAGGAATATGGCACCGGATCCAGCCGCGACTGGGCCGCCAAGGGCACCCGGCTTCTGGGCGTGAAGGCCGTGATCGCAGAGAGCTTTGAGCGCATCCACCGCTCCAATCTGGTCGGCATGGGCGTCTTGCCGCTGCAGTTCAAGGAGGGCGACACGCGCGAGACGCTCGGTCTGACCGGTGAGGAAACCTTCGACTTGAGCGGCATTGAGGGCGAAATCAAGCCGCAGCAGGATGTCTCCCTGGCGATCCACTATGGCGATGGGTCGAAGAAGACCGTGTCCCTGCTCTGCCGCATCGATACCGCCAATGAGGTCGACTATTATCTGAACGGCGGCATCTTGCACTTCGTTTTGCGGCGCCTGGCGGCGTGAGCGAAGACGAGGATCTCGCCGCGGTCAAGGCGGTCGTGGCGCAGCTGAACCGTGGCTGGCAGGAACAGGATTTTGCCAGCCTGGAGCCGCTTTTCCACGCCAATGCGGTGATCATCGGGGCGCAAGGGGCGGTGCTGGCGCAGGGCCGCGCCGCCTGCGTGAAGGCCTATGCGGATTATGCCGACACCGCGGTGACCTTGGCGTTCGACATGGGCGAGCCGGTCGTGCTGGTGCATGGCGCCACCGCCGTGGTGCGCCTGCATTTTCACATCCGCTATCGCCTGGCCGGAGCGGACCAGGCCGAGCATGGCGGCGAGGATCTGGTGCTGGTGCAGGAGAACGGCCGCTGGCAGATCCTGTGGCGCGGGATCCTACCCGGGAAGGGCAACTCCCCCGGCCTTTGACTCGTCATGGCAAAGCTTGCGCTTAAAAGGCGAAAAACCCTTGACTGCAAGGCTCTGTGCTTCGCACTCCGCGATTGGCTGTTGGCGGTAGAATTAACCGATCCAGAAGGCAAACAGGTGTTCGTGGTCCGCGCGCATTCGCGCAATGCTTTGGAGGGAACGGGCCTGATGATCCCGATTCTGGTGGATGCCATGTTCGCGGACTTTCCGGCCGCAAGCGGCGAGACGCGGCGCATGGTCCTGACAGCCGGGCGCAACGGCGAGGGCTGAGACCGCAAGCCGATCGCTGCGTGATCAGACGCAGCCGGCGCCGCCGTGCTGATGGGTGGTGCAGGATCTGATCCGCAGCTACGCTCTAGCCGGGCGGCTGGGAGCAGGCCGCCTTGCGGTCCCGCAAGCCGCGTCAGACGGGGCTGACCGGGGCGGGTTTGGCGAGATGGCCCAACTCGGCGATCACCTGGGCATAGACGGCGCGTTTGAACGGCACGATCGCCTCCAGCAACATCTCCGGCCTCATCCAGCGCCAATCGCAGAATTCCGGCGTGTCCGTGGCGATGTTGATGAGTTCGTCACCGCCTAGAAGGCGCAGGGCGAACCACAGCTGTTTCTGGCCGCGATAGCGGCCGCCCCACACCTTGCCCAGAAGGTCTGGCGGCAGATCGTAGGTCAGCCACTCGGCGGTCCGTCCCAAGATGCGCACCCGGTCGGTCCCCACCTCCTCGCGTAGTTCGCGCAGAGCCGCTTGCTCGGGATCCTCGCCGGGGTCAATGCCGCCCTGGGGCATCTGCCATGCCTCGATGCTGGTATCCTTCCGTCGGCCCGTGAACACCAGGCCGTCGCGGTTCAACAGCATCATGCCGACACACGGCCGGTAGGGCAGGGTTGCGGGATCAACAGCCATGGCCACGCCGGTCAGTTCACCTCTTGCCGGCTGGCCACGGCAGAAATCGGCACCAGGGTCACGCCGCGCGACGCCAGCTCATCGTGCCAGCGCTGAAGCCGATCGATCGTCACGGGATAGGGGCGGCCAATGCCGACCACGGCGCCATAGCTGCGGGCCAGGTCTTCCAGGTTGGCGAGTTTGTCATCGATGGCGCCAGCATCGGGCACTTCATCGATATTTCGGTTATTGATGGCGTAGGGCACACCGAGTTCCCGTGCGATCCGGCCGACCGCGGAAAAGCGGGTGGTCCGCGCATCCACAACCATGACACCCCGGGTCGATAGATCCTGCAAGATTGGCCGCAACGAATCCCGGCTCGTCGTGAAGCGCGAGCCCATGTGATTGATCAGCCCGACATAGCCGCTAAAGCGGCTCATGACGAAATAGAGCTTTTCCTTATTGATTGCGCTGGACTGATCGACCAGCAGCGTGTGCGGCCCGGGATCGTCTTCTGGATAAGTCTCCGGTTCGGCCGGGACCATAACCAGCACCTCATGGCCGCCCAAGCGCGCCTGATCCGCCCAATCCTGCGACTGCCTGGCATAAGGCGAGATTGCCAGGGTGACAGGTTCGGGCGCCTCTTCCACCGCGCGACGGCTGGAGTCCTGAGCTAAGCCAACATCCATCAGCACGATGGCGATCATTGGTCCGCCGCTGGCAGCGGCCGGTTGGGCATAAACGTCCAGCGGACGCGTGCCGTCGGCTGCAATGGTCGGCAAAGGGCCAAACGGTCCGGCCTGCAGCAGCCGGGGATCGGCGGCAAGATCGGCACGGTCGCGCGGGCGCTGCGCCGGCGTCTGCGTTGGGGCGGCTTCTGCGCGCGCTTGCGCCCGCGCTTCAGAGCGCGCTTCCGGCCCCGTCTGTGCCGGTGTCGACACGTCCGGCATGGCGATGGCGGAGGCTTCCGGTGCCGGCGCCGCCTCGATCGGAGTGGTGCGGGCCGGCTCATAACTGAATTGCAGGTAGGCCATCGCGGCGGCAACCGCGACCACGGTCACCGCCCACGCCCATTTCAGGAGTGTCCAGGCCCGGCCGCCCCCGGAGGCCGTTGCTTGATCGGTTCCTATCGCCATGCCAGCGCCTTAGCCGGACCGCGGCGGAGCGGTCAATTGGTTGCCGCCTCCGGCACTTCGCCGAGCGCCACATCGATGCCCTGCAGCAAGTCCAACGCCCGCTTCAGCTGCAGATCCTCGTCCGGCGCATTGTCATTGGCCGCAGACGGCGCGCCCTCCTCCGGTTCGCTATCGTCGAGCACGCCCGACAGCGCGTCGGCGGTGGGCGTGTCGTCCAGACGATCCTCATTGCGCAGATGGTTGCGCAGATCTTCTTCGCGACGGATCCGGCGGCGATCGCCTTGCTCCACCACATGATCCGGCTCAATCCCGCGTTCTTGGATCGACCGGCCCGACGGGGTGTAGTAGCGCGCCGTGGTCAGGCGAATGGCGCTGTCTGCACCGATCGGAATCACCGTCTGTACCGTGCCCTTGCCGAACGTCCGCTCGCCAACCAAAGTGGCGCGCTTATGGTCCTGCAGCGCGCCGGCCACGATCTCCGAGGCCGAGGCCGAGGCGGCATTGACCAGGACGACAATCGGCAGGCCGTCGGCTTCGTCGCCGGGATTGGCATTCCAGCGGGCCGTGTCGCCGCGGTTGCGGCCGCGCGTGGACACGATTTCACCACGGTCCAGCAGCATGTCCGACACGCTGATCGCTTCATCCAACAGACCGCCGGGATTGTTGCGCAGGTCGATGACCAGCCCTTCAAGCTGAGGCCCATGCTCTTTCTTCAGATTGGCCAAGGCGGTGCGCAAACCCTTGGTGGTCTGCTCGTTGAAAGCGCCGATGCGGATATAGCCGATGCTGTCCCGCTCAGTCCGGTGCACCACCGATGGCAGGCGGATCTTGTCGCGCACCACCTCCACGTCGAAAGGTTCTTCCACGCCCTCGCGCACGACCGTGATGGTGATCGGCGTGCCGACTTGACCACGCATCTGCTTGACCGCCTCGGTCAAGGTCAGGCCCAGGATCGGTTCGCCTTCGATATGCGTGATATAGTCACCGCCCAGGATGCCGGCCCGGTCCGCCGGGCTGTCATCGAACGGCGAGATCACCTTGACCACGCCGTTTTCCATGGAAACTTCCAAACCCAGGCCGCCATATTCCCCGGTGGTCTGCACTTGCATATTGCGGAATGTCTCCGGGCCTAAATAGCTGGAATGGGGATCCAGCGAGGCGAGCATGCCATTGATGGCCGCTTCCAGCACGTCGCCGTCATCCACCTCTTCGACATATTCGCCGCGCACCTTCTCGAAGATGTTCATCAATAATTCGATCTTCTGGTAGGTGTCTGCGCTTTTGCGTTCCGCTGCGGCGACAGGCGCGACCCCCAAAATGATCGAGACCGTGAGCGTCATCAAAATCGTGCGCATTAGCCGACCTTTCCTATCCCGGTAGAAAGCCATGGCAGCGGGTCCACCGGCTGACCCCGTCTGCGTAATTCCACATATAATTCCGGAGATCCCGATGATGCGGCGTCGGACGTGAAGGGTGTCTTAACAGCCATGACGCCCACCGGTTCCCCCGCCAATACCCACTGGCCGACAGCGGCGTTAATTTGTTCCATACCAGCCAGAAGACTATGATAGCCATCGCCATGGTCGATGATCAAGAGTTGCCCATAATTGCGGAACGGTCCGGAGAAGACCACGCGGCCGTCGAATGGCACCACCACTTGCGCGCCGTTGCGCGTCCGGATGGTCAGCCCTTTGGACGCGCCAGCCGCCAATTCCTGCCCGAAACGCTGGATAATCTCGCCGCGCGCGGGCAAGGGCAGATCGGTATTCGGGGCGGGCAGGCCGGTCAGCCGTTCGGTCGGTCGTGGTGCCGGTGCGGCACTTCGCTCCAGCGCCTCGGCGAGCAGCCGTTCGCGCTCTTCAGCTTGCCTGTCCAGTTCGCTTATCAATTGCTCTAGGGTCTCTGCGCGGTTGCCCAACCGGGCGATCCGCTGCGCTTCTTGCTCAGCCTGGCTCATCAGCCGCCGGCGCTGGGCTTCCCGCTCGGCCAGAAGCAAGGCCAAGTCCTGGCGCTGGTCGGTCAGGCCGGCCAGGGCCTGCTTCAATGCACGCTGATCGGCGGCCAGCTCAGCGCGGACCCGGCGCAGGTCTTCCACGCTCCGGCGTGTCGCCTCAGCCCTCTGGCGCAGCAGCGGTGTCACCGCGGACAAGGCGCGTCCCGCGCGCACCACGTCCACCGCATCACCCGGCGCCAGGAGGGCCGTCTGCGGCGGCCGCTGGCTTAAGCGCTGTAACGCCGCCAAGGTTTTGGCCAGGCGGTCCCGGTCGGCCTCTAAGGCTGAGCGTTTTTCCGCCTCCACCGCGGTCAGCGCGCTGACCTCATTTTCCAGCAGCGCGATCTTTTCCTCCGCGGCCTGAATGTCGCTGGCCAGTGCAGACAGCCGACGGGACAGCGCCTCGGCCTCGCGCCCGGCCGCCTCGGCCTGCTGCGCCAGCGCGCGCTGCCGGTCGGCACGCTCAGACAATTCCTCCTGGATCGCGTCCAGCTCCGCGCGCTCGGCCTGTTGTGCACGCGCCGGCGCGGGCGCGGCCGCCAGCCAGCCCGCCAGGATCAGCACGATCAGGCGGTCAAGCCGCGGCACCCTTGGCCTTCCGGATGAGGCTGGTCCCGGTCATCGCGGCTGGTATCTCCAGGCCCATCAGGTCCAACAGGGTCGGCGCCACGTCGGCCAATGTGCCATCCGCCACGGCGGTTTCCGCCGGCGCATTGAACAAGAACACCGGCACGTCCAGCTTGGTGTGGGCGGTGTGCGGATCGCCGGTGTCCGGATCGCGCATCATCTCCACATTGCCATGATCGGCGGTGATCAGGGCCACCCCATTGGCTCGCTCCACCGCCGCCAGCAGCGCTTGAAGCCCCTGGTCGACGGCTTCGACCGCTTGTTTCGCCGCATCAATATCGCCGCTGTGGCCAACCATATCGGGATTGGCATAGTTCACGATGATCGCATCAAACCGGCCGCCGTCGATCGCCTCAACCAGCGCCTCGGTGACCTGTGGCGCGCTCATTTCCGGCTGCAGATCGTAGGTGGCGACCTTGGGGCTGGGGATCAGGATGCGCTCCTCGCCCGGCGCTTCCGCTTCGGCGCCGCCGTCGAAGAAGAAGGTCACATGGGGATATTTCTCGGTCTCGGCCAGACGCAACTGCGTCTTGCCGGCGCGCGCAAGCACCTGGCCGAAGGTGTCTTGGATGTCCTCCGGCGGGAACAAAGCCGGCAGGAAGCGGTCCAGCGCGTCGGAATAGGGCACCATGCCCAGGCTGGCGACAAGCTTCGGCGCGTCGCCGCGGTCAAACCCGTCAAACGCCGGATCGAGCAGGGCGGTGAGGATCTGACGCGCCCGGTCGGTGCGAAAATTGGCCATGATCAGGCCGTCGCCGGGGGCCATGCCGGCATAGCCGGTCAGCACGGTCGGCGCGATGAACTCGTCGCTCTCGCCGCGGGCATAGGCCTGGTCGATGGCCTCGCCGGCCGTGCCGGCCCGCTCGCCCTCGGCGTCGACGATGGCGCGATAGGCCTTTTCCACGCGATCCCAGCGCTTGTCCCGGTCCATGCCGAAATAGCGCCCGCCCACGGTGACGATGCGCGCCTGGTCCGGCAGATCGGCGTCAAGCTCTTGGACAAACCCGTGGGCGGAGCGCGGCGGCGTATCGCGCCCGTCGGTCAGGACATGCACGGCCACCGGCACCCCGGCCGCGGCGATCGCGCGGGCCAGCGCGGCGATGTGGCGCTGATGACTGTGCACGCCGCCGGGCGAGACCAGGCCGAGCAGATGCGCGGTGCCGCCGCTATGCTTCAGAGCCTCGATGAACTGCGTCAGCTCCGGCTTTTGCGCCAGGCTGCCATCCTCAATGGCGCGGTCGATGCGCGGCAGGTCCTGCAGCACCACCCGGCCGGCGCCCAAGGTCATGTGGCCGACCTCGGAATTGCCCATCTGGCCCTCGGGCAGGCCGACCGCCCGGCCGCTGGTCTTCAAAAACGCGCGCGGGGCGGTCTGCCACAGCCGGTCCCAGGCGGGCGTGTCGGCTTGGGCGGCGGCATTGTCCTCGATCTCCTCGCGCCAGCCCCAGCCGTCCAGCACACATAAGATCACGGGGCGTTTCGCAGCCATGGGCAGTCTTCCTTCACGTCAGCAGCGTCAGTCGCGATGATAGGGATGACCGGCGGCAATCGACCATTGCCGATAGAGCTGTTCCAAGAGCATCACCCGGACCAGCTTGTGCGGCCATGTCAGCCGGCCCAGCGATAACACGCAATCGGCCCGATCGACCAGGGCCGGA
This sequence comes from Rhodothalassiaceae bacterium, assembly GCA_050331575.1. Classification (GTDB taxonomy): domain Bacteria; phylum Pseudomonadota; class Alphaproteobacteria; order Sphingomonadales; family Rhodothalassiaceae; genus JBHJGS01. Next base: position 4,538 of record JBHJGS010000009.1, on the reverse strand, counting down.
TCCAGCCCATCCGGCCCGCCGATGAGCGCGGCGATATCGGTCTCGCCCGCCTCGCTCCAACGCCTCAGCACCGCTTGCAGGTCCCGGCTGCTCAAGCTTTTGCCGCGTTCATCCAGGACCAGCCGGCGGCGGCAGCCGGTGACCGCTTTATCCAGCCGGGCGGCTTCCTCGGCGCGGCGCTGATCAACCGTTTCGGCTCGCGATTCGGGGATCTCGCGCAGCGTGCACGGCCAGGGCAGGCGCGTTTCATAGCGCGCCACCAAGTCCGCTTCCGGTCCGCGGCCCAGTTTGCCCACGCACGCCAAAACCAGCTTCAACTGCATGGCGAACGCGCCGGCGCCGTCAGTTCAGCGGACCGTCTCCGGACAGTTCGGCCGGCAGGTCCAGCGACCACATCTTTTCCAGATTGTAGAATTCCCGCACTTCCGGCCGGAACAGATGCACGATGACGTCGCCGGCATCGATCAGCACCCAATCCGCCTGCGGCAGGCCTTCCACCCGGGCGGTGCCGTAACCCGCATCTTTCAGGCCGGAGACCAGATGATCGGCCATCGCCGCCACCTGCCGGTTGGACCGGCCCGAGGCAATGATCATATGATCACCGATGCTGGTTTTGCCGGCCAGGTCGATGACGGTAACGTCTTCGGCCTTGCGGTCATCCAAACAGGACAGGACCAATTCCAAAAGCCGGCCCTCTAAATCGGGGGCGGCCGGTCGGCGGACGCTGAGCGTCGATTGGCTAACCTGCAAGATTACTCCTTCTCCAAAAAAATATCCGCGTGCCCGAATGGTTGGACAGCGCGGATCTGGGTTGCCGAGGCGGGATGCCGTGGACAGGTGATAAAGGTCCAAGCCGGTAGAGACGATGTCGCAAACGACCGCCATTCCCTCTCAGAGCACCGATGCCGCCGATACGTCTGGGGCATCTTCGACCTCAAAGCGCCTCGAGAATAAGCCGGCCGATCGAAAACTGCAATGGGCACCGTCTTCATAATTTCGTGCCAACGCTGCCAGCGATGAAATTGTTGCAGATTGTCCGCACCCATCAGCCAGACAAATTGTGTGCGCGGGAACAAGACGCGCAGATGGCATAAGGTATCAGCGGTGTAGCGCGTGAAAATCCGCGTCTCGATATCGCTGACCAGGATGCGCGGATGCAGCGCCGCCAGCTGGGCAGAGGCAAAGCGCAGCGCGAATGGCGCCATCCCCTGGGTCGACTTCAAGGGATTCTGCGGGCTGACCATCCACCAGACAAAATCCAGATCCAGCCGCTTGAGCGCCTGCAGGCTGATATGCAGATGCCCGTCATGGGCAGGATTGAACGAGCCGCCCAACAGGCCGATGCGCACCCCGGCCAAAAGCGTCGGCGTCGCAGGCGCGCCGGGCCGGCCGCGGATCGGCCGCACCGGATAGCGGCAGCGGCTCATACCGGCGACCAGCCGCCCGGGGCGGACGTCTGCTCCGCCTCCGCCTCCGTGCGCCGGCGCGCCTCGATCCGGTGCATCAGCGCCGACAGGGCCTCCGCCACGCCGGCCCCGGTCACGCCGGAGACGCAGATGATCGGCGCGTCGGTGACCGCCTGAAGCGCTACCCGCTGCGCCGCCATCGCGGTCTCATCCAGGGCATCGGCCTTGTTCAGGCCAATGATCTCCGGCTTGGCATCCAGCCCCGCGCCATAGGCGGCCAGTTCGGCCCGGATCAGCCGGTATTTGTCGGCAACATCCTCGGCCGTGGCGTCGATCAGATGCAGCAGCACGCCACAGCGTTCGACATGGCCCAGAAAGCGCGTGCCCAGCCCGGCCCCCTCAGAGGCGCCTTCGATCAGCCCGGGAATGTCGGCCAGCACGAATTCCTTGTCCTTGACGGCAACCACGCCGAGCTGCGGCACCAGGGTGGTGAAGGGATAATCCGCGATCTTCGGGCGTGCCCGGCTGACCGCGCTTAAGAAGGTGGACTTGCCGGCATTGGGCAGCCCGACCAGGCCGGCATCGGCCAGCAGCTTCAGCCGCAGCCACACCGTGCGCTCTTCGGCCAGGCCGCCGGGCGTGGCCCGCCGGGGTGCGCGGTTGGTGGAGGATTTGAAATGGGCATTGCCGAGCCCGCCCTCGCCGCCGCGCGCCAACTGCACCTCCTGGCCCGGCACGGTCAGATCGGCAATCAGGAATTCTTTGCTTTCGTCGAAGATCTGCGTGCCCGCCGGCACCTCGATGATCTCATCGCCACCTTGCGCGCCGGTGCGGTTGCGGCCCATGCCATGTTGGCCGCGCGCGGCCTTCACGTGCGGGGCGTAGCGGAAGTCCACCAGGGTGTTCAGTCCATCGATGGCGCGCACAATAACATGGCCGCCGCGGCCGCCATTGCCTCCGTCCGGCCCGCCGAACTCGATATATTTCTCGCGCCGGAAGCTGACACAGCCCGCACCGCCGGCGCCGGACTTCACGTAAAGCTTGGCTTCGTCGACGAATTTCATCGCTCAGGTCTCCATCGCACCCAGCTTTTGGGCGTGATGCGCAAGAGCAGGGTATCAAGCGTACAGCCGCGCGCCACGCAAAAGGTCGGCTCGCTACCGGCCGGCTGAAAGCCCGAGCGCAGCAGCACCCGGCGCGAGGCGGCATTGTCGGCAAAATGGCCTGACCACACCTCGTCCAGGGCCAGCGGGCCGAAACAATGCGCCAGCACCGCATCCAGTGCCTCGCCGGCATAGCCCTTGTTCCACTGGGCCCGTGCGATCCAATAGCCCACTTCCAGGCGCCCGCCGACCTCGTCCTTCAGGCCGATGCCGCCCAGCACGCCGCCATCCCTTGCGGCGGTGATCAGCCAATGCGGCAGGGGGTCGCTTTCGCGCCCGTCGATCCAGCTGCGCGCATGCGCCAGCTCATAAGGATGCGGCAGCCGCGCCAGCGTGGCAGCGACCTGCCAATCATTCAGCGCCGCCAAAAGGGCCGGGGCATCGCTGGGCTCGGGCAAGCGCAAGACCAGGCGGTCGGTGGTCAGGTCGGGGTCCAGCTCGGTGTCCAGCCTGGGGGCCTGCGGTTCGGCGCTCATCGGGGCATCGCTGAAAAAGAAGGTCCGGGGCGCACGGACGACGCCCCGGACCTTCGCAAACTCGGTCAACCGGTCCGGCCGGCGCGCGCGTTACGACTCGTCGTTGGCCGCCGGCGTCACGGAAACATATTGCCGGCCGCCGCGCTTGGTGGCGAAGGTCACCTGGCCCTCGACCAGGGCGAACAGGGTGTGATCCTTGCCCATGCCGACATTTTCGCCCGGATACCATTTGGTGCCGCGCTGACGGATGATGATATTGCCGGGCACGACGGCCTCGCCGCCGAACTTCTTCACGCCCAGGCGGCGGCCGATGGTGTCGCGGCCGTTGCGCGAGGAGCCGCCCGCTTTCTTATGTGCCATGATTGATCCCCTTTACGCCTTGTCGATGCCGGTGATGCGCAGAACCGTCAGATCCTGGCGGTGGCCGTTGCGGCGGCGATAATTGTGCCGACGCTTCTTCTTGAAGATGATGATCTTGTCGCCGCGGGTCTGCTCGACGATTTCGGCCGTCACCTTGGCGCCGTCGACCAGCGGCTGACCGACCGTGACGCCGGCCTCGTCGCCCAGCATCAACACCTCGGTCAGATCGATGCTGCTGCCGGCGTCGCCAGGCAGCTTTTCCACGCGAATCACGTCTTCAGCGGCGACGCGGTACTGTTTGCCGCCGGTCTTGACAACCGCGAACATGGGCTCTTCCTTCTCATACACGCCGCAACCGACCGGGGCCCTTCCGCTGAAGGACCGCTTGAAAGGCGGTGGCCGCAGGCTCTTGATGGTGTCTTCAATGGTTGCCGACCCGCACAGCCGGAGCGTCAGCCCCCATGGCGGGTCAAGCGGGGTGGATAAGCCAGCGCGGCCCATAAAGTCAAGCAAACCGCCCTTCACGGCCTCGTGGGCGCGCCGGTGGGCTGGGGAGCTGGGCTGAGGGGCTGTGCCGGTGGGCTGTGTTGGGGGCTGGGCCCGGGGGGCTGAGCTTGGGGAGCTGGGCTGGGGAGCTGGGATGTCCGGCGGCCTGGGCACACGCCGGGTGCGCGGCCGCGGGGGCCGGCCGGCGCTTGGCCCAGGCTCCGGCGGCCCAGGCTTCGGCGGCCCAGGCTTCGGCGGCCCAGGGTTTGGCGGGCCAGGGTTTGGGCCAGGCTTCGGCAGGCCAGGCTTCGACGACAAGTTTTGGCTCCGGCTGTGGCGGCCCAGGGTTTGGCCCCGGCTTCGCTTGAGCTCGGATAAGGCTCTGGCCGGACTTTCACGCAGCCGTGTCGCCCCCAGGCCTTGCACGGCGGGACAGCTTATGGCTATGACCGCGGCCTGCCATCATCGGATCGGCCGGGGTGCGGGCGCCCCATTTCGCGGAGGGATGCCGGAGCGGTCGAACGGGGCGGTCTCGAAAACCGTTGTGCGCGCAAGCGTACCCAGGGTTCGAATCCCTGTCTCTCCGCCACCAACGCATCTCGACTGGTTCTTCGCTTCTCACGTAGCCGTCGAGACCCGCGGAAGCC